>DRKQ01000252.1 GCA_011051685.1 Gammaproteobacteria bacterium
CCAATGCCGTGGTCTCCCGCGAGCGGCTGGAGGCCTGGCTGGCCCAGCTCAAAGCCGTGGGCCTGCAGCCGGACGTGATGACCCCGGAGATGTTCGGCCTGCAATGGACGGCGGCCAACGACGAACCTCGCCACTGGTCCATGCTTCTCGATGGCGACAGCGGCCTGTTGCGTACCGGCCCGCAGACCGGCCTGGCCTTCGAGCGGGACAACCTGTTGCTGGTATTACAGGCTTGCCTCGACGATGCCGGCGACACACTCCCCACCGGGCTGCGCATCAAGCTGTGCGGCGACGACGGCTTCAGTGGTTCCGCGCAACACCAGGCACTGGCAGCCCTGTGCCAGGCGCGGGGCATCGACTTGTCGTTAGACACCGAGGATGCCGAGCGCAGCGTGCTGCTGGCCCGTGGCTTCGACGAACAACATGCCATCAACCTGCTGCAGGGCGACTACAGTCGCAAGCAACAACTGGAAAAACTGCTGCGCCCCTGGAAACCGGCCCTGGCCCTCGCCGGCCTCTGGCTGTTGCTGCAGGTGGGCGGACTTGGCCTGGAATACAATCGTCTGGCTAACCAAAGCCAGGAACTGAAGGGGCAAATAGAGGCGGTGTACCGCGAGGCCTTCCCGCAAGCGAAAAATATCGTCAATCCCCGGGTGCAGATGCAGCGCGGCCTGGAAAAACTGCGTGGCGGCGGTGCTCGGAATACCGGCCTGCTGCCCCTGCTGGCCCAGGCCGGCGCGGTGCTCAAGGACACCCCGGGGGCCAGCCTGCGTACCCTGCGCTTCAAGAACAACCGACTGGACCTGGACGTGAACATGCCTGACCTGCAAAGCCTGGACACCCTCAAGCAGCGCCTCATCGATGATGCCAGGCTGAAGGTGGAGATCGTCTCCGCCTCCTCCCGCGAGGGCAAGGTGGAGAGCCGGCTGTCCCTGCAGGCAGCGGGAGGTGGCCAATGAAGGACTGGTTCATGGCCCTGGAGACCAACGAGCGGCGCATGCTGCTGGGTGGCGGCACACTGTTGCTGGTGATGTTGCTGTACGTGGGTATCTGGGAGCCGCTGAGCAACAAGGTGGCGACCCTGCGCGCCAGCACCGCCGAGCAGACCGCCCTGCTGGCCTGGATGCGCAGCGCAGCGCAGGAGGTGAAGCAGTTGCGTGGTCGCGCTGGCTCCACGGCAATACCTGCCAGCGGCGGCTCGCTGTTGAGCCTGGTGGATCGCACCGCCAGGTCGGGCCGCCTGGGCGGGGCCCTCAAGCGGGTCCAGCCCGACGGCGATCAAAAGGTGCGCGTGTGGCTGGAGGCCGCCAGCTTCGACGACCTGGTGCGCTGGCTGGCGACACTGGAAACCCGCCATGGCGTGCATGTGGAGAGCAGCGTGTTTCAGGCACTGGAGGCGCCCGGTAAAGTGGATGCGCGGTTGGTGTTCACGGCGGGTGGCTGAGACTCTGCTGTGGGAGCGCCTTTCCAGGCGCGATTCGCGCCTGGAAAGGCGCTCCCACACGGGGCAATAACCCCGTTGCAATTATTTTGAGACACTTAATAAGGGTTGTCGTATGTACCAGTTGTGTAGGGTGGTCTTTATTTGCTCCGTATATTTAACGCAGAGGTCGCAGAGGCGTAGAGTGCGCAAAGAAAATAATTGATCAGAGCACAGCGGACAAAAACTATCTCGGCTTCATTCTACCCACAGTGCATTTTTTAAATAAAAAAACTCTGCGTCCTTTGCGCCTCTGCGACCTCTGCGTTTACCACTCGGCGCTAGTTCAGGTAGATGAACCGGCGTTTTCACCTTTACTTTATAAAGCCGTTCTACAAGGTATGCCATGACGTTTTTCTCTCGAACTTCTTACCTGCCCCTGCTGGTGTTTGGCCTGCTGGCCTACCTGGTGGCGCTGGTGATCAGTTTTCCCGCCCAGCGCGCCTACGCCCACTGGCGGGCCAGCGAACAGGCCAGTGACAGTGTAGCCCTCTCCGGGATTAGCGGCAGTGTCTGGTCCGGCCGCGCGGCCCTGGCACTGATCAATGGCCAGCCACTGGAGAATCTCGAATGGCACTTACGACCGTGGTCCGTGTTGTTCGGCGAGGTGGGTCTGGGCTGGCGCGTCCAATTGCCCGAGGCTGGGGGTTACGCCCAGGCCGACAGTGCACTGGGACTGGACGGCAGCATCAGCTTCGACACCCTGGAGGCGCGCCTGCCCGCGGCGATGATCGCGCGCCTGGCTCGAGCCGCCGCCCTGCGGCCCACGGGTACGGTGAATCTCAACCTGCACGACGTGCAATGGGACGGCAAGACCCTGCGCTCTGCCGTGGGCCGGGTGGTGTGGAATGATGCCGGCATCAGCCTGCTCAAGCCCATTGCCCTGGGAGATCAGTCGCTGACCCTGGAGACCACGGAAGAGGGTGTGAAAGGCGTGCTCAGTGACGGTGGTGGACCATTGTCGCTGGATGGCTTGCTCATCGTGGACGCCGAAGGCAAGTATACCTTCAGCGGCAGCCTCGCCGCGCGTAACGCCCCGGATCTCGAGCGTGCCCTGCGTTCCCTGGGCCGGCCCGGGCCGGATGGACGGATCACGTTGAAGCGTTCGGGCACCCTGGCGAGTTTGGGACTGTTTTATTAACCCGGCAATAAATATTGTCGGGTCACTGCTGTCCCATTAACTTCAGATTCGTCATCCCGGCGAAGGCCGGGATCCAGTAACTTGCAGAAACCACTGGATTCCGGCCTTCGCCGGAATGACGGAAAAAGACCAGCGATATTCATGTCTCCAATGCCGCATGGCTCGCTGTTTTCCAGTTGTTTCAACGACTGTGCCAAAACAAGAGGCAAGTTAACGGGACAGCAGTGTTGTCGGGTAAATATTAGGGCGCACGGATGTGGAAGGACCAATGAAAAAGGTGTCGCCACGCCACTTATCAGTGGACGTAGCGACACCTTTTTTCTTGGTGTTGTTAACTTTACGCGCCCTAAACTTGTAAAGCTGGTACAGACAGCGCGTTTCAGTGGGGCTAGGTCTGGGCTTTCTGGAAGCGCCTCATTCCCAGTAAGCCCGCTATCACCAGCAACAGTGTGGGTGGGTTTGGCACGGTGGTGACGGTTCCCGTGATTTCCCCAACCTTTGCCGCGACAAACTGGGTGGTGAAGTCAGCCGGATTGGAACGCAAGAAGCCCAGATCGAACAAGCCTTTGTACGTGCCCGATTGATCGAAGACGGCCTGATCCCACTGGCTGAAGAGCGACCGATTGGTGATTACATTGAGTAGTATGTTGTCATCGCTGAGTAATTTGCCCAGGTTGGCTTCGTCTGATCCCATGCCCACATCGGCAATGGTGCTGCCCTGGTCGGCGGCCTCATCCGTGATGAGAATCATGACCTTCACGGCATCGGCTGCCCAGCTAAAACCGCTGCGCGACCAATCGGCCGCATGATAGCCCCGCTCCGTAAATGCTCGCAGATCGCTTCCCGCTAATGTTGCAGCGCCGCTGACCGTAGCAACATTGGGGGTTAAATCCACATATGCAAGGTCATGATATTCATCAGTGAAACCGGTGGAAGCACCAGCGACTTCGTTACCCACCCCTTCCATGTAGCCGGCGATACCGTAGCGGGTTGACGTGACCACCGCTTCGCCTTGCAGGGCGGTATCAATAGAAGAGATCACGTTGGGGATCCAGCCAAATTCGCTACCCATACTAGCTGATTGATCGACAACAAACGCGATATCCACGGGAACGGCGTTGGCATTGAAGCTCATTCCCATGCTGATACTGACGATAGATGCTGATAAGAGTGTTTTTATGTACCTCATGATTCCCTCCTGATTTTAGAAAATGTGTTTTAGACTTCCCTGCATTTCCAGACTTTTGCTGAAGGCGTTGATGTTTATCCGGATAACCTGAATAAGCAGGATTTGTGCCCGTGTGAAAAAAACAATAAATATCAAAAAGATAGTGTTTTCAGTGAGAGGCGAGCAATGGGGAATGTAAAGTTTTTCGACAGAAATCTGCTGCACCTGGTGAAATGGAATGGGTCCGGGACTGATCCCGGAAGTTAAAAGTCATGCCCCACCATGTCACTGCCCCAAGGGCCAAAGCAAAATGTTTGTTGTGCGTTCAAGGAAGGTTGATCCAGGTACTCTGATCCTGAATGACATTGCGGTGTTCGCCGGCAAAATCACAACATGCTAATATTAACGCCATTTTTCGGCCATTGCCGGGTGGTGCACAGCGGGTTTCGTGTGTCCGCCGGGTGATTCCCAGTCATTCTCAACCACGGAGTTCCCATGTCTTTCGATAAAATCACTGTCCCAGCCGACGGCGACAAGATCAGCGTCAATGCCGATAACAGCCTCAACGTACCCAGCCGGCCCATCGTGCCGTTTATCGAGGGCGATGGCATCGGCGTGGACGTGACCCCGGCCATGAAGACCGTGGTGGATGCGGCGCTGGCCAAGGCCTACGGCGGCGAGCGCTCCATCGCCTGGATGGAGGTGTATGCCGGCGAGAAGGCCAACAATCTCTATGGCGGCGACGAGTGGCTGCCGGCGGAGACCCTGGCGGCGGTGAAGGACTACGTGGTGTCCATCAAGGGCCCGCTGACCACGCCGGTGGGCGGTGGCATGCGTTCGCTGAACGTGGCCCTGCGCCAGCAACTGGACCTGTACGTCTGTCTGCGCCCGGTACGCTACTACGCCGGCACCCCCAGCCCGCTGAAAAAACCCGAACTCACCGACATGGTGATCTTCCGCGAGAATTCCGAGGACATCTACGCGGGCATCGAATGGGCCGAGGGCACGCCGGAGGTGAAGAAGCTCATCGACTTCCTGCAGAGCGAGCTGGAGGTGACCAAGATCCGTTTCCCGCAGAGTTCCGGCATCGGTATCAAGCCCGTGTCCCGCGAGGGCACCCAACGCCTGGTGCGCAAGGCCATCCAGTACACCATCGATAACGACCGTGCCTCGCTGACTCTGGTGCACAAGGGCAACATCATGAAGTTCACCGAGGGCGCCTTCAAGGAATGGGGCTATGAACTGGCCAGGACCGAATTCGGCGCCGAAGAGATCGATGACGGGCCGTGGTGTACCTTCAAGAACCCCACTACTGGCAGGGAGATCATCATCAAGGACGTGATCGCCGATGCCTTTTTGCAACAAATCCTGTTACGTCCGGCGGAGTACGACGTCATTGCTACGCTGAACCTCAATGGTGATTATGTGTCTGATGCCCTGGCGGCGCAGGTGGGTGGTATTGGTATTGCGCCGGGAGCCAATCTGTCCGACACCGTGGCCATGTTCGAGGCCACCCACGGCACCGCGCCCAAGTACGCGGGCAAGAATCAGGTGAACCCCGGTTCGCTGATCCTCTCGGCGGAGATGATGCTGCGCCACATGGGTTGGACCGAGGCCGCCGACCTCATCGTCAAGGGCATGTCCGGCGCCATCCAGGCAAAGACCGTGACCTATGACCTGGAGCGCCTGATGGAGGGCGCCACCCTGGTGAGTTGTTCCGGGTTTGCCGATGCCGTTGTGGAAAATATGTAAATGGCAAAGCAAAGGACGGGCTTGTATTACGCTGTATTTGCCCGCATCTTGACTGAAGAAATCGCTTTTTGCTTGAACTAGAATTGGGTCTATGGGAAACAAGGAAACACATCGCGACGATGGCCTGGTCGTCCAGGAGTCGCGGCCAAAACTGAAAAAACCACCCATGTATCAGGTGGTTCTGCTGAACGACGATTTCACCCCCATGGAATTTGTGGTGATGATCCTGGAGCGTTTTTTTGCCAAGGAGCGTGCCGAGGCCACCCGCATCATGTTGCAGGTACATACCCAGGGTAAGGGCCTGTGCGGCACCTATGTGCGGGAGATTGCCGAAACCAAGGTGGCCCAAGTCAATGAATTCGCCCGCGCCCACAACCATCCTCTATTGTGCGAAATGGAACAAGCGGGGTAAAAAAGGGCCTAAAGTGAGGCTGGTTTGGACCGAAGTAGAAAGTAGCATCGTGCCTTTTTCCAGTCGTTTTTGTTGTATCCAGTGAGGTCAGTTATGTTAAGCCACGAATTAGAAGTCACCCTCAATCTCGCCTTCAAGGAAGCGCGTGATTTGCGGCATGAATTCATGACCGTGGAACACCTGTTGCTGGCCCTCATCGACAACCCCACCAGTAACAGTGCCCTGCAGGCCTGTGGCGCCGACCTTGACGAACTCAAGCGCGACCTCACCGAATTTCTCCACGAAACCACGCCGCTGCTGCCCGAAGGCGACGAGCGCGAGATTCAGCCCACCCTGGGCTTCCAGCGCGTGCTGCAGCGCGCCGTGTTCCAGGTGCAGTCCTCAGGCAGCAAGGAGGTGACCGGCGCCAACGTGTTGGTGGCCATCTATTCCGAGCAGGAATCCCAGGCGGTGTATTTTCTCAGCAAGCAGAATGTGGCGCGCCTGGACGTGGTGAATTACATTGCCCACGGCATTTCCAAGGTCGACGAAGGCGATGCCGAGTCCCTGTCCGGTCCCGACGAGGAGCAGGAGGGCGAGTCCGCCGCCAAGAGCCCCTTGGAGAGCTATGCCACCAACCTCAATCAACTGGCCATGGCCGGCAAGGTGGACCCGCTCATCGGCCGCAAGGACGAGATCCAGCGCACCCTGCAGGTGCTGTGCCGCCGGCGCAAGAACAATCCCCTGTTCGTAGGTGAAGCCGGCGTGGGCAAGACCGCCCTGGCCGAGGGCCTGGCCAAGCAGATCGTCGATGGTGAGGTGCCGGAGATCCTCGCCAACGCCACGATCTATTCCCTGGATCTGGGCGCGCTGCTGGCGGGCACCAAGTACCGCGGTGATTTCGAGAAGCGCCTCAAGGCGGTGCTGGCGCAACTGAGAAAGGAAGAGGGTGCCATCCTCTTCATCGACGAGATTCACACCATCATCGGCGCCGGTGCGGCCTCGGGTGGTGCCATGGACGCCTCCAATCTGATCAAGCCGGTGCTGGCCTCGGGCGATCTCAAGTGCATCGGCTCCACCACCTACCAGGAGTACCGCGGCATCTTTGAAAAAGACCGTGCCCTTGCACGGCGCTTCCAGAAGATCGACGTACCCGAACCCACCATGGAAGAGACCGTGCAGATCCTGGAAGGTCTCAAGACACGCTTTGAGGAACATCATGAGGTGCGCTTCACTCATCAGGCCCTGCGCACCGCCTCGGAGCTGGCCGAGCGCTACATCAACGAACGCCACCTGCCGGACAAGGCCATCGACGTGATCGACGAGGCCGGCGCCATCCAGCGCCTGGCGGTGCCGTCCAAGCGCAAGAAGACCGTGGGCGTGAAGGACATCGAGGCGGTGGTATCGAAGATGGCGCGCATCCCGCCCAAGCAGGTGTCCACCTCGGACAAGGAAGGGCTGCGCAACCTGGACCGCGATCTCAAGCTGGTGGTCTATGGCCAGAACGAGGCGGTGGACACGCTCTCCGCGGCCATCAAGATGTCCCGTGCCGGGCTGGGCAATACCGACAAGCCCATCGGCAGCTTCCTGTTCGCCGGGCCCACCGGCGTGGGCAAGACCGAGGTCACCCGCCAGCTGGCGAAGATCATGGGCATCGAGCTGATTCGCTTCGACATGTCCGAGTACATGGAGCGGCACACCGTGTCGCGGCTCATTGGCGCGCCTCCCGGCTACGTGGGTTTCGACCAGGGCGGCCTGCTCACCGAGGAGATCAACAAGCATCCACATGCCGTGGTGCTGCTGGACGAGATCGAAAAGGCTCATCCGGACGTGTTCAACCTGTTGCTGCAGGTGATGGATCATGGTTCGCTCACCGATACCAACGGCCGCAAGGCGGACTTCCGCAACGTGATCCTCATCATGACCACCAATGCCGGCGCCGATGCCATGAGCCGGCCCAGCATCGGCTTCACCCAGCAGGATCACTCCACCGACAGCCTGGAGGCCATCAAGCGCACCTTCACGCCGGAGTTCCGCAACCGGCTGGATGCGGTGATTCCATTCAAACCCCTGGATCATGTCACCATCTCCCACGTGGTGGACAAGTTCCTTTTCGAACTGGAGACCCAGCTGGAAGACAAGAAGGTGGAATTGGTTGTCGATGGGGGTGCGCGGGCCTGGCTGGCCGAACACGGCTACGACGAGAAGATGGGCGCCCGTCCCATGACCCGGGTGATCCAGGAACGCATCAAGAAGCCGCTGGCCGAGGAGTTACTGTTCGGTCGTCTCGCCGATGGTGGCCGGGTCACGGTCTCCACCGACGACCAGGGGCTGACCTTCAGCATCAACGAAGACCAGCGCACCGCCGAAGAGGTGTCGTAACCGCGACAGGGAACACCGAGCGGTCAATAGCGTTCAATAGTTCAATAGAGAGAAAAGCGGCCTGCGGGCCGTTTTTTTCTGGCTTGTGGATTGGTGGGGCTTGGGGCCTAACGGGCGCGGAAGGTGATGCGGCCCTTGGAGAGATCGTAGGGGGTCAGTTGCACAGTGACCTTGTCGCCGGTGAGGATGCGGATGTAATGCTTGCGCATCTTGCCGGAGATGTGCGCGGTGACCACGTGGCCGTTTTCCAGCTCCACGCGGAACATGGTGTTGGGCAGGGTCTCGATGACCGTGCCCTCCATTTCGATGCTTTCTTCTTTTGCCATTCTGTTGCGGTACTCTTGACGATGTTTTTGGACTGAATCCTGTACGTCCCCGGTGGGGACGTGCCAAATCCACGCGGCATAATGCCCTAAAACCGGTCAAGATTCAAAAAATAAACGCTTTTGGGGTGGCAAAAAAAACAGGGGCACGAGGCCCCTGTTGCATTGCTTTCCATGGGTATGGAAGGAAATTGCGGTGGAATAAAGTATTCTCAGGAATTCACCGCCTGTTTCCAGGGCTCGGAATACCAGGCCACGTGGGGGTGCACCGAGTTCGGGGAGATCACCAGTTCCATGCCCAGCAGGGAGGTGACGGCCTCGAAGTCGTTGGGATTGTCCAGTTGCTGCTTCAGGCATTCCAGGTGGGCGTAGTTCATGTATAGGGTGTTCGGGCTGTACCCGTGTTCCTTCTCAAACTGCTGGCTGACATTGTAGATAAAGCTCAACATGATGTTCCCCTTGTTTGGGATAAGTGGTGGAAAAAGGAACCATTACCACCAGCCCCGTTTCGTTTATCCGCGGCCGGGTAAAACCCGGTCCCATGCCGCAGTTGCTCTTACTGGGGGTTATCGTCCGGGGGGGGAATCGCTAAACAGTTTTTTTCGTTGGGGGTGCACAAGTTTGCCCGGGCAGGGCCTGGCCACGAGAATAACTCTGCCAGCGACCCTGGTGGAACAGCTCAATGGGCCGGTATTCCTGCTTGTAGGCCATTTTCGGGCTGGCGGCGATCCAGTAGCCGAGAAACAGCCAGGGCAGGCCGCGGCGCCGGGTCTCGTGGATTTGCCAGAGCAGGGCGTAGCGGCCGAGGCTGAGGCCGGTGAGATCCGGGTCGAAGAAGGTGTACACCGAGGACAGGCCGCGGCTGAGTACGTCCTGCACCGCCACGGCGATGAGCCGCCCCTGCCTGCGAAAGTGCACGAATTCGGTGTGCGCCCAGGGGCTGGAGAGGAATTCCCGGTATTTTTCCGGGCTGGGGTCGTCCATGCCGCCACCGGGGTGACGCTGGCCGAGGTAACGCTGGTAGAGGGCGAAGGCCTCGTCGCTGTCGCCGTCCTCGGTGATGTGCACGGTGATATCCGTGCCCCGGTCGAAGTTGCGCCGCTGGTTGCGATTGGGCGCGAACCGGGCCACCGGCAGGCGCGCCGGTAGGCAGGCCGAGCAGTGCGGGCAATGGGGGGTGTAGACATGGCTGCCGCTGCGGCGAAAACCCAACTCCACCAGGGCACTGTAGGCCGACATGTCCATGGGGGCCTCGGGGTCGGCAAATACTGTGATGGCGGTTTTGTCCGGCAGGTAGCCGCAGTCGTGAGGGGCGCTGGCATAAAAAGCCAGCTCGGTCGGCAGGCGAAGGGAGGGGGCGGAGTCGGTCTGCCCGGGCTTGTTTGCGTTCATCTGGGGTTGCTGGGTTCGAGTCGCCACTCCGGTTCCGGTTGTTCGCAGAAGATGTCCAGCAGCTCGCGGAATTCCTCACGGTCGATATTTTCCGCTCCCAGGCTCTTCAGGTGCTGTGAGTGAATCTGACAGTCCACCAAGCCGAACTTCCACTGCGCCAGTTGCTGTACCAGGGTGACAAAGGCCACCTTGGAGGCGTCGCGTCGCTGGGTGAACATGGATTCGCCAAAGAACGCCCGGCCGATGCTCACACCGTACAACCCGCCTACCAGCTTGCCATCGAGCCAGCATTCCGCGGAATGGGCTGCCCCTTGCTGGTGAAGTTTCAGGTAGGCCTGTTTCATTTCATGGGTGATCCAGGTGCCCGGGTGGGTCTCGTGGTCACGGGGCTGGCTGCAGGCCTCAATTACCATTTCAAAGGCCTGATCGAGAGTCACCTTGAAGGCCTTGTTGCGCAGGGTTTTGGCCAGGCTGCGGGAGATCTTGAGTTTGCTGGGAAACAGCACAGCGCGGGGATTGGGCGCCCACCAGAGGATGGGCTGGCCCTCGTTGTACCAGGGGAAGATTCCCTGGCGATAGGCACTGAGCAGGCGCTGGGGCTTGAGGTCGCCGCCGATGGCCAGCAGGCCGTCTGGCTCTTCCAGGGCGAGACTTACATCCGGGAATTCGAAGCGGTTGCCACGGGGGTCAATCCAGTAGGGTGCCAGGCCACGCATGCGCAGATTCCATCTATTGTGGGGTATTCAGCCTGTGCGCCGGCTCAGCGGCGCACAGGCTGAATTGTAGTCCAGCAAGTATCTAAAATCAGGGCGAAAAATGACTGATGGCCAGGCCGTAGGGACCCAGGTCAGAGACAAAGGGTGATCCTGGCAGTTCCTGCAGGGCGCCGGTCTGGGCGTCGATGCGGTAGCCACTGATGTTGCCCGCACCGTTGTTGGCCACGTAGGCAAAGTGGGCGCTGGGATCCACGATGACCGCATAGGGGAACCAGTCCGCCTTGTAGGGCGAGCCCTTGATTTCATGCAGCTTGCCCGTGGCGTTGTCCAGTCGGAAGCCGGAGACATCATGACTCCCCCAGTTGGCCACGTAGACGAAGTGCTGGGTGGGATCCACAGTCACCGAATAGGGCTTTGCCCCGGCCAAAAAGGGTGAGCCAGGCACCGGGCTTAGGGTGCCGTCACCAGCGTTGACGACGAAGGCGGAGACCGTGGTGGAGCCATAGTTGGCAACGAAGGCGAAGCGGTTGTCCGGCGACAGACGGATATAGATGGGATTGTCGTCGGTGGGTACTGCAGTGCCGGTGGTGCTGAGGGCGCCGGTTTGTGGGTTTACGCGATAGGTGCTGACGCTATTGCCATAAAAATTGGAGACATAGGCGAAGCGGCCATTGGGTGAAAGGATGACTGAGATAGGGTGATCGCCCGTGGCGGCGTGAAGATCGGTCTTGTGCAGGGCCCCGGTGTCGATATCGCGGCGGAACACATGCACCTGGTTTTCATCTTCATTGGTGACATAGGCAAAACGGCCATCCGGTGAGATGGTGATGGAATCGGGATATTCGCCGGCTGCAATATTGGTCACGGGCTCCAGTTGGGCATGCCGGGCATCAAGGCGTAGCTCGGTGACCGAGTTGGAGCCCTGGTTGGTGACGTACAGGTATTCGCTATCCGGCGACAGACTCAGCGCCACCGGATACCGCCCCATGTGAAAGGGCGAGCCCGGCAGCTCGGTGAGCATGCCGGTGCGGCCATTCACCCGATAGGCATTCAGGGAATGCGCCGCCTGGTTGGCGGAGAACAGGAAATTGTCCGATACCTCGGGCTTGGCGGCATAGGCGCCAAGCGTCAACAATGAAAAAAGGCCAGTAACAATCAGTGGCGCACACACGCGCCGGTGCAATGGTGTTTTCATGGAACTTCCTCCCCCTAATATAAATGCCGCGCCTGCCATTTTGTGAGACCGGTAGGTCGCGAATGATTCTCATTGAGTGCTATTGAGCACAACCAGTATACGCAAATCAACAGGCGGGGCCAGTCAGGGAAAACAACTTCCGTCGTGATTAGTGTGGTTATTGCGAGGTTTCAGTCTACTCGCTTGAAGGGCGAATGCGCCTTGAGTGAAGCGATGTAACGCTCCATGCCCTGGATTTCACGTTGAAGAAAATCGGCAATGGCGGCGCGAAACCGGGGCTCGGCGATCCAGTGGGCCGACCATGTGGGGGTGGGCAGAAAGCCGCGGCTGATCTTGTGTTCGCCCTGGGCACCGGGGTCGAAGCGCTGCAGGCGATGCTCGATACAGTATTCCAGGCCCTGGTAATAACACAGCTCAAAGTGCAGCTTGTCGAAATGTGCGTCGCAGCCCCAGTGACGGCCGTAGAGTGTGTCGTGGTCACGAAAGCAAATGGCGCTGGCCACACATTGCCGGTTATGTTCGGCAAGCATAACGATAAGTTGTTGCGGCAGGGTGCGGCTGACCTCGAGGAAAAAATCCAGACTCAGGGTGGCGAAGCCGCCGAGCCGTGCGAAGGTGCTGCTATAGTGCCGGTGCACGGCCCGCCATTGCGCATCGTTGAGCTCTTCACCATGGAGCCGTTTCACGGTGACACCGGTCTCGCGCACCGCGCGACGCTCGCGGCGGATCTGTTTGCGTTTTTTCGCGGTGAAATAACCGAGGTAATCCTCGAAGTCACGGTAGTGTTGTTCGCCAGGCAGATTATGCCAGTGAAATTGGCAACCGAGACGGGGCAGCAGGCCTTGTTCGGTGAGGTGCTGCATGTCCTCTGCGTGTGGGAACAACCAGTGCAGCGAGGAGACGTTTTGTTGCCGGGCATGGTCCAGCGCACACTGAATCAGTTGCCTGGCAATTTTCTCACGACCTGCCTGTGGCGCGATCAACAGCCGCGGCCCCGTGGCGGGGGTGTAGGGAATGGCGACCACTAACTTGGGATAGTAATCCAGGCCGCTGCGTTCATAGGCTTCCGCCCAGGCCCAGTCAAAAACCAGCTCGCCGTAGGAATTGGTTTTCAGGTATTGTGGGACGGCCCCCACCAGGGTTTGCTTGTCATAAAGGAGAATATGCTGAGGAAGCCAGCCCCTGGCGGGCCCCACACAGTGGTGATCTTCCAGGGCGCGGAGAAATTCATAACATAAAAAAGGTGACTGTGTGCCTTGTAATGAATTCCACGCATCCCTTGAAACTTCTTTCAAGCTGCCGATAATGATGCTGTGCATTCCGGCACTTTACACTATTGATTCGTTGGCAGGTGAGCAAATGCCCGCAAAAGAATTGGCCCTGGAGATTGGTGATAATCTGCTCCTGCAGTTTGCGGGGGATGATGAGACGCGCTATTCCGCCAAGGTGGTAGGTTATCTGGCGGGCAAGAGCCTGGTGGTCACCACGCCCAAAGTGGCGGGGCGCGCCATGCCGGTCAGTGAAGGCAAGGAGGCTATTGTAAGATTGATGTCAGGCAACAAGATTGTCGGTTTCAGCGTGAATGTTATCGCCGTGAGTGTGCGTCCCTATCCTCATCTGCATTTGAGTTTTCCCAAGAATGTCCAGGCCGTTACCGTGCGTAAGGCGCTACGTGTGGAACTGGACATGACCGCCTCTGTGCGTCCCTGTCTTGCCGACAGCACGGATATTGATCCCGCGATGGAAGCCACGGCGGTGACGATTCAGGATATGAGCACCAGCGGCGCCTTGTTGATCGCCGACAAGCGCCTGGCGGAAGAGGGGCAGCACATTATCATTTCCTTGCGTCTCGATGTGGCGGATAGCACGGACGATATCGCCTTACCCGCCATCGTGCGCAATGTTCGCGCCGAGCGGGGCGAAAAAGCGGGACAGCGGCATTTTCACCATGGAGTTGAGTTGCGGGTGGCCGACCGTGCGCAGTCGGTGTTGTTGCACGCCTTTGTCTACCAGCGCATTGCGCGGGGTGAAGATTGAACCAAATTTACCTTCAGGGGTTTTTTTGGGAATTACACATACAAAACGAAACCGTCACTCCGGCGCATGCCGGAGTCCAGTGGTTTTGGCAACGTTCCTGGATTCCGGATCAAGTCCGGAATGACGCAATGAGTAATTCCTTGGGTTTTGCTGTTCAGCCTTCCTGATTGCCCGCCGTTTGGTTATCCAGCTATTGGTTATCCAAGAAGCGCTCAGCATCCAGCGCCGCCATGCAGCCGGTGCCGGCGGAGGTAATGGCCTGGCGGTAGATGTGGTCTGCCACGTCGCCGGCGGCAAACACACCTTCGATGCTGCAGGCGGTGGCATTGCCCTGGGTGCCGCTTTGTACTTTCAGATAACCGTGTTCCATCTCCAACTGGCCCTCGAACAGGCTGGTGTTGGGCTTGTGACCGATGGCGATGAAGATGCCGTCCACCTTGATCTCTTTCGTGCTGCCATCCTCGGTGCTTTTGATGCGCATGCCGGTGACGCCCATGTCGTCGCCCAGTACCTCGTCAAGGGTGTGATTCCATTGGATATCGATGTTGCCGTTTTTGGCCTTTTCCAGGATCTGGTCGGCGAGAATCTTTTCGCATTTGAAACGGTCGCGGCGATGCACCACGGTGACATGAGAGGCGATGTTGGCCAGGTACAGGGCCTCTTCCACTGCGGTGTTGCCGCCGCCGATCACCGCCACCGGCTTGTCCTTGTAAAAAAAGCCATCGCAGGTGGCACAACCGGATACGCCGCGGCCCTTGAAGGCCTCTTCCGATTCCAGTCCCAGGTACATGGCCGAGGCGCCAGTGGCGATGATCAGTGCGTCGCAGGTGTACACCCCGGAGTCGCCGGTGAGGGTGAAGGGGCGCTGGCCGAGGTCGGCCTTGTTAATGGTGTCGAAGACGATCTCGGTATGGAAGCGTTCGGCGTGCTTGCGCATGCGTTCCATGAGTTCCGGGCCCTGTACGCCTTCGTGATCGCCGGGCCAGTTGTCCACCTCGGTGGTGGTCATCAGCTGGCCGCCTTGTTCCAGTCCGGTGACCAGGACGGGCTTGAGGTTGGCGCGGGCGGCATAGACCGCGGCGGAATAGCCGGCGGGGCCGGAACCGAGGATCAACAGCGGGCAGTGTTTGGGGTCGCTCATGGAGATGGCTCCTGAAATCTGATTCGGACGAAGCGCGTTGGCGCAAAAAAGTCGCCGTAGTGTACGAGATGGCTCCGGTCAAGTCCAAGTCCGGACCGGTGTTCCGCCGGCGCCGGGACCGGGGATTATTTTTCCAACACCAGGGCCGTGACGGGACGCTTCTCCAGGGTCCATTCGTGCATGGAGCCGTCGTAGAGTTTGGTCTGTTTGTTGCCCATCAGCTCATGCAGGATGAACCAGCCGCCGGAAGCCAGGTGGCCGCTGTTGCAGTAGGTGATGGTGGGCTTGGCCGGGTCGAGGCCCAGGCCCTTGGCCAGCCTGGTCAGCTTGTCCACCGGCAGGAATGTGGCCGGCGCCCTGGGTAGGGTCATCAGGGTGTTGGAAAAGATGCGTGCGCCGGGGATATGACCTGCGGCATAGACATAGGATTTGCGCCATACCCCCAGATATTGATCCAGGGTCCGGTTGTCCACCAGCTGCGCACTACCGGTGCGCCGGGCCTGATCCACGTCCTCGCTGGTGGCAAGGATCTCGCGGCGTTCGGCACTGGCCACCCAGTTGCCTTTGGGCGCTCTGGCCGGCGTGGAGCTGACCTCGTGGCCATCAAGGATCCACCCCGCCAGGCCGCCATCGAGGATGGCCATGTCATCCACGCCGTAGTATTTGAGTTGCCAGTAGAGACGGGTGGCCATGGTCATGTTAGCGCTGCTCAAGCCCTTGGTGGTGATGACAACGGGGCGATCCTTGTTGAGTCCCACCTTTTGCATGATGGCCTCGAAGTCCGCCTTGGCCGGCAGCATTTTTTTCACCGTTTTACCGGCGATTGTGCGGGCGCCGCGCACCTTTTTGTAATTCACCAGCAGGGCGCCTGGGATATGTCCGCCCACCCGTGCCAATTTTTGTTTGCCGGTTTTCCTATCCTTTGTGAACAGGGGTTTGCTGGTAAAACTTTTCAGGTCGGCGCGCAGGGCGAGGATGGTGACCTTGTCCTTGTTGGCCGCCAGCCAGGTGCTGTCCACCAATGGGCCAGGGGTGAAGCCGGCCTGGGCGCCAAGGGCGAACAGGCCCAGGGCTAGAGCGGTCATGCGTTGCAGGGATTTCATGATGGGTTCCTCCTGTGCAGATGTTCGGGTTGTCTTTTCAGAAATACGACAAAAATCTTCAGCAGTTAATGGCTTCTCTTTTAGTAGTGGGCGCGGTGAGCAGGTTTTGCAAGTCTGTGGCCAGGTGGATGTCTTGCGTTGCCAGGGTGTAGATGTCGCGATCCTGGTGTACCTCGCCCAATGGTTGGCCTTGGGCGGCCCTGTGCAAGTCCTGGTCGCGCTGTTGGAGCAGGCTGGCAAGGTCCGGCGCGTACATGCCGAGCATGGCCAACAGCCATTGTTCCAGCAGGGTCTGTGGGCGTTGTGTCAGGGCACGGGTCAGGGCAGCCGAGAGATCCTGCCGTCCAAGCCAGGGGCCGCCGGTGACCCAGTTGTTGACCGTGAACCAGCGCTGGGGCTGACCTTCATCGTTTATGCTCAGGGCCGCCAGGTGCGCCCATTGTGGCTGCTTGTCTTTATCGCCGAGCGGCAGAAAAAAATGGAAATGGCCGTGCTCGCCTTCCCGTGGCCAGGGCTCGGCATGACAGTGGTAGTAGGCGCGTAACCAGTCTGCGCCGAAGCGCAGCTTGTCCGCGGGATAGCGCTGGCCCTGCTGGATCACCGGCGGGTCGCCCAGCAATTCCAACACCGCATTGCTGCGGGCCTCGCCCATGGCCTGCAGACTTTGAAGCAGGCTGGCAGCGGCCGCTACGGGTGGGGCATAGGGACTAGTCGAGGCCACAGGGGGTCTCGTCCTCGCCCATGCCACAGGGGGATTCGCTATCCATGCTACAGGGGGCATCCAGGCCACAGGGTGTTTCGGCATCCATGCCGCAGGGGGATTCGCTGTCCAGACCGCAGGGCATCTCCTCCTCACCGGTGCTGTCGCTGATGGCCGCCGGCTCGGGCGTGGGCAGGCTGTGGCGTGTATGGTCGATGGCCACCAGTATGGTAGCCAGGCCGATGGCCGAGCCCATGATCAGTTTGCTTTGCTGGCGTTTCAGGCGGTGTTCGCTCATGGCTTGTCCACTGTTATTTGTCCAGCCCCGTCAGGAGGCGGATGCGGGAACCGGCCATGGCGCCCAGAAAACCCGCCACCAGCCACAGCCAGCCGTGCAGGCTGCCGCTGGCGATGCCGGCGAACATGCCGC
>DRKQ01000253.1 GCA_011051685.1 Gammaproteobacteria bacterium
AAACAAAAAAAATTGAAAAAATGGTGGCTACGCCCTGATTTGACCGGCCGCCTTCCCGGCCGGGACGCACAACGTGCGCCCGAAGGGTGAGCGCCGTAGGCGCGAATCCACAGGGGACCCCAAGGCAAAAAGCGGGGTCCCCTTACACAGGTTGCAGCTAACCGGGGAAACAAAAAAATTGAAAAAATGGTGGCTACGCCCTGATTTGAACAGGGGACCCCATCATTATGAGTGATGTGCTCTAACCAGCTGAGCTACGTAGCCATGTGAGAAGTGGTCCGGCGGGCCGGATTCAAAAGAGGCGGAATTGTATGTTTTCCCGGCAGCCTTGTCCAGCGGAGGAGGGCAGAGGAAAGAGCAAAGAGCAAAGAGAAAAGAGAAAAGGAGCAAAACCACGCCCCCCCAAACCTTGAGTCGATTGAGAATGGGCCGCAGCAAGCCGGCCTTTCCTCTTTTCCCTTTCCCCTTTGATCTGCCCTTAAACATTAAAGCGAAAGTGCATCACGTCACCGTCCTGCACCACGTAGTCCTTGCCCTCCAGGCGCCATTTGCCGACCTCCTTGGCGCCCTGCTCGCCACCGCAGGCGATGAAGTCGTCGTAGGCGATGACCTCGGCGCGGATGAAGCCCTTTTCGAAATCGGTGTGGATCACCCCAGCGGCCTGGGGGGCGGTGGCGCCCACGTGCACGGTCCAGGCGCGCACCTCTTTGACCCCGGCGGTGAAGTAGGTGTGCAGCTTGAGCAGGGCGTAGCCGGCGCGGATCACCCGGTTGAGACCCGGCTCGTCCAGGCCCAGCTCCTGGAGGAATTCGTCGCGTTCGGCGTCGTCCAGCTCGGCCAGTTCGGATTCGATGGCGGCGCACACCGCCACCACCTCCGCCCCCTCGCTGGCGGCGAATTCGCGCACCTTGTCCAGCAGGGGATTGTTGGCCATGCCGTCCTCGGCGACGTTGGCCACGTACAGGGTGGGCTTGGCGGTGAGCAGGAACAGGTCGTTCAACATCGCCCGCTGGTCGTCATCCAACGCCATGGCGCGCACCGGCCGGCCCTCGTCCAGTTGGGCCCTGATGGTTTCCAGCACCGCCAGCTTGGCCTTGGCCTCCTTGTCGCCGGACTTGGCGACGCGTCCCACGCGATTGATGGCCTTGTCCACGGAGTCGAGATCGGCCAGGGCCAGTTCGGTGTTGATCACCTCGATGTCACCCAGAGGGTCCACCTTGCCCGCCACGTGCACCACGTCATCGTCCTCGAAGCAGCGCACCACATGGGCGATGGCATCGGTCTCGCGGATGTTGGCGAGAAACTGATTGCCCAGGCCCTCGCCCTTGGAGGCGCCGGCCACCAGCCCGGCGATGTCCACGAACTCGATGGTGGTGGGCAGCACCCGCTCGGGCTTGACGATCTTCGCCAGGGCGTCGAGGCGCGGGTCCGGCACCGGCACCACGCCCACGTTGGGCTCGATGGTGCAGAACGGATAATTGGCCGCCTGGATGCCCGCCTTGGTGAGCGCGTTGAACAGGGTGGACTTGCCCACGTTGGGCAGGCCGACGATGCCGCATTTGAATCCCATGATATTAGTCTCTAGTTTATAAGTGTCGAGTATCTAGTTTCGAGGTGCTAGGGTCGGTTTATTAAGCTAAGCACAAACGAATAACCGTTGTCGTTTTTCCTAGCCACTCGATACTCGCCCCTAGATACTATTTCCTACTATGCAACCGGTTCATTGCCGCCTGCATTTCGCCATCGAGTATCTGCGGCAGAGTGCGCAGGGCCTCGTCGATGGCGTTGTCTATTTCGATTTGCTCATCCCGCGGGGCCTTGCCCAGCACGTAATTGGACACATCCCGGCTTTGCCCGGGATGCCCGATACCAATGCGCAGGCGTAGAAAATCCTTGCTGCCCAGTTGCGCAACGATGTCCCGCAGGCCGTTGTGGCCACCGTGCCCACCGCCCTGCTTGAGGCGCAACTGCCCCGGCGGGATGTCCAGCTCGTCGTGCACCACCAGGATCGTTTCCGGGGCAATCTTGTAAAACCGCGCCAGGGCGGCGACGGACTTGCCGCTGAGGTTCATGAAGGTGTTGGGCTTGAGCAGCCAGACATCGTTACCACCTAACGATAGCTTGCACACCTCGCCATGAAACTTGTTGTCCGGCTTGAACGAGGCGCCCTTGCTGCGCGCCAGCTCGTCGACAAAAACAAAGCCGACGTTGTGTCGCGTCTGCTCATACTTCGGCCCGGGATTCCCCAGGCCGACGATGAGCTGAACGGGCGACGACAAGGTCGGCTTTCCTGTGCGCTGGCCGTGAAGCAGGCGAAAGGCTTATTCGCCGGCCTCACCACCCTCTTCGGCGGCTGCTTCCGGAGCGGTCTCTGCTTCGTCGGTCTCACCGCCACCCTTGGGTGCATTGATGCTGACCACCGGCAAATCGTGATCTTCACCGTGGGTCAGGGCGGTAATCGCTACTCCCTCGGGCAGTTTGATGTCCGACAGGTGCAGAGAAGCGCCCACCTCCAAGTCGGCCAGATCCACTTGCAGATATTCCGGCAAATCGCCGGCCATGCAGGTGATTTCGACCGTGGTCATCAAGTGCGAGACCAAACCACCTGCCTTGACCCCAACGCTGATGTCTTCGTTGATGAAGTGCATCGGCACCTGCATGTGAATGACGTCTTTGTCGCTCACTCGCAAAAAGTCCACGTGCAATACCTTGCGCTTGGCGGGGTGACGCTGCAGATCTTTTAGCACGGCCTTCTCGGCCTTGCCGTCCACGGTCACGGTAAGAATGTGTGAATAAAAGGCCTCATGATCCAGGTGGTGCATGAGATCGTCATGATCCACGGTGAGGGATAGAGGATCCTTGCCGGAACCATACAGGATACCCGGTACTTTACCGGTACGACGCAGGCGGCGGCTCGCACCTTTCCCCACGTCCGCACGGCTTTCGGCAATAATATTAAAATCAACAGATGACATGATGTCTCTCCAAACAATGCGTCTCACCTTGAATCTAACCGCAAACAGTGAGCCGCGCTTTACAAAAAAGACCGCCTCACTGCTGCGGTCTCTGCTTTCACTTCACCCTTGCGACCAGGGGAAGGATTCCTGTTAACCTTGTTTGATTACAAGCAAGGCCGACAACAATTCTTGTGATTAAATACAGTCAGTCCATAAACAGGGAACTGACCGATTCCTCGTTACTTATCCGGCGCATGGTCTCCGCCAGCAGTTCGGCGATGGACAGCTGGCGAATACGCCCACAGGCCGCGGCGGCCTTGCTCAACGGAATGGTATCCGTCACCACCAGCTCATCCAGCTCGGAACCGACGACATTGTCCACCGCCGGCCCGGACAATACCGGATGGGTACAATAGGCCACCACCTTGGCAGCACCCTTGTCCTTCAGCGCCTTAGCCGCCTGACCCAGGGTGCCTGCGGTATCCACCAGGTCGTCGATCAACACACAGCTGCGGCCTTGGACGTCGCCGATGATGTTCATCACCTTGGCCACGTTGGGCTTGGGCCGGCGTTTGTCGATGATCGCCAGATCCGCATCGTCCAGGCGCTTGGCCAACGCCCGGGCGCGTACCACGCCACCCACGTCCGGCGACACCACCATCAGCTTCGGGTATTCCCGGCGCCAGATGTCACCCAACAAAATGGGCGAGGCGTAAATATTGTCCACCGGCTTGTCGAAAAAGCCCTGCACCTGGTCGGCGTGCAAATCCACGGTCAACACGCGGTCGGCGCCGGCGGTGACGATCATGTCCGCCACCAGCTTGGCGGTAAGCGGCACCCGTGCCGAGCGTGGTCGCCGGTCCTGCCGTGAATAACCGAAGTACGGAATCACCGCGGTAATGCGCCGCGCCGACGAGCGCCGCAAGGCATCGATCATCACCAGCAACTCCATCAGATTGTCGTTGGTGGGCACGCAGGTGGGCTGGACGATAAACACGTCCCGGCCACGCACGTTCTCCATGATCTCCACCTGGGTCTCGCCATCGCTGAAACGCCCCACCACGGCCTTACCCAGGGAGATATTCAGATGACTCACCACGGCCTGCGCCAATTGCGGATTGGCGTTACCCGTAAACACCATCATTTGGCCGTCAGACACTTTTTACTCCAAACTAAAGTTTCTAGTGACTAGTATCGAGTTTCTAGGAATGGATCACCCGATTCGCTGCGCTCATCGGTCGAACCGGTTCAAATCCTGCCCTGCCAACCATCGGTGCCAAAACCTAGTCACTCGTTACTCGACAACTAGGTACTGTTTCATGGCTGGGCCGGCAGGATTATTCGGGACTGCGTCCCTCACCCTACGGGCTGGCTACGCTTCGCTGCGCCGTTCCGATTCGCTGCGCTCATCGGTCGAACCGGTTCAAATCCTGCCCTGCCAACCATCGGTGCCAAAACCTAGTCACTCGTTACTCGACAACTAGGTACTGTTTCATGGCTGGGCCGGCAGGATTCGA
>DRKQ01000254.1 GCA_011051685.1 Gammaproteobacteria bacterium
CCCAGCAACAGGGAGGGGTAGTCGCTGAAGGGACGTTCCGCACCCAGTGCACGCAAGGTATCCGTTACCGCCGGCACCCCCAGAGCCAGGCCCAGGCGCGCCGTGGCGATATTGTATGAGTGTACCAGGGCATCATACAACAAGACACGTTGCGCCGGCCCACCGTGATGCTGATGATCGAAATTCTGTGGCTGCCAGTAGTCGCCGCCCCCCATGTCCACCTCCAGGGGGCCGTCGTCCAGCATCGTGGCCAGGGTGTATTGCGCGGGCCGCTGCAGGGCGGTAAGCATCACTGCGGGTTTGATCAGTGAGCCGATGGGGCGTTGCGCATCCAGCGCGCGATTGAAACCGGCAAAGCGTGGATCGCGCCCGCCTACCACCGCCTGCACTTCGCCATTGTTGACATTCGCCACCACTGCGGCGCCCTGTATTTCCGCATCCACGCCTTCGCGCTGCAGGCGGTCTAACTGCAAGCTGACGGCCTGTTCGGCAATCTTCTGCACCCGGGGGTCCAATGTGGTGAAAATGCGCAGACCTTCGGAATTGAGATCGGTCTCGCTGTAATCGCGACGCAGCTGGCGACGCACCAGGTCAATAAAGGCCGGTACTCGCGATACCCGAGTGGAATTCTGAGGCAACACCGCAGGCGCCTCGTGTGCAGCGCTGGCGACGATAGCGGAATCGAGCTTGCCCCGGTCTTCAAGTAATTGCAGCACCAGGTTGCGCCTTGCAAAGGCCCGCTGTGCATGGCGACGCGGATCGTAATAGGAAGGCCCCTTCACCAGTGCCACCAGCAGGGCAATCTCTTGCGGAGTGAGTTTTTTCAGGGACCGGCCAAAGTAGAACTGGCTGGCCAGGCCGAAGCCATGGATGGCCCGGCGCCCATCCTGGCCAAGATAAATCTCGTTGATGTAGGCCTCAAGGATCTCGTTCTTGTCGTAATGAATCTCCAGCAACAAGGCCATGATGGCTTCGTTGAACTTGCGCCACAGGGTGCGTTCATTGGTGAGGAAGAAATTCTTCACCAGTTGCTGAGTCAGCGTGCTGCCGCCCTGCACCGTTCTGCCAGCACGCAGATTGACCCACAGAGCACGCAGGATGGACTGCAGTGAGACACCATGATGTGAAAAAAAAGATCGATCCTCCACCGTCAGCAAGGCGTCAATCAACAGCACTGGCACTTCATCCAGCTTTACCAGGATGCGGTCTTCGCGATGCCCGGGATAAATGTTACCGATGAGTGGCGGGTCGAGGCGCAACAAATCCACTGCGTCCCCCGTATCGGCCCGCCAGATCCCCAACACCCGACCGGCGGAAAACTCCAGGCGCACGCGTCGGCTGGGTTCCTCGCCATCCCAGAAATGAAACGCACGGGTGACCAGCACAAAGGCATTGCCTGAACGAGCATAACTGCCTGGCAGACGGGGGGCAGCCTCCGTACGGTATCCCAGTCGCTGCAACTCCGCAACGAACTGCCGAGCCGTCAGCGCCTGATCCGGATACAATTCCAGTGGCCGGGCAAAGACATGGGCGGGCAGTGACCAGCGCTTGCCTTCAAACTGATCACGCACCTGGGTATCCAGATAAAACACATACACGGAAAATAACCCCAGTATGGCCAACGACACCCACAAGGCCCTGCGCAGGGTCTCGCCGCGCACAAACCAGGCAGTGGCCTGCCGGCGCCGGGAACGGTGCTTTTGCTTACGCTGGCGCCTGCGTTTCATGGAACGGCGCTTATTGAGCCAAAGCCTGTTGAGCCAGCGTTTTTTGAAAATGGAAAACATGCCCGAGTATTGTATCTCACATTGATGCAAAACAGACTGGATATGAATGGTTTTGCTATGCTTCCCACATAATGAAAAACCATTCCATCATCTGCGCATTGCAAAACCCCGCGGCCTATCCTCACCCAGTGGCAGATATCAGGCTTTTCGAAACCCATATCTCCTGGGTATTGCTCACCGGTGAATTCGTTTACAAGATCAAGAAGCCGGTGGATTTCGGTTTTCTGGATTTCTCCACCCTTGAAAAACGGCACTTTTACTGCGAGGAGGAACTCCGCCTCAACCGACGCCTGGCACCGCAACTTTATCTGGCGGTGGTTCCAGTTACGGGAAGCCCCGAAATGCCACGGCTGGGCGGCAGCGGCACACCCCTGGAATATGCTGTAAAGATGCGCCAGTTCGACCCCAGGCAGACCTTTGATGAGTTACTCGAACGCGGCGCGCTTTCAGTATCGCTCATGGAACAGACCGCAGGCACCCTCGCCGAGTTCCACCAGCGTATCGCGGTGTCCACGCCGAATGATGACTTCGGCACCCCCGATGCCATCTGGAACCCCGTCAACGAGAACTTTATTCAGGTGGATAAGTGCATCAACAGCCAGTCATTCATGGCAGCCATACGGGAAACCTCCCATCACCTGCATCAATGGTCACAAACACAACATGAAAAACTGCGCGCAGTATTCGCACAACGCAAAAAAGATGGTTTTGTCCGGGAATGTCACGGCGACCTTCATCTGCGAAACATCGTTTTATGGCACGACCAGGTTGTACCCTTCGACGGCATCGAATTCAGCCCTCAGCTGCGCTGGATCGATGTGATGAGTGAACTGGCCTTCCTGCTCATGGATCTGGATGACCACCAGCAACAGACCCTGTCCCGCCCATTGTTGAACCGCTACCTTTCCCTCTGTGGTGATTACGGGGGACTGGCCACCCTGCGCTATTATCAGGTATACCGCGCAATGGTGCGCGCCAAGGTAGCCGGACTGCGCCTATCCCAGCTCGATGACGCATCAAAGATTGCGCAAAACCAGCAGCAAATACATAACTATATTCAGTTGGCTGACAAATACACCCGGCCGGACAGAGTGCGACTCATCATCACCCACGGTCTGTCGGGATCGGGAAAGAGTTACCTGTCGCGGGAACTGGCCCGTCATTTCGACGTGATCCATTTACGCTCCGACGTGGAACGTAAACGCCTGTTCGGTCTCAGTGAACTGACGCACAGTGAATCGGGCCTGAACACCGGCATCTATGCGAACGATGCCACACGGGCCACCTACCAGCGCCTGTACACGTTGGCAGACATCTGCCTGCACAGTGGTTTTTCTGTACTCGTCGACGCTACGTTTTTACAATACGAGCAACGCACCAGGTTTTTCAGCCTTGCGCAACAACTCGCCTGTCCTTTCGTTATTCTGGATTGCCAGGCAGATGAGAACATCCTGCGACAACGTGTCAAGCAACGAGAACAACAGGGGACAGACGCCTCCGAGGCCAACCTGCGCGTACTGGAAAAGCAACTCACCGAACAGCAGCCATTGACTGACGAAGAGAATAAATATGCGCTGCATATCGACACGGTGGAAGAAATCGATGTTGCCGTACTGGCACATCGACTGAATAATATTCAGCAGTAAATTTGATATCCAGACCCCAGCAAACACCTATTCCGGCATCACCGCTGTCAGACGAAAGAGTTTACCACCCAGATCCACAACATAAATCTCTCCCAATCGATCTTCCGCAAAGGAAGCAATATTAAGGTCGGTTTTCAATAATAACCGCCGAGCATAAGCAGTTCCCTTCTTGAACAAGCCCCACACCCTGCCACTGCAGAAATCCGCAAACACATAAACGCCTCTTAATGCCGGCATGAGCTCCCCCCGGTAAACATAACCACCTGTCACCGAACAACCTTCGTCATGACCATATTCCGCCACAGGTTCGATTAGCCCGGGACGACGGCAATCCCCAGAATAACAATGACGGCCCTCACGTAAATTCCAGCCATAGTTGCCACCGGCGCGAATAATATTGATTTCCTCCCAGGCATTCTGTCCCACATCGGCCAACCATAAATCACCATTCTTGCGATCAAAGCTCCAGCGCCAGGGATTGCGCAACCCGTAGGCGAAAATTTCCTTTCGGCCTTCATTCTTCACAAAGGGATTGTCCGCAGGAATCCCATAAGCGCCTTTTCTGTGTACATCCAGTCGCAGTAATGCGCCTAACAGGGTATGTATATTCTGCCCGTTCCCCTCGGGATCACCTGCCGAGCCACCATCACCCAATCCATAATAGAGATAGCCATCCGGCCCAAATCGGATGTTCCCGCCATTGTGATTACTGTAGGGCTGTGCAACCTCCAGCAAGATCTGCTCTGAAGATGTATCGAGACTACGGCCACCATCACGGCTGACGAAGCGTGACAATACCGACACCAGTGGATCGCCCCGGCGGGTATAGGACAAATACACATGACCGTTTTCTGCAAATCCGGGATCCAGCGCCATGCCCAGCAGGCCGGCCTCGTTGGGGCCAGACTCCACCTGCTTGCGTAAATCCACAAACACGCGACGCTGCAGAGTATTCTCCAACTGTTGCAGACGTATCACCCGCCCCGCCTGCTCCACCACGTACCAATAGCGGGGTGACTTTGTGGCACGCAGTATTTCCCCGGGCGATGCCTGCAAGGGTGCTTCGATCAGCAGCAGGGGACGCTTGAAGGACAGATTTTCGAATACCGGTGTCAGCCCGATGTGGGATACCCCCGCTCCCACCGTTCCCGACAAAGACAATCCAAACAGTGCCGTTATCCACTTACCTCTCATGCGTGTATTAGCCTTCATGACTCCCTCTCTGAAAAAATCTTATCTTCCAACGGGTCTGGTTGCCAGAGGACGGACGGCCCATTACACTGGGGCGTCAGTCGACTGTTACATCGTAGACGAATTTTCCGCCCCCAAACATTATTACGTCCCATCACCGCTTTCACATCATTTTTGCTAACACCATGAATATGCCCAACAAATTCGAACCCCTGCGCAACATGGAAACCTTTACCGAGGACATGTTCAATCGCATCATCGCCTTTCAGGAAAAGACCCATTACGCCTGGAACACCAACCTGTCCTTCGCCGCGCGCATCAAGGATCTGCCACTGCACAATCTGATCTTCAGTAACCCGGATCGCGACCCGGCACAGTACAGCGCCACCGTGGCACCCTTTTATCCACTGCGCGAAGAGATGCAGAAGATCGCCTTTTACGTCCGCCAACTGGCTGACCAGCCGCGAGTGGCTGACCTGTTTCCCGGCAATGGCTTCATCGGCAGCCTGCTGGGACGCGAAGGGATGACTGTGCTGGGCCTGCGCCAGTTTGCCGGGCAGAACAAACCCAACCAGATCGAATCCTTCTTCGATACCGAACATTTCCAGTACAGCGACGACGGGCTGGAGCAGTTGTCCCCGGACGCAGTGTTGGTTGCCTGGCCGCCCAGCGGCAGCAACCCCAGCGAGGCGCTGGTGCAACACAAAACCAAGATGATCATTTATATCTTTACCGACCACGTGGACCCCAACACCGGACAACGTCAGACCGGCAGCCCGGAAATGCTCGACACCCTGAACGATGAGTATCGACTCATCGACCAATGGGACGTGGTGCGTCCGGAAAACATCCTCCACGAGATCTGGCCGGACATGACCCCCTCCATCGCTGAAACCCGCCATGTCCATATCTATGCGCACAATACCGCGGGCGACCTGCAAGCCGCCCAGGGGCTGCCACCGCTACAAGCTTACGACTGGGAAAAAGACCTGCACATGGCCCTGCTCGCCCTGCAGGCCAAACAGGAAATAGCGGCCCGGGGATTCCCTGCCTGAGCGTGCCTGCA
The DNA here is from genome assembly GCA_011051685.1 of Gammaproteobacteria bacterium. Lineage (GTDB taxonomy): Bacteria > Pseudomonadota > Gammaproteobacteria > SZUA-152 > SZUA-152 > SZUA-152. The sequence goes on from DRKQ01000254.1 coordinate 5,691, forward strand.
ACACCCCCCAGCCTGGCCATCACCCTGACGGGCCTGGAAACGGCCGACACACAAAACCGCTTGCGGGCCCTGGCGCAGCGCCTGAACCTGCCGGTCTGTGATGCGCCCCACGCCAGGCCCTGCGAGGATTTTCATTTCACCCTGTCATTCCTGGCGGAACCAAAAACCTCGGATGACAATATCCTCGTGCTCTCCAGCCGGCGCAGTGATTTCAAAGGCCATGTGTACATCGACTTCGTGCATGGCAAAGCGGCTCATCGCCGGCAGTTTGGCGGTGGCCGCGGACAAGCCCTGCCCAGGGCCCTGGGTCTTAAACAGGGCGTCAACCCCAGCGTGGTGGATGCCACTGCAGGCCTGGGTCGGGATGCCTTCGTGCTGGCCAGCCTCGGCGCACGAGTCACCATGATCGAGCGCTCGCCCATCCTCGCCGCTCTGCTGGAAGACGGGCTGCGGCGCCTGGCCGCCGAGCCTGAACTGACGGACATTGCCCGGTCACACCTGCAACTGGTACAGGACAATGCCATTGACTGGCTGCAACGACAGGCAAAAACCGACGAGCGACCCGAGGTGGTCTACCTCGACCCCATGTATCCGCAGCGCAGTAAAAGCGCCCTGGTGAAAAAGGAGATGCGGGCCCTGCGGGCGCTGGTGGGGGACGATGAAGATGCGGGCGTATTGCTACAAGCCGCGCGACACAGCGCCGCCAAACGGGTAGTGGTCAAGCGCCCCAAGGGAGCGCCCTTCCTGGCCGGTGAAAAACCCAACGGGAACGTACAATCAAAGAATACCCGTTATGACATCTACTCAGTAAAGAGCATTATAAACTGAACCGGTGTCCTACCAATTACTGACAGATTTCCACCTGACCAAACGTATGTGTTTCCGGAATTTCCAGATTTAAGCCCATGGCCTTGAAGAGCTGTTGATTGTCCAACGGTTTGGCGATACAGCTTTCCGCGCCAAGCATCAGACTGCGATGCATGTCTTCATCACTACAATCACTACTCATGGTTATGAGTCGGACGTGACGCGTGTCGTGGTTACTTTTGATGCGCCGACACATTTCGATTCCTTCCTGGTTGGGGAGTTGCAGATCCAGCAGAACGATATCTGGCGCACTACTTTGCAGATGCTGTCCGGCTTCGAAGGCGCTGTGTACCGCGCTGGCCTCCACGGAGTCGGACAGCGTGTCGAACAGCTCCACCAACGAGCGGGTCATGCGAAAGTCATTATCGACGATGAGGATGTGTAGTTTATTTTTGTCAGGCCGGCCGATGTTCATGCCGCGCATCAGCGCAAAATGACGAAGTTCTTCCCGTGAAAAGACCGAATTGAAACCGTCTTCCAGGCGGACATGCAAACGGCCCTGCTGCACCCATTCAAAAACATCCAGGGGTGAACCCATCAACAACTCACTGACTTCATTGGAGGAAAGAGAGGTTATTTTGGCCATGCGCTTTACCACGTTTACCGATGCGTTACTTACGGCCAATCCGTAAATAAATCCTTGCCCATAGTAACGATCGGCGGGGCGCAATCTTTAGTGATGTTGGGCAAATTTGCGCTGATATTTATTGAATGTTGTCGGCAGCGATTAAGGGTAGAACCGTTATCAAGGGCACAAATAAAACCAGCGAGACTTGAGGTCTCCTCAATGCCTTTGCTCCATAAAACAAAGCACCTTTAAAACAGTCGTTTAGCGCCTAACTTCAAAGCGCTTTCCCTGAGTCTTGCGTAAATCCACCTTGACCCGCTGTTTGGACCAGCCGTGCACTGTGTCGTGGGCCTCGACGAAAACCACGGAGACATCGGCGGGGATCTTCACGTCACCCAGGCTGCGGGTAAAGGGCTGTTCGTCCACATGGGGGTGATACAGGGTGCGGGTGCCAAAGATCCGCCCCTTTTCATCCACCACCCGCCAGGCATCGGCGTAATGACTCCAACCGGTGTCGGCATGACGCAGCGTGGTGCTGACATACCAGCTGTCG
>DRKQ01000255.1 GCA_011051685.1 Gammaproteobacteria bacterium
GAACCTGGTAATAGTATCACGCAGTACTGCCAGCGCCTCTTCGGCGGATTCATTCTTGGTTTGCAGGCCGAAGGTGTAGGGACCCTTCTTGCGCATGGGCAGGAAGTAGCTATAGGTGCTGTAGGCCAGGCCGCGTTGTTCGCGAATCTCTTCCGCCAGCCGCGCCACAAGCCCACTGCCGCCGAGCATGTGATTGCCGACGTATAACGGGAAATAGTCGGGGTCGCCGCGCCGCATGCCCGGCTGACCCACGAGAATGTGGGTTTGCGCCGAGGGATGAGGAATGCGTATTTCCAGTGCTGCTTTCAGGTCGGCGACCTCCGGCAGGTCATCGGCGGGCTGTCCTTCCGGCAGGCCGCCCATGAGGGTTTCGGCCAGTTGTTCGGCGTCGAGCCGGGACAGATCACCGACAATGGCAAGAATGGCATTGCGGGCCACGTAATATTTTGCGTAAAAGGCCTTCAGCTTGTCGGTGGTCAGGGCCTTTACCCCGGCCTCGGTGCCGGTGGGCTGGTTGTGATAGGGATGGCTGCCATAGATGGCATTGTAAAAGGCCTCGTCGGCCACCTTGCCCGGGGACTGCTTGCGCCGTTTGAGCCCGGTGAGCAGGCGGGCGCGTTCCCGGTCAAAGGCCTTTTGCGGGAAGTCCGGCTGGGTGAGGATGGTGCGCAGGGTGTTGACCGCGGTATCGAAGACCTTTTTCTCCGCCAGGGTGCGCAGGCTGAGTACCGCCATGTCACGTTGCGCGCTGTTGCCGAATTGCGCGCCGATGGACTCAAACTGTTCGGCAAGCTGGTCGGCGCTGAGTCCGCCGGCCCCCTCGGCCAGCAGGCCGTTGGTCATCAGCGCAACGCCGGGGTCCTCATCGTCCCGTGCCGCCCCGGCGTCGAAGATGATGCGCAGGTCGACGATGGGCAATTCAGGGGCATTGACAAAGTACACGCGCACGCCATTTTGGGTACGCCATGATTCGATCTCGGGGTTGGCGCCAACGGCGCCGCTGAACAGGCTGCCGATCAGCAGGCAGAGAAAAATAATTTTTTTATGCATGTTATTTCCCATGGCTATGACCTCCCTTGTTGATGGCGGCAGACTGGGGTTCCAGTACCGCCACGGTGAGGTGGTCATCGATCAGATATTTTTTTGCCACGGCCTGCACCTGTTCCGGGGTCACGGCGCGCAGCTTGTCAACGAACTGCTCCATCAGGCGCCAGTCCAGTCCCACCGTGGCCAGGGTGCCGATCTGCATGGCCTGGTAGAACACGGAATCCTTTTCGTAGACCTTGCTGGCCACCACCTGTGCCTTGATACGATCCAGTTCGGCCTGGGGCACCAGCTCGGTCTTGAGTTTGTCGATTTGCGCGCGAAGGGCTTTTTCCAGGTCTTTGATGGACTTGCCCTTGGCGGGAGTGCCGTCGAACAGTATGAGATCGTCTAACCGGGAATAGATGTCGTAACCGGCGCTGACACTGGTGGCGATCTGCTGGCCGCGCACCAGCTCGCGAGAAAAGCGCGAGCTTTCCCCTGCGTCCAGCACGTTGGCGAGCATCTCCAGGGCGTAGGGCTCCCATTCGTTCTGCGCGGTTTTAACCACCGGGACCTTGTAGCCCATGATCATGTAAGGCACCTGGGCGGGGGCCTTGACGGTGATACGCTTGATGCCGCGCTGTTCGATGTCCTGTTGCGGTTTCAAAACGGGAATGGGGCGTGGCTTGACCGGCCCGTAATATTTTTTCGCCAGTGCAAACACGGCCTGCGGATCCACATCACCTGCCACCACCAAAATGGCGTTGTTGGGCGCATACCAGCTTTGGTACCAGTGGCGCATGTCGTCCACGGTCATGTTTTTCAGGTCATCCATCCAGCCGATGATGGGGTGGTGGTAGGGGCTGGTGACAAAGGCGGTGGCGGAGAAGTGTTCGTAAGTCAGCGCGCGGGGCTTGTCCTCGGTGCGCATGCGGCGCTCTTCCATCACCACCTGCACCTCCTTGGCGAAATCCTCGGCGCGCAGGTTGAGGTTGGCCATGCGGTCCGCCTCCAGCTCGAAGCTGATGGGCAGGCGGCTCTTCTCCAGCTGCTGGAAATAGGCGGTGTAGTCCTGGCCGGTGAAGGCGTTCTCGCGCCCGCCATTGGCGGCGATGATGCGCGAGAATTCATTGGGGCCGTGCTTGTGGGTGCCCTTGAACATCATGTGTTCCAGGACGTGGGCCATGCCGGTGGTGCCGTTGGGTTCGTAACTGGCGCCCACCTTGTACCAGATCTGCGAGACTACGATGGGCGCGCGGTGATCCTCCTTGATGAGGATGCGCAGACCGTTGGCCAGGCGGTATTCGTGCACATCGCCCTCGCTACCCACGGGGCCCTCTTTGGTCACGGCCACAGTGGGAGAGGTTTTGCCCGATTGATCAGCGGAAGGATTGTTGTCAGGTTTGGAGGGGGCGGCGATACAGCCAGCGAGTACCGCAGTCACAAGCGCTGCGGTGGATAGTTTAAGCAATGGATTCATAGGCCTCTCGAGTTATTTTTTACAGTCAGGACTACTTGTTATTTTCCGTCATTCCGGCCCCCGGCATTCGCCGGGACAGGCTGCAGCAGGAATGACGGTGATGTCTTGTTTCTGCTTGTTCATTTTCCTGCACAGACCGAGCCCGTAACACGGCTGACGGCCCCCGCCCGTGAATGGTAGGATAGTCTACCTAATTACCAGCAGCTGTGACCGCAAAATTTCATGTTTGGTTTCAAAAAAGACAAATCCCCGCAGACGGAGCAGGCGCAGGCCATGACGTCAGCCCCTGAGCAATCAGCGGAACCCGGGCAAAAGCAGGGTTTTTTCGCCCGTCTCAAGCAGGGCCTGTCGCGCACCCGCCATGGCATCACCGACGGCCTGGCCGACCTGGTGCTGGGCAAAAAGGCCATCGACGACGATGTGCTGGACGAGATCGAGACCCTGCTGCTCACCTCGGACGTGGGCGTGGAGGCCACCCAGCAGATCGTCGCTGACCTCACCGGCCGCATCC
>DRKQ01000256.1 GCA_011051685.1 Gammaproteobacteria bacterium
CCGACGATCTGATGCGCGATTACGCCAGCCTGCCCACCGACATCCTTGCCCAGCACGCCAGCCGGGAGTTGAAGGTGGTGTTCTCCGGCGAAGGGGGCGATGAGGTATTCGCCGGCTACGGGCGTTACCGTCAGTCCGCCGTACAACGCTGGGTGAAGAACCTGCTTGCCACCGGCTCCGGCGGCTTCCGCACCCGTGGCCACTGGCGCAAGCCCTGGCCGAGCCGGGTGTTTGGCAGCGAGCTGCAGGCGGCAACATCGGCCGTGCGCGAACCCTTCATCCAGGCCTGGCAGGCGACCCCCGCCCAGTGGAGCGACGTGCAACGCAGCCAGTACACCGATCTGACCACCGCCCTCCCCGACAACCTGCTGGTCAAGGCCGATCGTATGTTGATGGGCTTTGGCCTGGAGGGGCGGGTGCCTTTTCTCGACCACCGTATCGTGGAATTCGGCCTGTCATTACCGGATGCACTGAAAATCCAGTCCGGCCAGGGCAAGCTGTTTCTCAAACGCTGGGCCGAGCAATATCTGCCCAAGGATCATCTGTATCGCAAGAAGCGCGGCTTCCACGTGCCGGTGAATGCCTGGCTGCAGGGGGACTTCCTCAGCGGACTGGCGGAAAAGCTGCCCCACAATCCCGCCATTGGCCAGTGGTTCCACGTCGACGGCGTCAAACAGATGCTCGCCGCACACCAGGCCGGCAAGGATGCCAGCCGTGAAATCTGGGGATTGATGCAGTTTGCCATCTGGCATCGCCTGTTCGTCGAACAGCCCGGGCAGATACCCGGGGCAGAGGAAGACCCCTTGGAGTGGATCAGTTGAGCAGGCCTGCCCCAACATCGGACACCCCCCGGCTCAGCGTGCTCATCTCCTTTTCCGGCGCCGGCGGGGTGGAGCGCATGATGCTGAATCTGCTGGAGGAGTTTGCCCGGCGCGGCTATCACATCGACCTGCTGCTGATCCGCGCCGAGGGTGAGCACCTGAGCAATCTGCCGGACAACGTCAAGCTGATTCGCCTCGGCGTGGAACACACCCTGACCAGCGTCCTGCCCCTGGCCCGCTACCTGCGACGGCAACGCCCCCCCGTGCTGCTGGTGGCCAAGGACCGCGCCGGCCGCGCCGCCCTGTGGGCGCGGCGCCTGGCCGGTGTCGACACACGCATCGCCATTCGCCTGGGCACCAATCTCTCCGCCGCGCTGGCCGGCAAATCCTGGCTGCAACGCGCCTCGCGCATCCTGCCCATGCGCTGGAGCTATCGCATGGCGGAGCGGGTGATCGCCGTTTCCCGTGGCGTAGCCGAAGACACCATGGAACTCACCGGCCTGCCCGCCGAACGGATCAGCGTGGCGCACAATCCGGTGATCACCCCGCGTCTGCTGGCCCTGGCGCAAGAACCGCTGGAGCACCCCTGGCTGAACGACCCCGAGAACCCCCTCATTCTCGGCGTCGGCCGCCTCACCCGGCAAAAGGATTTTCCCACCCTGATCCGCGCCTTTGCCCTGGCCCGCGTCCAACGTCCCTGCCGACTGGTTATTCTGGGTGACGGGAAACAGCGCAACGAACTGCTCACCCTGGCCGAGGAACTGGGCGTGGGCGACGCCGTGGAGTTACCCGGCTTCGCCGCCAATCCCTATGCGTGGATGCGCCGGGCCGACCTGTTCGTGTTGTCCTCCCGCTGGGAGGGCTCACCCAACGTGCTCACCGAGGCCATGGCCTGTGGCACCGCGGTGGTGGCCACCGACTGCCCCAGCGGCCCGCGGGAAACCCTGCGGGATGGCCGTTTCGGCCCCCTGGTGCCCATGGGTGACAGCCAGGCCCTCGCCCAGGCCATGGTCGACACCCTCGCCGCGCCCCCCACTGCCGAGGCCATGGCCGCCGCCGTGGATGCATTTCGGGTCAGCCGCAGCGCCGACGAATACCTCGCCATCCTCGGCCTGCCGAAACACCCCGCCACGGCTTAGGGCCTGTTAACACGACTGACACCGCCGCGACGGCGGCCCTTTTTTCTCAGGGCAAGGCGCATCGAGCGTGAGGTGCTTATTGCACATGAGAGAGGTGCAACGCCGACCTGAGTGAAAAGGGCCCCGTCCCTTCGGGTTGCGCCCCAAAACAGGCCATGCCGCGTTGCTCGTCGTTCATTTGGAGTGACCAAACTTCTCTCCTCGCGCCTTGCCTGGCCTGTTTTGGGGCAGCAACGCGGTGGCGTCAGTCGTGTTAACAGGCCCTAGGGAAATCGCCGGCGAGCACGTATAATCCGCGACTCTTTACTACACCAAACTACACCAAGCTCACGCCAAGCCCATACCGATGCTGCTTTCCGCCAAACACAACTTCCTGTTCGTGCACATCGCCAAGACAGGTGGCACCAGCGTGCGCGCCGCGCTCAACGCCCTGCGCTGGCGCGACCCGCTGTACCTGCCGCAATTCATCTGCAGCAAGCTGAGCCATTTCACCGGCCATCGCATCGGCAGCAAGTTCCCGCGCCATGCACGCATCATCGCCGCCCAGGAGATGCTGCCGGCGGAGTATTTTGAGGGCCTGTTCAAATTTGCCTTCGTGCGCAACCCCTGGGATCTGCAGGTGAGTTCCTACCATCATATCCGCCGTGAGCGCCCGCAGGTGATGGAACACATCGAGGACTTCCCGGCGTTCATCCGCTGGAAGCTGGACCCGCAACGGCCCTACCAGTATCACGTGGACACCTCCATCCAGCTGCAATCGGATTATCTCGTCGACCTGCACGGCAACATGCTCATCGATTTCATCGGCCACTACGAAAACCTGCAGGCGGATTTCGACACGGTGTGCCAGCGCATCGGCATCGCCCCACGGCCGTTACCGCACAAGCGCCAGGCCAGGGATCGCAAGGACTATCGCAGCTACTATGATGACACCACCGCGGAATTGGTGGCGGATTACTTCAGGACGGATATTGAACGGTTGGGGTATCGCTTCGATCCGGACATTTGAGTGCTGAGTGCTGAGATTAGCGCGTGGTCACAGACGACGTACCCACCCTACGGAGAGGGTTCGAAGGCCTCACACAGCAGATGCAGGATCACGATATGCGCCTCCTGGATGCGCGCCGTGGCATCGACATCGATGGTGAGTGCAAGATCCACTTGCCCGGCCAGCGCACCGCCATCGCGGCCAAGCAGGCCGATGGTATAAATCCCGTTAGCCCTGGCGTATTCTACCGCGCACTGCACGTTGGCGGAATTGCCCGAGGTGCTGATGGCGATGAGCAGATCACCGGCGCGGGACAGGGCCTGCAACTGACGGGCAAAGACATGCTCGAAGCCGTAGTCGTTGCCGATGGAGGTGAGCGCCGAACTGTCGGTGGTGAGGGCAATGGCCGGATATCCAGGACGGTCGGTTTGATAACGGCCAGTGAGTTCGGCTGCGAAGTGCTGGGCATCGGCGGCCGACCCCCCGTTGCCGCAGGCAAATACCGTACCCCCCCGGTGAAAGGTCTGCTGCAACATCGCGGCGGCCTGCTCCAGGTCATCGGCCTGTCCGGCCAAAGCATCAATGGCCTGGCGGTGGGCCGCAATGGCCGCCTGTACGTCTAACACCATCTAGTCATCCTTGAGGGTGTATTCCGCGCCACAGTAGGGACACTTGGCCTTGCCGGTCTTTTCGATGGGCAGGTAGACCTTGGGGTGGGAGTTCCAAAGGCTCATGCCGTCCATGGGGCAGTGCAGGGGCAGATCCGCCCGCGTGACCTCATAATGATTTTTCGCATTGGGTGGTATCTCGCGACTCTCGTTTTTTTGTTGTGCTTGATTCATGTTTCCTCCCCTGAAAAATTGCCACATGACATTCAGGCTGCCGGCATCGCTCAGGTCACCGGCATCAGCCAGTCCTGATGATCGGGATGCCGACCGTGCACCACGTCGAAATACAGTGCCTGTAGTTTTTCCGTCATCGGCCCGCGGCCACCGTTTCCGATGGCACGATTGTCCAGTTCGCGGATGGGCGTCACCTCGGCGGCGGTGCCGGTGAAGAAGGCCTCGTCGGCCACGTACACCTCGTCGCGGGTGATGCGTTTCTCGCGCACCTCGTAACCCAGTTCGGCGGCCAGCACCAGGATGGTGTCGCGGGTGATGCCCTCCAGGGCCGAGGTCAGCTCCGGCGTGTAAATGACGCCGTTGCGCACGATGAAGATGTTCTCGCCGCTACCTTCGGCGACAAAGCCGTCCACGTCCAGAAGCAGGGCCTCGTCGTAGCCGTCGGTGATGGCCTCCTGCAGGGCCATGATGGAGTTGATGTAATTGCCGTTGGACTTGGCCTTGCACATGGTGACGTTGACGTGATGCCGGGTAAATGACGAGGTCTTGATGCGAATGCCCTTTTCCATACCCTCGGCGCCCAGGTACGAGCCCCATTCCCAGGCCGCCACCATCACATGGGTGTTGAGGTTGTCGGCGCGGATGCCCATGCCCTCGGAACCGTAAAAACACATGGGCCGCAGGTAGCCGCTGTCCAGATTGTTTTCGCGCACCGCGGCGCGCTGTGCCTCGTTGAGCGTCTCCTTGTCGAAGGGCATGCCCATGCCGAGGATCTTCGCCGAACAAAACAGCCGGTCGGTGTGTTCCTGCAGGCGGAAAATGGCCGGGCCCTTGCTCTCGGTGTTGTAGGCGCGCACACCCTCGAACACGCCCATGCCGTAGTGCAGGGTGTGGGTGAGCACGTGCACCTTGGCGTCGCGCCAGGGTACCATCTCGCCATCCATCCAGATCACGCCGTCGCGATCATCCATCGACATACTGCTTTCTCCCAATAAGGCTGGTTTCTCAAATCACTCATCTGCAAACAACCGGCGCCAGAGACGTTGCACGTTGGCCCGCACACGGGCGTAACGCTGCTCGACTACCACCGCGGGCCGTTCCTGCAGGGCCAGACGATGCACCTCGGCGCGATAGGCGCGGTAGGCGTCGCAGAGCATATCGGCGTCCTGCTCGCTGAATACCCCTTGTGCCGCGAGGCCTGCCAACAGTCGAATGGTATCCGTAAACTCGCATAACGCCGGAGCCTCATGCGCCCCGCGTAAAACAGCGAATTGAACCATAAATTCGATATCAGCGATACCGCCGCTGCCCTGTTTGAGATCAAACTCATTCTCGGTACTGGCGTCCAGAGATTCACGCATGCGCTCACGCATCTCCAGGATTTCTGTTTTCAGGCGCCGGGGTTCTCGCGGCAAGCTCAGCACCTCGCAACGCAAGTCCGCGAAGGCGGCTTGCAGCCCGGCATCCCCCGCTACCCCCCGGGCCCGCACCAGCGCCTGGTGTTCCCAAGTCCAGGCCTTGTGGCGCTGATACTCCCTGAAGCTGGACAGACTGCTCACCAGCAGGCCTGAGGCGCCACTGGGGCGCAGGCGCATGTCGGTCTCGTAAAGCACCCCTGCCGGGGTGTGGGCGGTGAGGATGTGAATGATGCGCTGGCCCAGACGGGCATAGAACACCGTGTCGGCCACGGGCCTGGCGCCGCAGGTGACGCTGTTCAGATCGTCCGCCTGGTGCAGGAACACCAGGTCCAGGTCCGAGCCGTAACCCAACTCGATACCGCCCAGCTTGCCATAGGCGATGATGGCGAAGCCTGTCGCTGCCCCATCATCTCCCGCCACCTCCTCCGCCACGCAACCCGGTCGGCCGTGGCGCGCCACCAGATAGTCCCAGGCCAGTTTCAGCGCCGCCTGCAATACCAGTTCGGCGATGGCGGTGAGGTGGTCACTCACTTGCATCACCAAATTGCCGGGAGCAATTTCGGACGCACTTGCTGTGCCCGAAGGGGAAGGCCCAGGGATGGGCCGACTCAGCGGCACCGCCTCCATCACGTCCGCCGCCGCCACCCGCAGCACGCTCACCTGCTTGAACTGACGCAAGCTGTCCATGGCCTGTTCGAGGTCGTCTGCAGGGATCTGCGCCAGGCGACGTTGCAGATCCGCGGCCAACTCCTCCCGTTTCGGAGGCTGGTACAGGTGGCGCGGGTCCAGCAACTCGTCCAGCAGCAGGGGATGCTGGGCCAGCTGGCGGGCGATCCAAGGACTGGCGGCACACAGCCGCACCAGTTGCGACAGCGCCATGGGGTGTTCGCTCAACAGGGCCAGGTAGGCGCTGCGCCGGGCCACCACCTCCACCAGGCCGATCAAACGTTGCAATACTGTGCAGGGAGACTCAGGCCGCGGCTCCAGGGCCACCACCGCCCCCAGCAGCAGGGGCATAAGCCGGTCCATGCGCCTGCTGCCGGTGGTCGACAGCGAGCGGTATTCGCGCCCCGACTTGAGCCCCTGCAGGCGCGCCCAGCAGGCGGCGGGCTGGTCATAACCCGCCTGTTCTAAGATGGCCTGTGCCTGGGCATCATCGGGTTCCCCCAGCCACAGGCTGCTCAAACCGGACTCGTCGGCATCGGCATGCTCGGTCTGTGGCGATTCGAAGACCTGCTGGAAATGGCTGTGCACCCGGGTCATGTGACCGCGCAGGGCGGGCAGGAACTCGTCCCAGTGGGCAAAGCCCATGGCAAAGGCCAGGCGTTGCCGGCCGGCCTCGTCCTCGGGCAGCTGGTGGGTCTGCTGGTCACGGAACTCCTGCAGCCGGTGCTCAGTGTTGCGCAGGAAGACGTAGGCCGCCAGCAATTCCTCCACCACATAGCCGGGCAGATAGTGGTGCTCGCCCAGCAAGTGCAACACACCCTGAATGTCGCGCCGCTGCAGGGCCGGCTCACGGCCGCCGCGCACCAGTTGAAAGGCCTGGCCGATGAACTCCACCTCGCGGATGCCCCCCGGCCCCAGCTTGACGTGATTGGCCATGCCCTTGCGCTGAACCTCGGCGGCCACCTTTTGTTTCATCTCGCGCAGCGCCTCGAAGGCGCCGTAGTCGAGGTAGCGGCGAAACACGAAGGGCCGCAGGATATGGAACAGCTGATCGCCCTGGGCCGCATCCCCGGCGACGATGCGCGCCTTGATCAGCGCATAACGCTCCCAGTCACGGCCGTGCACCTGGTAATACTGTTCCAGAGCGGCGAAGCTGCAGGCCAGGGCGCCACTCTGGCCGAAGGGCCGCAGGCGCATATCCACGCGGAATACGAAGCCGTCCACGGTCTGTTCATCCAGCACCCTCACCAGTTGCTGACCGAGACGGGCGAAGAACTGCTCGTTGCTCTTGCCCTTGGTGGTTTCTCCGGCCTCGGGATAGACGAAAATCAAATCCACGTCGGAGGAAAAATTCAGCTCACGGGCGCCCAGCTTGCCCATGCCCAGCACCAGCAGGCCTTGCGCCACGCCGGCGGCGTTTTGCGGCTCCCCCCATTGGCCGATGAGTTCCGTCTGCAGCCAATCCAGCGCCCCCTGGATACAGGCATCGGCCAGGGCCGAGACGTCTGCCATGGTGTCTTGGAGACCAGCGGCGCCGGCCGGCCCGGCCAGGTCACGCCAGGCGATGCGCAGCATCTCGCGCCGACGCACCCGGCGCAGTTGCCGGGCCAGGGTATCCCCGTCACTCACCCCGTGCAGAGCCGCCTGCACCCGCTGCTGCAGGTCGCCCTCGGCATAGCGCCGCGCCAGGTCGCCGCTGTCCAGCAAGTCCTGCAGCAGCGCCGGGCGACGCACACAATGGCGGGCGACGAATTCACTGCAGGCCCAGACCCGGCACAGCTCACCGAGCAGGGCATCCGACCACGGGGGAAAGTCCAGTGACGCCGCCTCGCTGGCCTGGGCAAAGTCCACCCAGTAGCGGCGCACCGTGTCCCGCAGGGCTTCGGGAATATCGGCCAGGGCCATTTCCAGCCCCGAGGGCGACAGGCTGTCATCACTATGCTCATGCGCCATTTCTGTGACCCCGGGGGTTAAGAAAACGCCGGTAAGGACCGATAGCAAACGCATCAATTAACGTATTCATTGCCACAGCACATCGTTCCTGGAGCAGCGTATTCATGGAAATTTCCGACTACCTCAGACTGATGGTCAAGTATGAAGCCTCTGATCTGTATTTCACAGTGGGGGCGCCGGTGAGCGCCAAGATCCACGGTATTCTCAAGCCCCTGGAGAAAACCACCCTGCCGGCGGGACGGGTCAAGGCCCTGGCCTATGAACTAATGAACGAGGAACAGATCGCCCAGTTCGAGCTAAAGCCGGAAATGAACCTGGCTCACTCAATGCCCAAGGTGGGACGCTTCCGCGTCAACATTTTCAAACAGCGCAATCAGGCGGCCATGGTGATACGTCACATCAAGACCGAAATCCCCAGCGCAGAGGAACTGGGCCTGCCACCCATCCTGAAAAAGATCATCATGCAAAAGCGCGGCCTGGTGCTGTTCATCGGCGGTACCGGCTCCGGTAAGTCCACTTCACTGGCAGCCCTGATCGACGCCCGCAACGCCAATACCGCAGGACACATCATCACCATCGAGGATCCCATCGAATTTATTCACAATCACAAGAAATCCATCGTCAATCAGCGCGAAGTGGGGCTGGACACAGACAGTTACGAAGATGCCCTGGTGAACACCCTGCGCCAGGCGCCGGATGTCATTCTCATTGGTGAGGTACGGGACCGCGAGACCATGGAACACTGTATTTCCTTTGCCGAAACCGGCCACCTGGCCATCTCTACCCTGCACGCCAACAACTCCAACCAAGCGTTGGATCGCATCATCAACTTCTTCCCCGAGGATCGGCGCAATCAGTTGCTCATGGATTTGTCTCTCAACGTGCGCGCCTTCATCTCCCAGCGGCTGATTCCCACCCTCGACGGCAAACGCGCCGTGGCGGTGGAGGTGATGCTGGGTACACCGCTGATCCAGGACCTGATCCTCAAGGGCGACATCCATGCCATTCGTGACGTAATGGAGAAATCCACTAACCTGGGCATGCAGACCTTTGATCAGGCCATCTTCAAGCTCTACAAAGATGGCGTGATTTCTCTTGAGGAGGCACTGCGCAATGCCGATTCCCAGAACAACCTGCGCCTGAAGATCAGCCTCTCCGAGGGAGCTGTGGAAGTGGACGAAAACCTGAAGATCGAGGCGGATCCCGACGACCGGAATGCCGTGGCCGGCAAGGGTGGCCTCTCCCTGGAGATGGAACCGAAGTAACTCAGACTGCCGGCTGGGTTAAAACAACTCTTCCGATACCCCACCATCACCGCTGTCCTGCACGGCGGGGCCGGCTGTCTCCCCATCCCTCATCAGCGGCGCCGGCGCCGTCTCGCTCTGCCGCTGCGGGACATTTTCCACACGGAAGGTTTCAAAAATGGCCTTGGGATTACCGGCTCCCGCCAGCAGTCCGGTATCCGGATCGATGCGCACCGTCACCAACCCCGGCGGCTGTTCCAACGGACGTATCGGCAGCCCCTGCAACCCGGTGCGCATGAAATCGATCCACATGGGCAGGGCGGCGCGACCACCGGTCTCCCTCGCCCCCAGCGGCCGCGGCTTGTCGAAGCCCACCCAGGCCGAGGTCACCAAGTCCGGAGTGTAGCCGGAGAACCAGGCATCCTGCTGATCGTTAGTGGTACCTGTCTTACCCGCCAGGTCGGAACGTCCCAGGGTCAGCGCCCGGCGGCCAGTCCCGTGTTTGATCACGTCCATCATCATGGAACGCATCAAATAGGCGTTCTGCGGGGTCAGCACCCGTGGGGCAATATTCACCGGCAGATAATCCTCGGCAGTGGGCGGCCCGACGAAGGGCTCTTCCTCACTTTCCCGTTGTTGCTGGATGCGTTCCTCGCAGCCATCACAAACCATGAATGGCTCAGCGCGGTACAGCACCTCGCCCTTGGCGTCCACGATCTGGTCGATGTAATAAGGCACGGTACGGAAACCGCCGTTGGCGAACACCGAGTAACCGCGCACGATTTCCAACGGCGTCACTGCGCCACTGCCCAAAGCCAGGGAGAGATCTCGCGGCAGGCGTTTTTTGTCAAAGCCGAAACGGCTGACGTAATTGATGGTGTAACCGATGCCGATGGCGCGCAGCAGACGAATGGACACAAGATTGCGCGATTTTACCAGGGCCTGACGCAAGCGGGTGGGGCCGAACACCCGACCGCTGTAATTCTCCGGCCGCCAGGTGGCCTCCAGGCCCTCGTCCTCAAACACCACCGGAGCATCGTTGATCAAACTGGCGGGGGTAAAGCCTTTCTCCAGCGCTGCAGAATACAGAAAGGGTTTGAAGTTGGAGCCGGGCTGGCGCTCAGCCTGAGTCACCCGATTAAACTTGCTGGATGTGAAATCGAAGCCGCCAACCAACGCCCGAATCGCCCCGTCGTGGGGGTCCAGCGACACCAACGCCCCCTCCACCTCGGGCACCTGCGCCAGCTGCCAGCCAGCCTCGACATTCTTGCTGGCAGGCAATTCGCTGATATAAATGATATCGCCCCGGCTGAGGATATCCGCCGCCCGCTGTGGCGCCTCGCCCACCCGGCCATTGTCCAATACCGGCGCGGCCCAGGACAGCCCCTGCCAATCCAGACGCAGCACACCCCGACGTGGTTCGTACACCACCGCCGACTGGTCTGCGGTGGCCAACACCAGGGCCGGCAACAGACCATTGATCTCACGCTGCGCCTTCAGCAAGGACATCCATTGTTCCTCACCACTGTCATCGGCCAGTTCGTGATGCGCCAATGGACCCCGGTATCCATGCCGCCGGTCGTAGGCCAACAGGGCATTGCGCTGGGCCCGGCGGGCGGCCGTCTGCAGACGGGAATCGATACTCGTGGTTACCTTGTAACCTGCGGAATAGGCCGCATCACCATAGCGCTCCACCATCTCGGCGCGCACCATTTCGGCAAGATAGGGGGCCACCACTTCCTGGGACAAACCGTGCAGGCGGGCATCATCAATGGTGGCGAGCGCTTCCTGATACGTGGCCTCATCGATAAACCCCAAATCCCGCATGCGGCCTAACACATAGTTGCGTCGCAGCAGGGCGCGGGCCGGATTGATGATGGGGTTGTAACGGGAGGGCGCCTTGGGCAGGCCGGCCACCATAGCCAGCTGCGCCACGCTCAGTCGATCCACCGGCACACCGTAATAAATCTGTGCTGCGGCACCCACTCCGTAGGCCCGGTTACCCAGATAAATCTTGTTCAGATAAAGGGCGAGAATGTCCTCCTTGCTCAATTCGTCCTCTATTTTCAGTGCCAGCATGATCTCGTTGAGCTTGCGCAGATAGGTTTTTTCCCGACTGAGAAAAAAATTGCGCGCCACCTGCATGGTGATGGTGCTGCCGCCCTGTCCCTTCTCACCGGTGCGTATTAAATGAAAGGCGGCTCGCAACAGACCCTGGTAATCCACTCCCGGATGCTCGAAGAAACGATCGTCTTCCGCCGCCAGCACCGCCTGCACCATGAGCGGGGGGATCTCTTCATATTTCAGGGGCGCACGTTTCTTTTCTCCAAACTCGGCGATCAGACCGCCGTCACGGGAATACACTCGCAGCGGCACCTGAAATTGCACATCCTGCAGACTTTGTGTCGAGGGCAGTGAGGGAACAATAAACAGATACACACCGGCCACCATCAGCGTGATCAAAAAAACACCAACCCCAGCCAAGTACAGCAACCAACGTTTTTGGAATTTGAGTTTTGGGAATCTGAATGCAGGCATCAAGGCAAGGGATTTGTGATAGTGTTCATGGACAATAACAGGATCAGAGTATAAAACTTCCAATTAGATCAAACTAATACTAATTTTTTCTGATGCTTTTTTTAATCTATAGTAAAGTTTGCCTCCTCACTACCGATATTCAGCTTGCAAGCATGAAAACGGGATAAAAAAACGTGCAACTAGCCGACTTGTTCGCTCACAAAAAGCCGCCACTCATCGGACTGGATATCAGCTCTACCTCCGTCAAACTACTGGAGTTGAGTGCCCAGGGCGATGGTTACCGCGTCGAGGCCTATGCCGCGGAACCCCTGCCCCCCAATTCCGTGGTGGAAAAAAACATCACCGACGTGGAGGCGGTGGGCGACGCCATTCGCCGCGTGGTCAAACGCTCGGGTACCCGCACCAAGTTCGCCGCCGTGGCGGTGGCCGGCTCCTCGGTGATCACCAAGGTCATCACCATGCCCGCCTCCCTCTCCGAAGAGGAAATGGAAAGCCAGATCGAGCTGGAGGCGGACCAGTACATTCCCTATTCCCTGGAAGAGGTGAATCTGGATTTCGAGATCCTCGGCGCCTCAGAAGACAACCCGGACACCGTGGATGTTCTGCTGGCAGCATCACGCAGCGAGAATGTGGACTCACGGGTGGCGGCCGTGGAACTGGGCGGCCTCACCGCCAAGGTGGTGGATATCGAGGCCTACACCCTTGAGAATGCCTTTGGTCTGATTAGTTCCCAGATTCCCGGCGGTACCGACGACAAGACGGTGGCAGTGATCGACGTGGGCGCCACCATGACCACCCTGAGCGTGCTGCACGATGGCAAAATCATTTACACCCGCGACCAGGTGTTCGGCGGCAAGCAGCTCACCGAGGAAATCCAGCGCCGTTACGGTCTGTCCTACGAAGAGGCCGGTATGGCCAAACGCCAGGGCGGCCTGCCCGACAACTATGTGCCCGAGGTACTGGATCCCTTCAAGGACGCCATGGCCCAGCAAGTCAGCCGTTCCCTGCAATTCTTTTTCTCCTCCAGCCAGCACAATTCCGTAAGCCATATCGTGCTGGCCGGCGGCAGCGCCTCCATCCCCGGGGTGGACGAGCTGATCGAAGAACGTGTGGGCACCGGCACCTCCATTGCCAATCCCTTCACTAATATGTCCCTGGCCAACAAGGTCAAGGCACAGGCACTGAGCAATGACGCCCCTGCATTGATGATCGCCTGCGGACTGGCGCTGAGGAGCTTCGACTAATGCCACACATTAATCTACTCCCCTGGCGTGAAGAAGAACGTCGTGAGAAACAACGGCAATTCATCAATATTGCCGCCGGCGCAGCCATTGTCATGGTGGGCATCATCGTTCTGGTGCACCTGCGCATGAGCGGCGTTATCGAAGATCAGAACAATCGTAATCAATTCCTGGAAGAGGTCATCACACAGGTCGACAAGGAAATCGCCGAGATCAAAACCCTGGAAAAGGAAAAGGCGGCCTTGCTGGCGCGCATGAAGATCATCCAGGAACTGCAAAGCAGCCGTCCGGAAATCGTGCATATCTTTGATGAAATCGCCAGGACCATTCCGGACAAGGCCTTCCTCCTGAAAATGTCGCGCAAGGGCCGTGAAATCAGTCTCGAGGGTGTCGCTGACTCCAATGACTATGTGTCGGAGTTCATGCGCAACCTGAACAATTCGCCCTGGCTCACCAATCCGCGTCTGACGGTGATTCAGTCCGACAAGAAGGAGTACCCGGGCGCCAGCTGGTTCCAGCTCACCGTGAAGCAAAAAAATCAAACCAAGAAGGCTGACAAATGAACCTGTCTGACCTGAACAACCTCAACCTCGATCCCAATAATATTGGAAGCTGGCCCCTGGCGGCCAGGCTGATCGTGATCGCCCTGTTGTGCATCGCCATTCTCTTTGCCGGCTACTACCTGGATACCAGCAACCAGCTCCAGGAACTGGAAACTGCCCAGGCAAAGGAAAAGAAACTCAAACAGGAATTCGAGAAAAAACAGGCCAAGGCCGCCAGCCTGGATGCCTACAAACAGCAAATGGTCGAGATGCAACGCTCCTTTGGCGCCCTGTTGCAACAGTTACCGGGGAAGACCGAAGTGGCCGATCTGCTGGTGGACATCTCCCGCGTGGGTATCATCAGTGGCCTGGAGTTCGAACTGTTCAAACCCGAAGCGGAACGCCCCAAAGAATTTTATGCGGAACTGCCCATCAACATACGCGTCAAGGGTGGCTATCATCAGTTTGGTAATTTCGCCAGCGGCACCGCCGCCCTGCCACGCATCGTCACCCTGCATGACTTTGTTATTTCCTCACAAAACAAGAAAAACTCGAATGCAGATGATCGCCTGACCATGGAAGCGACCGCCAAGACCTATCGCTACCTCGAGAAGGACACTACCGCCAGCAAGAAAAAGCGCAAACGGCGGGGTAAAAAATAATGCTTACATCTATCCGCACACATTCAGCTCTCACTCTGCCCCTGCTGCTGGCCCTTATGCTCAGCGCCTGTGGCGGCGAGGAAAACGTCGATCTGCACACCTATGTCAAGGAAGTGAAGGCGCGTCAAACGGGCAAGATTCCTCCCCTGCCCAAGCCACAGAAGTTTGAAATATTCACCTACAACGACAAGTCCCTGCGTAACCCTTTTGAGCCTACGGTGGAAATACAAGCGGCCGAAACCAACAACGGACTCAAACCCGACATGAGCCGTGAGCGGGACGTGCTTGAGCAATACGCCCTGGGCAGCTTGAAAATGATGGGCATCCTGGAAAAGAATGGCCGACGCTGGGCACTCATCAGGACTAGCGACGGTACCCTTTATCGCGTTACCGTAGGCCGCTATCTCGGCAAGAACAACGGAAAAATCACCAGGATCACTGAGACAGAACTTGAAATAAAGGAAATCGTTCCGGATGGACTGGGCGGCTGGATAGAACGCAAGACCACCCTTTCCACCAGCGAATGATGCCAACGAGGACTAGCACATGGGCATTATCAATCAGTTATTTGGGGCAAACACTATGCGCGAAGGCGGACATACAACAATGATGAAAAGCACCACTCGCCACTTCGGCCTGTTTTCACTCTTCTGCCTGTTTACACTGTTTGCAGCAACAGTCATGGCCGCAGATCAAGCTCCCACTCAAACTACGAGCCTGGACTTCATCGACTTCAAGAAACTACCCAATGACGCAGTGGAAATACGTCTTGCCCTCTCTGCAGATGCCCCCCAGACCACGGATTTCACCTCCAAGAATCCTCCCAAAATATCCCTGGACTTACCCCGCGTGCAAAACAACCTCCCCTGGAGCCTACCCTTGCCGGTGGATGTAGCGGGGGTAAAAAACGTCAAGGCGGTACAGGCCAAGGGCCGTACTCGCGTGGTCATCAATGTCGACAAACTGACTCCCTATGAAATGCGCACCGAAGGTAAAAATATCTTTATTACCGTGGGCAACAATGTCACACCCAGTCAGGCCGCCGTCACCGAAGAACAAGCACCACCCGCCAAAAAACCTGAACCCGTCAAACAGGCCACACCAGTCAAACGCAGCTCCAGCAATAGCAGCACCACCAAACTCAAGAGCGTTTCATTCACCTCGCTGCCTGGCGACAGTGTGCAAATACGACTGAGCTTTACAGGCCCGGCCAAAGCCCCCGGCAACTTCACCATTAACAATCCTGCTCGCATTGTCCTGGACTTCCCCAAGACGGGCAGCATTCTGGGGTGGAAAAACAAGAATATCGGCATCGGTTTCGCCAAGAGCATCACTGCAGTAGAAGCCGGTGATCGCACCCGCGTGATTCTCAACCTGGTTCAGCTGATTCCTTTTGAAAGCGAGGTTTCGGGCAACAATGTCATCGTCACCCTGGCTGGCAGCCGTACTGCGCAAACAACGGCGCCGGCCGCGGTCAGCACCAAGGCCAGCAGCACTGCCCTGGCCGCCACCTCGGGACTGCATCGCATCAACAGCATTGACTTCCGTCGCGGCAAGGACGGTGCCGGCAAGATTATCGTCGGCCTGTCCGATGAAAACACCCCTGTCAGCACCGGAGAATCCGGACGGCAGATCTTTGTGGAATTCGGCGACACCAGTCTGCCCAGCAATCTGCAGCAGCGCCTCGATGTCATCGACTTTGCCACCCCCGTCCAATATATCGACGCCAGCCAGTCGGGAGATCGCGTTCGTCTGACCATTACCCCCACTGGCGAGTACGAATACCTGGCCTACCACACAGGCAAAAGCTACACCATTGAGGTGAAGGAAATACCCAAGGAGAAAGTCGAGGCCGCCAAGAAGGATAAATTTGGTTATACCGGCGAGCGTCTCTCCCTGAATTTCCAGGACATCGAGGTTCGCGCGGTGCTGCAGTTGATCGCCGACTTTACCGGACTCAACATGGTGACCAGCGACTCCGTGCAGGGCAACCTCACCCTGCGGCTGAAGAATGTGCCCTGGGATCAGGCCCTCGACCTTATTCTCAAAACCAAAGGCCTGGCCATGCGCAAGGCCGGTAATGTGATTATGGTGGCACCGGCGCAGGAAATCGCCGCCCAGGAAAAACTGGAACTGGAGGCCAACAAGCAAATCGAGGAACTGGCGCCCATCAAGACCGAGTTGATTCAGATCAACTTCGCCAAGGCCACTGACATTGCAAAGATCCTCACCGAAAAAGGTGGCACACTCTCCGAGCGTGGCAGCGCTTCGGTGGATGAACGTACCAATACCCTATTGTTGTCAGACACAACGGACCGCCTGGACGCCGCCCGGGAATTGATCACCACCCTGGATATCCCCATTCGTCAGGTAATGATCGAATCGCGCATCGTCATCGCCGATGATGATTTTGCCAAGGATCTTGGGGTACGGTTTGGTGTCACTTCCATCAACGACCAGAACAGCGACCTGCTGTTCGGCTCCGGCTCCCTGGACGCCACCGATAACATGGCAGGCTCGGCGCTGGATAATCTTGCCACCAATAATACGCCTTATCCCATCGAGATTCCCATGGGCTCCGGCGGCATCCCGCAACGCATGAATGTCAACATGCCGGTGGTAGGCAGCAACGCAGGACGTATCGCCTTGTCCATCCTCGGCGCCAACACTCTGCTGGATCTGGAACTCTCTGCCCTGCAACTGGAGGCACGCGGCGAGGTGATCTCCAATCCGAGAGTGATTACCGCCAATCAGAAGGAGGCCCTCATCGAGCAGGGTACGGAAATCCCCTATCAAAAAGCCTCCTCAAGTGGCGCGACAGCCGTTCAATTCAAAAAGGCTGTGCTGAGCCTCAAGGTCACCCCGCAGATCACCCCGGACGACCGCATCATTCTCGACCTCAAGGTCAATAAAGACAGTGTCGGCGTGCTCTTCGCCGGCGTGCCCAGCATCGACACCAAAGAAATCGAAACCCAGGTGCTGATGAACAATGGTGAAACCGTGGTACTGGGTGGTGTATATGAACAGGTCAAACGCAACGAACGGGACAGCATTCCCTTCCTCGGCGACCTGCCCTTCATCGGCGCCCTGTTCCGCACCACCCGGGAGCGCAATGAAAAATCGGAGCTGCTGATCTTCGTTACGCCGAAGATCCTCAAGGATCAGTTCAACGTCAAATAATAATTCTCTTCCGAGCATCCTCAGTAACGGCGCCTACAAATGGCGCCGTTTTCTATTTTCGCCGGGTAGCCTGAGTGTATATTGGTCATCGCTGCGCCAAACCCGATATAATCCCAGCCATCACGCAGCGTCTGCGGCTACAGGTATCTCGAGAGATGGCGCAAAACATCATTTTTGTCGGCCCTATGGGTGCCGGCAAAACCACCATCGGCAAACAACTCGCCCGCCAGCTGGGCCGTGAGTTTTTTGACAGCGACCGGGTCATCGAGGAACGCACTGGAGCGAACATCCCGCTTATTTTCGAGCTGGAAGGGGAACAAGGTTTCCGCCGCCGGGAAAAGGCCATTATCGAAGAATTGACCCAGCTTCAGGACATCGTCCTCGCCACCGGCGGCGGCGCCATCCTCGATGAGGAAAACCGTGACAGAATGACCCGTCAGGGGTTCGTCATCTATCTCAACGCCCCTCTGAAACAACTGATCAACCGCACCTCAAAGGACAAAAACCGGCCCCTGTTGCAAACCGCCGATCCACAAAAGAAACTCGAGGAAATCCTCGCCGTGCGCGACCCCCTGTACCGTGCCGTGGCCGACGAGATTATCGAAACCGACAGCAAACCGGTACGAAATGTGGTGAAAAAACTGCTTACCCTGGTGAACCAATACAAACTCTGATCCCGCTACCATGAAAACACTCACCGTCAATCTCCAGGAACGCAGCTACCCCATTCACATTGGTCAGGGTCTGCTGGGCGATGAAACATTCCTCACACCCCATATACATGGCACCCAGGTACTGGTGGTGAGCAACGAAACCGTGGCGCCGCTGTACCTGGACAAAACCCTGTCGGCCCTGCGCGGCCACCAGTGTGAGACCGTCATCCTCCCCGACGGTGAACAATACAAGACCCTGGACACCGTCACGCTGATCTTCGATGCCCTGTTGCAACACCGCTTCGACCGCCAATGCACCCTCATCGCCCTGGGCGGCGGCGTGGTGGGCGACATCACCGGCTTTGCCGCGGCCTGTTACCAGCGCGGGGTCAACTTCATCCAGTTACCCACCACCCTGCTGGCCCAGGTGGACTCCTCGGTGGGCGGCAAGACCGGCGTCAATCATCCCCTGGGCAAGAACATGATCGGCGCCTTCCACCAGCCGCAATGCGTACTCATCGACACCCATACCCTCGACACCCTGGACGACCGCCAGCTCGCCGCCGGCCTGGCCGAGGTGATCAAATACGGCCTGATCCAGGACGCCGACTTCTTCGCCTGGCTGGAGGTCAACATGGCGGCCCTGCGCCAGCGTGATGCCACGGCTCTAACCCATGCCATCGAACGCTCCTGCCAGTGCAAGGCCGACATCGTCGCCGCCGACGAGCGCGAGGCCGGACAACGCGCCCTGCTCAATCTCGGCCACACCTTCGGCCACGCCATCGAGGCCGGCATGGGCTATGGCACCTGGCTGCACGGCGAGGCGGTGGGGGCCGGCATGCTCATGGCCGCCGACCTGTCGCACCGCCTGGGTGATGTCAGCGCCGAGGAACTGCAACGCACCCGCGCCCTGCTGCAGGCCGCCGCGCTGCCGACCCGCATTCCCAAGGCAATGAACAGCGAGCGCTTCCTGGAACTCATGGCGGTGGACAAAAAGGTACAGGCCGGGGTCATCCGCCTGGTGCTGCTCAAGCACATCGGCGCCGCCTATGTCAGTGATGATTACGATCCCAACCGGCTACGCGAGACCCTCGATGCCTTCCATCACGCGGCCCGCTGACACCACCGCCGCCGGCCTCGCCCCCTACGCCACCTGCGAGACCCACTCGCGGGGCCGGCGCTTTCCGGAACCGCCCCCCAACACCCGCTCCGAATACCAGCGCGACCGCGACCGCATCGTCCACTCCGGCGCGTTTCGCCGCCTGGAATACAAGACCCAGGTCTTCGTCAATCACGAAGGCGACATGTTCCGCACCCGCCTCACCCACTCCATCGAGGTGGCACAGATCAGCCGCTCCATCGCCCGCGTGCTGCATCTCAACGAGACCCTCAGCGAAACCATCGCCCTGGCCCACGACCTCGGCCACACCCCCTTCGGCCACGCCGGGCAGGACATCCTCAACGAATGCATGAAAGACTTCGGCGGCTTTGAACACAACCTGCAGTCCCTGCGCATCATCGACGAACTGGAAGAAAAATACGCCGAGTTCAACGGCCTCAACCTCACCTTCGAGACCCGCGAGGGCATCCTCAAGCACTGCTCCAGCACGAACGCCAGAAAGCTCGGCGAACTGGGCCAGCGCTTTCTCGACAAACGACAACCGGGACTGGAGGCGCAGATCACCAACATCGCCGACGAGATCGCCTACAACAATCACGACGTCGACGATGGCCTGCGCGCCGGCCTGCTGGATATCGACGGCCTGTGCGAGGTGCGCCTGTTCCGGCAACAGCACGAGGCGGTCTTCTCCGCCTACCCGAGGATTTCCGAAAAGCGCGCCATCCACGAAATCATCCGCCGCATGATCAACCAGCAGGTCACCGACTTTCTGGAAAACACCACCGCCCGCATTGCCCAAGCCGGCCCCACCAGCCGCGACGACATCACCCGGCTCAGCGAACCCCTGGTGGGCTTCAGCGCCGAGATGAAAACCATGAACCAGGAACTGAAACAATTCCTGCGCCACAACCTGTACCGCCACTACCGCGTGCATCGCATGACCGCCAAGGCGGCGATCATCATCCGCGGCCTGTTCGAGGCCTTCTTCAACGATCCCCTGCTGCTGCCGCCGGAACAACAACACCATGTGGCCCGCTTGCACAGCGACCAGGGTGACGCCGGCCGCGCCCGCGGCATCGCCGACTACATCGCCGGCATGACCGACCGTTACGCCATTCGCGAATACGAACGCATCTTCAACGCCACCGAACTCACCTGAAGCCATGCGCATCTACCTGCAAACACCACCGGACAGTGATGGGCTTCCACGCTTTTATCATTTATTCTTGCAGGAAGACCTCATCAACGGCTGGACCCTGATCAAGGAATCCGGCCGCCAGGGAGGTGCCGGCAAGGTGACCAAGCGACACTTCGAGAATCACGACCAGGCCATGGCCGCGCTCATCGCCGCCCGCGACGCGCAAATCAAGCGCGGCTATCGCGTGGTCTTCGTCAAAGGCGAACAGGCGCCCGCATGAACAGCCCATTGCACGAAACCCGGACTCCACCGGTATCCACCTACGTCATGCACTATCACATGACCCGTGAGCCCTTTGGCGAGGCCATCGAAGACGACCTGTTCTACGCCGAGCCCGGGCGCCAGCAGAAACTCGACATCCTCCTGCACCTCACCCAGTACGGCAACGAACTGGTACTGATCACCGGGCCCGCCGGCAGCGGCAAGACCACCCTGTTGCAACAATACCTGCGCAAGGCCCTGGATACCTGGGTGGTGGCGCGGGTGGACGCCGAACAGGGCATCGACGAACGCAAGCTCACCCAACAACTGTTCCGTCAGATGGGCATGGAATTCCACGGCGCCACCCACAGCGAACTGTTCGAACGCATGCAACACCACTTCGATGCGTTGCAGCACAGCGCACGCCAGGCGGTACTGCTGGTGGACAACGCCGAACACCTGCCTGTTACCGCCCTCAAGCGGGTGATGGAAATGGCCGCCCTCACCAGCGCCGATCACAAACCTCTACTTCGCGTTATCCTCTTTGGCACCGATCAACTGATCCTGCACTTCGACGACCCCCTGCTGGCACCCTATACCCACATCGTGCAACGCAGCGTGGAGCTGCTCGCCTTCGACGCCGAACAGACCAGCCACTACATCCTGCACCGCCTGTCCGCCGCCGGTTTCCCCGGGGGTGCGCCCTTCACCGACAGCGTGCTGCACAAGATCTACAAGCAGTCCCACGGCTGGCCGGGAGAAATCAATCGCCTCGCCCACGATGTACTGGTGGAAAGTGTGCCCGCCGGTGGCGCCGCAGCCGCCGAGCTGCCCGGTTTCAACAAGCTGCGCGCCGCCGCGGCACTCAGCGGCATCCTGATTCTCGGCACCCTGTTGTATTTTCAGGATGAGATCAATGCCTGGATGAACCCTGCTCCACCGGCAAGGCAACAGACGGCCGTAACACCCGCCGCACCAACAGAACCAGCACTGCCCGTCATCAACGAGGATGAGGCGCTGGAACCCGAGGTACCCGAAGGGGAAATGGCCACCGGGGCACCTGCCTCACAAGAAACAGAAATACCTGCAACGGAAAGCACGGAAAGCACGGAAAGCACGGAAAGCACGGAAAGCACGGAAAGCACGGAAAGCACGGAAAGCACGGAAAGCACG
>DRKQ01000257.1 GCA_011051685.1 Gammaproteobacteria bacterium
CACTGAGCAGCGATTGTGAAAACTCCACCAGCCAAAGCGGTGGCTTCGTGTTACGGCTAAGAGCCGGATTGATCGGCCTGTACGGCCGATTGCCCACTTTTATGCCCCGTGGGTGCTCCCAAGACTGAGGTGAGGACTCAGGTTTTAACCTCGGAACATATTCACATTTCCCCGTGTGGGAGGGCCTTTCCAGGCGCGATTCGCACCTGGAAAGGCCCTCCCACCGTATATGGCATTGTCATTGTATAAGTGCGCTATGTGATAACTTACCTTCGCTCACTGTCGCTTCAGGCATCCCCAGGGAGGCAAATCCTCACCGATGTCTGTTAAACCAACTTTGAGACCCTTAATAACATCGCTTTAACGCCGGCGCTTGACGAATTTTTTCAGGCGCTGGCGTTTGTCCACCTGCCGCTTGGTGAGCTTGTTCTTGCGCCCTTCAAAGGGATTGACGCCGGTCTTGAACTCGATGCGCACCGGCGTGCCCTCCAGCTTCAACGCCTTGCGAAAACAATTCTGCAAATAACGCCGGTAGGCATCAGGCACGTCCTTGGTCTGGTTGCCGTGGATCACAATGGTGGGCGGGTTGCGTCCTCCCTGATGGGCGTAGCGCAGCTTGATGCGTCGGCCGCGCACCAGTGGCGGCTGATGATTCTCCACCGCCCGCTCCAGGATGCGCGTCAGCTCCGGGGTGGAAAAATGCCGGGTGGCCGAAACATAGGCCTTGTGGATGGGTTTGAACAAGTCCCCCACGCCGGTGCCATGCAGGGCGGAGATGAAGAACAGCTTGGCAAAGTCCACGAACTGCAGCTTGCGTTCCAGCTCGTATTTCACCCGCTGGCGTTCGTCCGGGGCCAGCCCATCCCACTTGTTGACGGCGATCACCAGGGCCCGCCCCTCATCCAGCACGAAACCCAGCAGGTGGGCATCCTGATCACTGATGCCCTCGTGGGCGTCGATCACCAGCACCACCACATGGGCCCGCTCGATGGCCTGCAGGGCCTTGATGACGCTGAACTTCTCCAGTTTGTCGTGGACCTTCTTGCGCCGCCGCACGCCGGCGGTGTCGATGAAGGTGTATTTCTGGCCACGGCGCTCGAAGGGCACGAAGATGCTGTCGCGGGTGGTGCCGGGCATGTCATAGGCCAGCACCCGTTCCTCACCGAGGATGCGGTTGATGAGCGTGGACTTGCCCACATTGGGCTTGCCGACGATGGCGATCTTGATGCCCAGGTCTTCTTCGTTCTCCTCTTCCACCGCCTCTTCGGGCCGCTCGGGGAGGATCTCCGCCATGAGGTCGCGCACCCCGCCGCCCTGGCTGGCGGTGATTCCCAGGGGCTCGCCCAGGCCTAACTGGTAGAAGTCGGCCGTCACCACCGCCAGATCGGCGCCATCGATCTTGTTCACCACCAGGTGCACGGACTTGTTCACCGAACGCAGGCGTTTGGCGATCTCCAGGTCGCCGGCCACCAGGCCGTCGCGGGCGTCCACCAGGAACAGGATGACATCGGCCTCTTCCACCGCCAGCCAGACCTGCTCGGCCATGAGGCTGTCGATACCCTCCTTCTCGCCGCTGAGGCCGCCGGTGTCCACCACCAGGTAGGGATAATCGCCGACGCGGCCCTCACCGTATTTGCGGTCGCGGGTCAACCCGGGCTGATCCGCCACCAGGGCGTCACGGGAGCGCGTCAGACAATTGAACAGGGTGGACTTGCCCACATTGGGACGGCCGACGAGTGCGATAACGGGTTTCATGGGGATGGGGGAGGCTTTGTGAAACTTATTCTGCTAGGCGCAGGGCCAGCAAGGCGCCAAGGTTGTCGCGCACAAACAGGGTGTCATCGATCACCCTGGGGGGCACGCTCACGGTGCGGAAGACATCCTCCAGCACATCATCATCCCACACGTAGACCAGCTCGGACCAGGCCTTGTCCAGGTTCTCCCGTGCCACGAAGGCCCCGTCTTCCCGGGACAGCCCATGCACGAAGCCGGCAAAATCGGCTACCACCACCACATCGCCCAGCACCGCCGGCGCCGTGAGCTCCCGCCGGGCCAGGCCGTCCTGCCGCCACAGGGTGGCGCCAGTGCGGGCATCCAGGGCCCACACCCTGCTGCTGGCGTCCGTGATGAAGACGTGCTGGGCGTTGACCGTCAACCCCGTGTAGGAGGACATATCCCGCGCCCAGAGAATATTCCCGTCGGCAATGGACACCGCCGCCACTCGTCCCTGATAGCTGCTCACGTAGACCACATCGTCGGCCACGCTGAACAGACCGTCGATATCCACCAGACGTTCCAGCTCCGTGCGTCCATGAGGTACGGCAATGGTGGCCTCCCACAGCAATTCCCCCGTGATCAGGTTGAGTTTCAGCAGATGACCGTCGGCAAAACCGGCCAGTACCGAATCTCCCACTATCAGTGGAGTGCTGGTGCCGCGCAGGGTCAGCTTGGGGGTGCTGCGACCATAGTCCCAGCGCTTTTTGCCATCCCTTGCTCGATAAGCGGCCAGTCGACCATCGATGGTCTGCGTCACCACAAGCTCACCGGCCACCACCGGTGTGGCGAGCATTTCGCTACTGATGCGCTGCCGCCAGCGCTCAATTCCAGTGGTTTTGTCCAGGGCCACCAGCTCTGCCTCCCGGGTGGCCACGAACAGCAGCTGCTCGCCCACACCGGGTCCGCCGGTGAGGGCCTCGCCAAGATCACTGCGCCACAGCCGCTTGCCGGTCTGCGCATCGAAGGCCATCACCTCCCCTTGGCGACTGGCCACGTACACCCCCCGACCATCACCCGTAATGGGCAACTGGGTATGGGCATAGTCCGGCACCTCGCCCGTGGCGCGGGCCCACAGGGGCTTGAAAGCCATCCGCGGCGTGATGCTCGCCAGGGGCGCGGCATCGGCATAATCCTTGGGCGACGAACCACAGGCCACCAGCAACAGGCTGGCACCAAGCAGCGACATCAGGAAACCATTGCGGCGCAGACAACGGGAAACAACAGAGTTCATGTTCAGGACTGCCCACCCGCGGCCGGCTCACCCAGGTCGTCCAGCTTCATTTGCAGAGATTTGCGACCACGCTCCTCGGGCAAGGCGGCGGCCAGGGCGCGCTCGTAAGCCGTGCGTGCAGCGGCGGTCTGTCCTTTGGCCACAAAGACATCCCCCTTCAACTGTTCATAGGTGGATTCATACACACCCGCATCCACGCCATTCAACAGGGCCAGGGCGTCATCGTGCTTGCCCTGGGCGAGCATCAGTTTGGCCAGGCGCAGACGGGCCTCATGGCGCACCGCCTCATCTTTTGTATTATCCTGCGCCCAGCGTAAATGGGCCGTGGCGGCATCCGGCTCCCCCGCCTCCACCTTGATCTTGGCCATGGTCAGCGCCGCCAGGGAGGCATAGGGTGTATCCGCAAACTGGCCCAGCAATAGCGAACCCTGTTGTGCCGCATCCTCGTTCTTGCCCTGGGACACCTGCTCCAGCATCAACTGATAACGGGCCGAGGCCGCCTCGGCGTAGCGATGCTGATTGTCCAGCCAGGCGCGGCCGCCCCACAAGGCGCCCACGCCAATGATCACACCACCGATCACCGACCATTTGTTTTCGTGCCACCACTTTTTGATGGCCTCAACCTGTTGTTCTTCCGTTGTGTATACGTCCACGGTTTTCTCCGTTTGTTTTCCCGGCGGCACAGCGCCAATTTAGCTTACTCTCGGTTCCGTCATTCCGCCCATCGCCGGAATGCCGGTATTTTTATGACTTAGCGCGAAGTATTAGTCGTCATCATCTTCCAGTGGGAGCGGGTTTTAGCCGCGATTCGCGCCTGGAAAGGCGCTCCTACTTTGTTGATTGCCACAGGCAATTCACCACAATAACTATCAATTGAAATCACACACCCAGTTTATCCGCCAGCCACGCTGGCAAGGCCTCCTGGGTCAGGGTCTCCTGCCCCTGCCCGGCGTCACCGCGCAGGAACTTGGCGCTCACGGTATCCTGCGCCACTTCGTCCTCGCCCAGTATCAGGGCCAGCCGCGCGCCGCTCTTGTCGGCCTTTTTGAACTGGCTCTTGAAACTGCCGCCGCCGCAATGACTCATGATGCGCAGCGCCGGCAGGGCATCGCGCAGTTGTTCGGCCAGCAGCAGGCCGCGTTGTTGTGCGGCCTCGCCCACCAACACCAGGTAGGCATGGGGCGCGGTGTCCGGTTGCAGATTGTCGCGCACCAGTTCCAGCAGGCGTTCCAGACCGATGGCAAAGCCGGCCGAGGGCGTGGGCCTGCCACCCAGTTGCTCCACCAGGGTGTCGAAGCGCCCCCCGGCGCAGACCGTGCCCTGGGCGCCCAGTTGATCCGTGACCCATTCGAACACCGTGCGACTGTAATAGTCCAGGCCGCGCACCAGGCAGGGGTTCACCCGGTAGGCGATGCCCGCGTCATCCAACAGACCACAGAGGGTCTCGAAATGTTCACGGGAGGCGTCGTCGAGATGGGCCATGAGCTTGGGCGCGCCGGCCACCACGTCTTGCATGGCCGGGTTCTTGGTGTCGAGGATGCGCAGCGGATTACTCTGCAGGCGGCGCAGGCTGTCTTCGTCCAGCGCATCCCGGTGTTGCTCAAAGTAGGCCACCAGCTCCTTGCGGTATTCGGCGCGGGACTCGCGGGTGCCCAGGGAGTTGAGTTGCAACTCCAGGTTAGACAGACCCAGTTGACGCCACAGGCGCGCGGTCATCAGAATCAGTTCCGCATCCAGATCCGGCCCGGCCATACCGAAGGTTTCCACGCCCATCTGATGAAACTGCCGATAACGGCCCTTCTGCGGACGCTCGTGGCGAAACATGGGCCCCAGGTACCAGAGACGTTGTACCTGATTGTGCAACAGACCGTGCTGGATGGCGGCGCGCACGCAGGGGGCGGTGCCCTCCGGGCGCAGGCTCAATTGATCGCCATTCCGATCCTCGAAGGTGTACATCTCCTTTTCCACGATGTCGGTGACCTCGCCGATGGAACGCTTGAACAGCTCGGTCTTTTCCACCACGGGAAAACGGATCTCCTGGTAGCCATAGCGGGCCAGCAGCTCGCGCAGGGTGGACTCCAGGGTCTGCCAGTAGGCGCTGTCTTCCGGCAGCACGTCGTTCATGCCGCGGATGGCTTGGATGATGGGTTGGGCCATGTGCTTCTCTACGATTGTTATTGTTTACTGTGCAGACTGCTCAAGCGTGATGTTGTTGAACGCCTCGGGATTGTCCTGGCGGCGCTGCACCTCGGCGCGCACCGCCCGTTCCAGTTCGTCCAGCAGTTGTTCATCGCTCACCTTGTGATCCGGCTTGCCGCCGATGTACAACAGGTTGGGCTCGCCGCCGGTGAGGCCGATGTCCGCCTCCCGCGCCTCGCCGGGGCCGTTGACCACGCAGCCGATCACCGCCACGTCCATGGGTTCGAGGATGTCTTCCAGGCGTTCCTCCAGGGCGTTCACCGTGGAGACCACGTCGAACTGCTGGCGCGAGCACGAGGGGCAGGCGATGAGATTGATGCCCTTGCTGCGCACGTGCAGGCTCTTCAAAATATCGAAGCCCACTTTGACTTCCTGCACCGGATCCGCCGCCAGGGACACGC
>DRKQ01000258.1 GCA_011051685.1 Gammaproteobacteria bacterium
GCCTGTTGCCACTTACGGAAAGGGCCGTGTTGTTTACAACGGCATTTCAGGTGAATGCCGGTGTGAACTGTGTCGCTTAACCGGAAGGTTTTGCCTGTTTCTTCGCACTTGTCCGCTAGATTAGCGTCACCAATGGCGGATAATTTAGTTGTAGTGGTATTGAAACTACCGTCTATCGAGATGGTATCAGGTAGATGTGTCCTGGTTTTTATCGGCTGAAAGGATGGGATGACCGCTCATCCCTCCGTAGGCGCCTTCGTGTTTGCGGAGGGCATAGTGTTCAGCATCACGCTGTTTGAGTATGCGCTGGGGAGCACTGCCAACGATTGCAAGAGGGGGGACATCGCGGGCGATTACGCTGCCGAGGCCGATGATGGCTCCATCTCCGATGGTGACGCCGGGGGCGATGCAGACGTTCATGCCAATCCAGACGTTGCGGCCGATACTCACAGGTTTATGGATCAGATTTTCGTCATAGGGTAGACGCGTGCCCTCGTAGTCATGATTGACCGTGTACAAAGTGAGATTGCGCGAAATATGTGTGTTGTCGCCAATGCTCAGCCCGCCTTCGGCACGGATGTAAGCATTTGCATTGATGTGCACGTTGTTGCCCAGCCTGATTTGCTCGGGCGCGCTCAACTGTAGGCGGCCATGGATGCGCACGCCTTGACCACAGTGGCCAAGACGGCGCTTGGCATATTCATTGGAAAGCAACCAAGTGGCCGACAGTAGTAGATTGGTTAAGCGCGTTACCTGATGGAAGGGCCAAGTTAGCCACCAGATGGGTGGCAAGAGGCGATCAAGAATCAGATCGACCAAGTGTAAAGCCTTGCGCTGAGAATGATGAGCTTTCAATGGTGCTCTCCTGTGAGTCAGGAGCCTAGCTTAGTGGTTTGCGTGGTGTGCTTTCAACGACGCCGGGCAAGATGAAGACAGATGAGGCCGCTAATCCCCAGGATGAGAACGAATAAAAGGAGCAGAAAATGGGTGCCGACGGCGATTTGAAGCGAGGTTTCCATATCATGGCCAAACAACCTCAAGGTGGTCACCCAGGCCAGTTCATGGGTGCCGATGTTGGCGAGGCCTTGGATGGGTAGCAGGGTGATGGGAAGTAAAAGGGTGGAGGCCACGGCCATCTCGAACAGTGTCGTGTCCACGCCAAGAGCGCGTACTAGACAGTAGAAGTTTCCATAGATGCAAAGCCAGATGCCGACACTCAACAGGGCAAGCTGAGTATGATTTCCCTGATTGTGGGCATTCCTCAACCCCGCAGCAAGGCGACCAAGCTCGGTCTTGATACGTCCGCCCTCGGAAAAGGCAGAAGGAGGGCGTGAGGCTAGCCAAAAGATGCCCGCTAGGGCCATGATGATTAGCCCTGAAAAACCAAGGGTTGAAAACAGGGCCCAGCTTGGCAGGCCACCTGTGAAGAAGGTGGCAACGAAGGGTAGCAGTAGGGCAATGATGGCAAAGTCCCAAAAGCGTGCGACGATCAGGGTTGCCGTTCCCTCGCTGGTGGTTAGCCCCAGGTGACTGCGGGCCAGTAGGGGGTAGGCCAGTTCACCGAGCTTGGCGGGTAACAGATAGTTGAACATGCCATGCAGGGCGCTGACGCCAAAGGTGTTGAGCGGTGAGGGGGTGCTGGAGTAGCTCAACAATCGAAAACGGTGGGCGCGTAAGGCGTAATTGAGAAAGAATAGCAGGAGTCCAATGGCCATCCAGACAGGGTCGATGTTGACCAGCTGGGCAAGGAGGCTGTTCATGTCCAGATTCTGGCTGATGAAGAGAATAACCAGAACGGTCAGGAGCACGCCGAAGAGGGGCTGGCGATAGCGGTGATGGGCCTTTTCTGCACGCATTGCGGGGGAGGTTTGGCTTATCGGCCTGTCGTTGATGAGTCATAGCCGTATTCAGCCATGCGTGTTGTGCAGAGTTGCAGAACGTGTTTTTGGATGGTTGGCTCCCACTTTTCGAAAGGCGGGAATGAGGGACCCTGGCTGGCGTTGTGGCGCTTGCGGGATGCGGCCTCCATAAGAGCCTTGTCTTTGCACAACCCCATCCAGTCCGCTAACATTTTTAGTCCCGATTTCTCGGCATCGAACAGATCCTCGAAACGCAGACGCAGATAGCGTTCGCCAAAAATCTTTTTGCCTTCATCCAAGACCCCGTTGATGGTATTCCAGCGCCAGCCCAGGCGTTCCTGTAAGGACATTTCATTCCATTGCTTGCGAGGCTTGGATTCATAGCTGTCGGGTTTGAGCAACCAGTAGGGAAAATAGGCGCCAGCGAATCCCTTGAGTCCATGGAAAACACCATGATTGATGTGTGAAGGGATATAGGTGCGCGGATCCCGGACGATATGGACAAGACGGCAGCTGGGAAAGGTCTGTGCGAGGGCGGGCAGACAGCCGTGAAGAAAGGGGTTAGCTTCGAGGTAAATGTCGCTATCGATTTGTGCCATCGATTTCCGCCGAGCGGAAAGCAGTGCGCTTTCGACGACCGCGCCACTGATCTTGTTGCAGAGATACAGATTGGACAGTACACGAAAACGCCGTGACGGCGCGGGTTCGTGCAAGGCTGTTACATCCGGAAAAGCTTGATCAAAATAAGTGGCGATAGCCTGGGTACCTGTGCGACCAGTAGATACAACGAAAACGGTCTGTGCAAACTTGTCGCTGGGGGCGCGGGACATGACTGATTAGTCTCGATAGAGTAAAGCGGTAATCTGTTCTGAGACCAGCCCGATAAGAAAGATCAGTACCGAAACGCTGAGCAGCAGGGCACTCATGTTGGTGAAATGGCCTTTCACAGCTAAGGTATAGACAGAATAAATTGAACCCAGCGCAAAGAATAGCAGGCTGATGGGCAGGAATATCTTGAGCGGCGAATAGAGTGTGCCGATCTTGAAAATGATGAGGAAGAATCGCGTGCCGTCCTTGAGCAGATTGATATGGCTGTTGCCCATCCGTTTATTGGCGGTAATGGGGATGTATCCAACGGCATAGCCTGCTCGGAAGAAGGCCATGGTGCTGGTGGTTGGATAGGAGAAACCATTTGGCAGTAGCGGCAGGAATTCCCGGAATTTCTCCGTTCTCACGGCACGAAAGCCTGAGGTCAGGTCTTCGATGCGGTGGCCTGTGATCATTGAGGCAAGCTGGTTGTAGATGCCATTGCCAAGGCGTCGGGCCGAGGAGGCCTGAGAACTGCTATCACGAGCGCCGATTGCCATGTCGTAGCCTGTTTTGATCGCGTCCAGTAGGCGGTGTATGTCGGCGGGGTTGTGTTGGCCATCTGCGTCCATAAAAATGGTAACGGTCTCGTTTGCTTGGCGGGCACCAGACTTGATGGCTGCCCCGTTGCCCATGGAATAGGGGTGGGAGATCAAGGTTACGCCGTGCTGGCGGCAGATATCTGCAGTGCCGTCGGTGGAGCCGTCATCGACCACGATAATTTTCTCTGCCGCCGTCATGGCCACTAACTGGGGTAGCAGGAGGGTTAGTCCCTCGGCCTCGTTCTTTGCTGGGATGACGATGTTGCAGTGCTTAATGTCAATAGTCATGGGGTGTTGGTCCGGGCCTGTTTTTCGATGTTGGAGATTAGGCTTTGCAGATTCTCCTCGTAGGGGTTGAGGGCGTCAAACAGGGCTTTTTCCCGTGACAGAGTCAAGGCGCGCCTGGCAATCTGCAAGGCCTCCTCGTAGAGGCCGGCACTACTCAGCCATGCTGCCTGTAAGATCATTAGGTTGGGATTGGGTAGGATTTCGTTGGCCTTGTCGGCATATTGCATGGCCTTGTTCAGGTTGCGCTGCTCACTGGCGATCCTGGCCTGCAAAAAATAGAGGTTATAGGTTAGAGTCCTCCATTTCCGGCTGGCATCCGCTCTCTTTGTATTCGGGTTCATCAGCAGGTGTTGGACGATACGCTCCAGGTCGTCAAGGGTCAGTGGTGGGCAGTACCCCGCGGTCACGGGAGCGTGCAGTTTTTCCAGGATATCCAGGACGATGTTGCTGTGTGCATAGTTCTTTGGTATTGCAGAGAGGGTTTTCTCCAGACTGTCCGGTCCTGTGCGATTGTTAACGCAGTCTAGGAGTAGCGTGAGCAAGGGGGGTTGAGGATTTCGAGGCCATTCCTTGGCGGATTGCTGGAGGATAGTACGGGCAGATACGTAGTCGCTGCGCTCGTTCAGTAGGCCTACCATGAGATTCGCTGTACGCAGGGACTTAGGGTTCTCCTTATACCAGTTGCTGATCAGGCTTTCCTTGGTATGCCACACGCTAGTGTTCATGAGGGTAATGAATGCGAGTAGGGCCGTAAAGGTGGTAGCCAAACCGAGTGCGGCAGCGGGTTTTTCCTTTAATGCAGCATGGGTGGCGTAAACCAAGGCGAATACGGGGCCGAACAGCGGTATGTAGTTGCGATGCTCGTAATAGAGTTCCAAGCCGATAATGCTGCTTTCCAGCAGATGGCCAACGATATACCAGCCGCAGGCGAAAGCCAGGAGGGGCATGCGTTTCCGCCCGAAGACTGCAATGGCGGTTAGAGCGAGGATGCCAAGTACGGCAGGCAGGGTGGAGGGAGGACTCAGTAGTGAGTGAGAAATGGGATAGTTGTCGTGAAATAGGGTGCTGGTGTGTGCTTGTGGGAGGAAGATGGCCGCCAAGTAATCGAACAGAATTCGGCTTTCCGTCAATACTCGTTCCAAAGGAGTGAAGGGCTGGGCATCGTACCAGGAGAAGACCTTTTCTTGGGCTCTGATGCTAAGTGCCGAAAGAACTAATACCACTGGCCCGAGGACAAAGGGGATACTCCAACGTCGCGCAGTCTTGTGGCCAGGGGTTTGCCTGAAGAGAGTGAATTCAGTGGCAGCGATGAAGAGCGGCATGAGAATGCCATTTTGTTTGCTGAGAAAGGCGAGGGGCATGAATACAACGATAGCTAGACTCATGAGAATGACCCCCCTGTACGGCTCCGTTGCCAGTGACTCCCGTCCATAGGTATAGGTGATGAGTCCGGCAAGGACGAAGGTGCCGCTAAGCAGTGTCATGCGCTGAATGATGTAAGCGACGGCATTGACCTGGATGGGATGTATGGCCCATATCAAGGCAATAACAAAGGGGAGGAGTAGGTGTGTCTGTGAAGAAAGATTGGGTCGGAAGAGCTTCAACAGGCGCAGACTTAGCCACCAGATCAGGATGCTATTGAGGGCGTGGATGGTTATGTTAGTGAGTCGGAAGCCCTCGGGGCTGCTGGGCCAAGCATGGTCGTTGAGATAGAAAGAGAGGCGGCTGAGGGGGCGGTCAATGAAGGAAGTGCCTTCACGGGTGATGAAAATCAACACCTGCTGAAATTCACCGAGCTTCTTATGGGCGCCCAAAAGGCTGAGATTGACCCAGTCGTCGAACATGAAAGGGCCGGGCACTGCGGGCCAGTAGAGCGCATAGACGGCAAGAATGATAACAGCCAAACCGCAGAATGTGAGACTTGGCAGAGATAGACCGTATTTTTGCTTCATCAGCGGCAGTTGGCTGGCCGATATTTGTCAGGCAGGGTGCCGCCCGTACAGTCCCAGGTGAGGCTGCCGTTGGAATTGGCTGCGGTCAGAATCAAGGTATTGTTAGGTGGTGCAGATAAATTGTTGCTGAATGTGATTGTGATGACATTGTTGGTTACATCGATACTGGTGACGCGGTTGGCTGTAATGCTGGCAGGCCTGGTCAGTCCGGCGGTGGTATTGTCCGCGGGCCAGTTTCCATTCACCGAAAAATAGTCCCATATGCCTCGTTTTGCCCCAGAGGCTACGTTTAATGCTTCGGCCACATAGGCCCGCTTGGTGTAGTCCTGATAAGCTGGAATGGCTATGGCGGCCAGGATGCCGATGATGGCAACCACGATCATCAGTTCGATGAGGGTAAAGCCGCGTGCTGTTGGGGCAATGAAGGACATATTGGGTGTTGAGGGAAGCCGATGGCGGGTAAGGAAAGGGGTGGCCCACCATAATGTGGGCCACCACAGATCTTCTTTAGCGGCAGTTTGCAGGTAAGTACTTATCCTGGAGATCACCAAGGTTGCATGCCCACGTAATGGAGCCATTCCTATCGGTTGCGCGCATGATAACGGTAGAGCCGTTATTTACGCGGGCGTTGTAAGTAATGGTCACAGTGCTGTTGTTCACAGCAACAGAAGTGACCGCGTTGCCTGAGATGCTGGCCGCCGCGGCTAAGCCGGCAGAGGCATTGTTGTTTGGCCAGACACCTTGTGAGGAATAGTACTCGGCAACTGCAGCCTTGGCAGAGCCGGCTAAGCTCATGCCTTCAGAGACATGGGCACGCTTGGTGTAATCCTGATAGGCCGGAATAGCGATGGCGGCCAGGATGCCGATGATGGCAACCACGATCATCAGTTCGATGAGGGTGAAGCCCTGTTGTGCTTTTTTGACGTGCTGCATGGATGAATCCTCCACAGTGTTTTCAAGATA
>DRKQ01000259.1 GCA_011051685.1 Gammaproteobacteria bacterium
GCCCGTGGCATGCCCCTGGAGATCGCCCTGCTGCCCATCGTGGAGAGCGCCTTTCAACCCTTCGCCTATTCCCCCGGCCGCGCCGCCGGCATCTGGCAATTCATCCCCGCCACCGGCAAGCGCTACGGCCTGAAACAGAACTGGTGGTACGACGGCCGCCGCGACGTGCCCAAGGCCACCCGCGCCGCCCTGGATTACCTGCAGCGCCTGCACAAGCGCTTCGATGGCGACTGGCTGCTGGCCCTGGCCTCCTACAACACCGGCGAGGGCCGCGTGGCCCGCGCCGTGAAAAAGAACAGGCGCAAGGGCAAGCCCACGGACTTCTGGTCCCTGGACCTGCCGGACGAAACCCAGGGCTATGTGCCCAAGCTGCTGGCCATCAGCGCCATCGTACAAAAACCCCAGGCCCTGGGGGTGCAACTGGCCTCCATCCCCGACGAGCCCTATCTCGAGCACGTGGACATCGGCGGGCAGATCGACCTGGCCCTGGCCGCGGAACTGGCCGGCCTGCCCATCGAAACCATGTACCAGCTCAACCCCGCCTTCAACCGCTGGGCCACCGACCCCCGCGGGCCGCACATCCTTTCCCTGCCCCGGGACAAGGCACAGCCGTTCCGCGAGGCCCTGGCCAGGGTGGACAAGAAAAACCGTGTGCGCTGGGAGCGTCACCGCATCCGCGAGGGCGAGACCCTCGGCCACATCGCGCGCAAATACCAGACCTCCGTGGCCCTGCTGCAGGAGGTCAACAACATCCACGACAAATGGATCCGCGCCGGGCAAAGCATCATCATCCCGGTGGCCACCAAGAACCTCAAACACTACCTGAGCGAAGACCGCCGCCGCGCGGCCCTGCAAAACACCAAGCGCAGCGGCTACAAGATCACCCACACCGTGAAACGCGGCGACACCTTCTGGGACATCTCCCGCAAGTACAAGGTAAAGGTCAGCCAACTGGCCCGCTGGAACGGCATGTCGCCCAAGGATGCCCTCAAACCCGGCCAGCGCCTGGTGGTGTGGAGCAAGTCCCGCAACCTCGCCAGCCGGCAATTCGTCGCCATGCCGCGCAGCGTCACCCGCCAGCAGGTGCACTACCGGGTGCGCAAGGGCGACTCACTGGCGCGCATCGCGCAAAAATTCAGCGTCACCGTGCGCAAGCTGCGGCGCTGGAATTCCCTCAAGAAAGGCAAGTACCTGCAACCGGGGCAACGCCTGACCCTGTACGTGGATGTGACGCAGCAGTCCTGACCTGCATGGTAAAATTGTAGATGCCGCGTGGGCACAAACCACGTGCCCACCCTACCGACAACACCCTGTAGGGTGGGCACGTGGTTTGTGCCCACGCGTAACTAAAGGAATGACAAGTCTCAAAGCAACGGAATGCCATGTCCCATTATCGTCGCGCACAAACGGCAGGCGGCTGTTATTTTTTTACTGTGGTGAGTTATCACCGAAAAACCATCCTGTGTGATGACATATTCCGCAACGCATTACGAATCGCCATTGAGAAAACCCGTCAGCAATACCCTTTTAAAATAGACGCCTGGGTTCTGATGCCAGATCATCTACATTGTGTCTGGACATTACCCAAAGGCGATGCGAATTTCTCGGTACGTTGGGGAAAAATCAAACGATATGTGAGCATAGCGTGCAGAGATCACTACACATACAACGGGCAGCTATCCATCTCCAAGAAAAAACACCGAGAATCGACAGTATGGCAACGACGTTTCTGGGAACATCAGATACGCGACCAGGAAGATTTCCATCGGCACATTGATTATATTCATTACAACCCGGTAAAACACGGCTTGTGTGAAGCCCCAATACAATGGCCATATTCAACCTTTCAGCGATATGTCAGAGAAGGAAAATATCCATGGGATTGGGCATTGAGGGATTCCGCCGTTGAGGGTCTGCAATGTGGGGAATAACGCTACGCGTGGGCACAAAAACCGTGCCCACGCGTTATCGAATGGTCACCCCGTGGGCACCTACCACGTGCCCACCCTACGGAGTTACCCGCTCTCGTAGAGATAACAACGCACCCTGTGCCCGTCGTCCATCTGGCTTGTTGGCGGATAGGCTTGTGCGCATTCCGCCATGGCCTGTTCACAGCGCGGATGAAAGTGACAACCGCTCGGCGGGTTGATGGGTGACGGCATCTCCCCCTGCACACTGACGATGCTGCGCTCGCTGCCGTCGGCGGAGGTCTCGATCACCGGCACCGCGGCCAATAACGCCCTGGTGTAGGGATGCAGGGGATTTTCCATCACCGCCTGCACACTGCCCTGCTCGACGATGCGCCCGAGATACATCACCGCCACCTCATGGGCCAGGTATTCCACCACGGACAGGTCGTGGGTGATGAACAGGTAGGCCAGGCCCAGTTCGTCCTGCAGGTCTTTCAACAGGTTGAGGATCTGCGCCTGCACGGAGACATCCAGGGCGCTGGTGGGCTCGTCGCAGACGATCAGTTTGGGTTCCACCGCCAGGGCGCGGGCGATACAGATGCGCTGACGCTGACCGCCGGAGAACTCGTGGGGATAACGGTGTTTCACCTCCGCCGACAGGCCCACCTGTTCCAGCAACTCATCCACCCGCCGGGCCCGCGCCCGGGCATCGCCGCCGATGCCCTGGGTGATCATGCCTTCCTCGATGATGTCCATGATCATCATGCGCGGGTTCATGGAGGAAAAGGGATCCTGGAAGATGATCTGGATATCGCTGCGGTGCGGGCGCAACTGCGCCGCGGACAGGGCACTGAGTTCCACGTCCTGAAACCGCACCCGGCCGGCGGTGGGTTTCACCAGTTGCAGGATGCTCTTGCCCGCCGTGGTCTTGCCGCAGCCGGATTCCCCCACCAGGGCCAGGGTGTGACGCTCGGGAATGGCCATGGACACATCGTCCACCGCCTTGACATGATTCACCACCCGCCGCAGCAGTCCCTTGTGAATGGGGAAATGCACCTTGAGCCCTTCCACCGTGAGCAGGGGGGTCTTGCCCTCCATGGCCTGTTGCCGGGTTTGGCTCGGCGCGGCCTGCGCTGTCTGTTTGGTAGTAAACTGCGCGGCGTAGCGGGTATCGTAGCGATGACAACGCACCCCGCTACCGGCCTCTCCCGCCATCCACACCGGCACCTCGTGGTGACAGACATCCATGGCCTGGTCACACCGCTCCACGAAGCGGCAACCGGTGAACCTGGTGGCCAGGGACGGCACATGGCCCGGGATGATGGCCAGGCGCTCGCCGCGTTTTTCCATGTCGGGCAATGAGGCAAACAGTTTTTGCGCATAGGGATGCTGCGGCCGCGCAAAGAAGGCGTCACGCTCGGCC
Source organism: Gammaproteobacteria bacterium (assembly GCA_011051685.1). Classification (GTDB taxonomy): domain Bacteria; phylum Pseudomonadota; class Gammaproteobacteria; order SZUA-152; family SZUA-152; genus SZUA-152. Next base: position 3,334 of record DRKQ01000259.1, read on the forward strand.
TCCTCGACGATCTGCCCGGCGTACATCACGGCCACGCGGTCGGCCATTTCCGCCACCACGCCGAGGTCGTGAGTGATCAACAAAATGGCCATGCCCATGTCCTGCTGTAACCTGCGCATGAGGTCCAGCACCTGGGCCTGGATGGTCACATCCAGCGCCGTGGTGGGCTCGTCGGCGATCAGCAGGTCCGGTTCCCCGGCCAGGGCCATGGCGATCATGATGCGCTGCTTCATGCCGCCGGAGAGCTGATGCGGGTATTCGTTGTAGCGTTGCGCGGGATCGGGAATGCCCACCGCCTCCAGCAGTTCCAGCACGCGGCGTTTGCTATGGGCCGCGCCCTGTTGCAGCACGCATTCGCCTATCTGCTGGCCGATGGTGAGCACCGGGTTGAGGCTGGTCATGGGTTCCTGAAAGATCATCGCGATGCGCTTGCCCCTCACCTGGCGCATGGCCACCTCGGGTAACTGCAACAAGTCATCCCCGTTGAGGCGGATGCTGCCCCCGGTGATGCGCCCGGCGGGCTCCGGCAGCAGACGCATGACGGACAGCGCGGTCATGGACTTGCCGCAACCCGACTCCCCCAGCAGGGCAAAGGTCTGTCCCTTGTGGATCGCCAGACTGATGCCGTCCACCGCCCGCACCAGGCCCTGCGCCGTGGCGAAGCTGGTTTGCAGGTTGTCTATTTGCAGTAAGGGTTTGCTCATTGCGTTGTTCTCATTATTTCCTCTGCCTGTAAGCTATCAATCGTCTCAAAAAATTACCCCAGCATTATGATCTCCGTGTAGGAGCGCCTTTCCAGGCGCGAATCGCGCCTGGAAAGGCGCTCCTACGGTTTTAACCCTTCAGGCATTCCCAAGCAGGCGTTTGCCCGGCAATGTCTGCGATTGCTGTTGTGCGATGCTTTTTCAGCAAAAACAGATCTACTTTAATCAGCCACTGACCCGCGGATCAAAGGCATCGCGCACCGCATCGGAAAACACGTTGGCCGCCAGCACCAGGATGAACATGAACCAGAAGGCCGCCACCAGCGACCACCACACCACCGGTTCCCGCGCCATTTCCAGGCGCGCGCTGTTGATCATGTTGCCCCAGCTGGCCATGCTTGGATCCACGCCCACCCCCACGTAGGACAGCACCGCCTCCGCCAGCACCAGGCCGCTGAAGTCCAGCACCACGGAAATCAGCACGATATGCATCACGTTGGGCAGAATGTGGCGGCTGATGATCTTGGCATTGCTCACCCCAAAGGCCGTGGCCGCCTGGATGTAATCCAGCTCACGCAGCTTGAGGGTCTCGCCGCGCAGCAGGCGGCACAGGCCGGTCCAGCTGGTGATGCCCAGGATAATGCACAGGAACAACAAGCGAATGTCGGCACGTTCCACCACCGTTTCGAACAGTGCCTGATTGTTGCTGATGAACAGGTCCACGGAGAGAATGGCCGCGGCGATGAGCAACACGCCAGGGATGGAGTTCAGCGTGGTGTAGATGTACTGGATCACGTCATCCACCCAGCCGCGAAAATGCCCGGCCATGATACCCAGCAACACGGCGAAGGGCAGCATGATGAGGGTGGTCAGGGTACCGATCACCAGCCCGGTGCGAATGCTCTTGATGCTCAGATACAGCACATCGTTGCCCACCTTGTCGGTACCCAGCAGGTGATAGGCCACGCCCAGCTGGAGGATGATCATCAACAGCAGGACCAACACCCCCAGGGTGGCCAGGATCACGCGCCAGGGAATCTGTGTCTGCCCCACGATCATCTGCCGCGTAAAGTCCGGGAATGAACAGTGATGGCGTCGCGCCAGCCAGGCCAGCCACAGGGAAGACAACACCAGCCACAGCAACAGTCCCTGCCCCAGGGCCAGGGCCGCGCGTTGCAGGATGTCCGCCGTGCGCTGGGCCGCGGGATCACGCAGATGACGCCCACCGTACTCAAGGCGCGGATAGCCACGGATGATGCTGCCATCGGCCTGCTCCACCAGTTCCTTGGTGAACAAATGGGCCGCCAGGGGCGCGGAATAGGTCTTTTCCAACTGCTTGCGCAACGGGCCGGCCAGCACATCCAGCAGACTCAACACCTCCACGGAATAATCCACCTGGGTGGCGCCATCTTGCAGGGGCAGGGCCTTGCGAAAATGAATGGAATCCAGCAGCCCCACCGAGACATAGGCGGCCAGTACCACCATGGCCATGGCCGCCAGGGGACGCCGCACCACCTGTCGCCAGGGGCTGAGCAAATGCTCGCGGCTGCGCACATAGGTGAAGAAACTCACGAGAGTGATGATCAACAGGTAGACCAGGGCATCGGTCCACAACAGTACCGGCTTTACCGGCAGCAGCCACATTCCCGCCACAACGACGGCCAGCATCATGATAAAGACACTCAGCGCGGGATGACGTCGTAACCAGCTCATGAAAGACGCACCCGCGGATCCACCAGGGTATAGGAAAGATCCGTCAACAGCAGGCCAAGGATGTACAGCACCGAGCCGAGAAACACCATGGAACGCACGATGGCGAAGTCCTGGGCGCGAATCGCATCGATGGTGTAACTGCCCAGGCCGGGGATGCCGAAGAAGGATTCGGTGATCAGGCTGCCCATGAACAGCAGCGGGATAGTCACCACCACACCGGTCAAAATGGGGATCATGGCGTTCTTCAATACGTGCTTAAACAACACCACACGCTCCGCCAGGCCCTTGGCCCGCGCGGTGCGCACATAGTCCTTGTTGATCTCCTCGAGAAAAATGGTGCGATACCAGCGGGTACCGGCGCCGATGCCACCCACCACGCCGACGAGCACCGGCAAGATGAGAAACTTGATCGCAGACCAGCCGCCCTCATAACCGGAAATAGGCACCAGGTGGAGGAGCTTGCTCACCAGGAACTGCCCGCCGATGATATAAAACAGCGCGGAGATGGACATCAGCATGACGCTGAGAATCACTCCCATGTGGTCAATATAGGTGGCGCGGAAAAAGGCGATGATCAGGGCAATGCTGATGTTCAGTAGCAGGCCCACCAGAAAAACTGGGATGGCCAGGGCCAGACTGGGGAACATCCGTTGCTGAATATCATGAGCGATGTCACGGCCATCATCGGCACTACCGAAGTCGAACACGAACAGGCGCACGGATTTCTCGAAAAAGATGGTGTGAGTCAGCGATGCCAGACCTGGCGCTTCGCTATTGAATAACAGGGGCTTGTCATAGCCACGCTCGGCCTTCCATTTTTCGATGGCCTCGGGGGTGACTCGCTTCTGTCCCAATTGCATGCGCGCCATGTCGTCCGGACTGTTGACCACGAAGAACAACCAGAAGGTGAGCAGATTGACGCCAATCAGGATGGGGATGGCGTACAGGCTGCGGCGCACGATATAAGCGAGCATTAGTGCAGCCCCCGCGAATGCAGTTTACGCCGATAAAGCATCAACGCCGGAATAAACGCCAACACCAGCAACACGGCGGTGAGCACCAGGGGCCAGATCACCGGCCTGTTCCATTCCCGGCGCTTTTGTGCGCGCAACCGGGGATCGATGCGTTTGTACTTCAACGTGTTGTTGGCCATGTCGTTGGGTTTCACATTATGTAGCCAGGCATGGTACAGGCTGAATTTTTTTGGATGCAAACCCCAGATCCAGGGAGCGTCCCGCTGTACGATCTCCACCATTTGCCGGATCAGTTTGAGCCGCCGCGGGCCGTTGGGCATGTTCTTCATTTGCCCGAACAAGCGGTCAAATTCAGGGTTTTCATAATTGGCGGCATTCTCGCCATTCTTGCCCGCCTTGGCATTGGGTCCGTATAACAGAAAAAAGAAATTCTCTGGATCTGGATAATCGGCATTCCAGCCCCACTGGAACAATTGCGCGGTGCCCTTGAGCATTTTTTCCTGGAAGCGGTTGTAGTCCGTGGAGCGGATGTCTAACTGCAAATCGATCTTCGCGAACTGCTTGCGCAGCCAGTCGAAGCGCGCCTTGTCGTCTGGCCCGCCGCCGGTGGCATCGAGATGGATGATCAACGGCTTACCGGTGACGATATCCCGCCCTTCCGGATAGCCGGCCTCCGCCAACAGACGTTTGGCCTCGGTGATGGATTTGCGCTTGAGCTTGCCGTTTTTCTCATCTCCCACCCATTCATAGACATAGGGGTTCACTCCCGCCCTACCACCCTGGTAGCCGGTAATCCCCGGCGGCAGTGGGCCCTGGGCCGGAATGCCCCGGCCATTGAGGAAAATGGAAATAAACTCGTCGTAATCCACGGCAATGGAGATGGCCTGACGCAGCTTGCGGGCCTTTTCGCTCAGCCCGCCCACCACCGGGTCGCGCATGTTGAAACCCATGTAATAGGTGGAGGCGGCCACCCCAGTGGACAAATGAATGCCCTTGGCGCGCATGGCGTCGGTGAGTCCTGCCTCGCCCTGGCCGGAGACCTGGATGGCCTGATCAAAACTGTCCGAACTGATACCCGAGGCATCGTAGTAACCCTGGAGGAATTTGTTCCAGGTAGGGATGTCTTCCTTCTCCAGGCTGAAGATCACCTTGTCGATAAAGGGCAGCGGCCTGCCTGCATCCTTCAACAATCCTTTTGCCTCATCACCGGACTCGCCTTCCTGTGGGTAGCTTTCGCCATGGAAATGGGGATTACGCATCATGACCATCTTGCGATTGGGGTTGTTCACCGTGAGCATGTAGGGACCGGTGCCCACGGGGTACCAGTCCAGGGTGAGGTTTTTCGCCTGCATGCCCGGCTGGGAATAGAAGCGGTCGGCCTCCACCGGCAGCGGCGCAAAAAAGGGCATGGCCAGCCAGTAGACGAACTGCGGATACCGGCCCTGCAAACGAATGCGATAGGTGTAACGGTCCACCACCTCGACGCCCGCCAGGGGATAGTCATGCAGGTTGAGAAAATGCCGCGCCTGGTCATCCCCCTTCCAGCCCTTCACCACCTCACTCAGGGTTCTGGCATAGTCGCGCAGGCCGACGATGTATTCCGCCATCAAACCATAAATAGGCGAATGTAGTTTGGGGTGAGCCAGGCGCTTGATCTGGTAGACGTAATCGGCTGCCACCAGTTCGCGGCTGCCGGTCTGCGGAAAGTCGCTCAGCTGATCGATGCCTGCCAGGTCACGGGCGGTCAGCTCGAGGTAAAGGGCCTGGCCCGAGGCGTCCCTGGCAAAGGCCGGGTGGGGCTGATAACGAATGCCCGGCTGGATGTGAATCTCGTAGACACTGTAGGCGATCTGTTCGGTGGGAGCGTCCGACGGCAGACGCCGGCCCTGGCTGTCCTCGAAATAGGGACGTGGCACCTCGGTGGCGGTAAGGGGAATCAGCGTGTAGGGCCGCTTGAGATAGTGATACTGCAGGGGCGGCTCGTAGATCTGCCCGGTGAACACCACCTCGTTGGAGCTGTAGGAGCGCGCCGGATCGAGGTGTTTAGGGCGCAGACTGAAAGCGGAATAAAAGATATTCTGCTGCGCTTCGGCAGCCGGATAAGGGCTGTTCCAGATATCATCGCCACAGGCGGTCAACAGGAACAGCAACACGGCAAACAGGGCCAGCCACTGAATCGAGCTGCGCGTGGTCTTGTTTCGGTCAGGATAGACCACTCAGATCCCCCACAGCTCAAACGTCAATTCCCACTCTCCGGCATCTTGGAACACACAGCGTAAACTGCCACTATCCGGCCCCGGAATCAAACGCTTACACTCAATAAAAGCCATCACTTTTGCCTGCTCATTGCGTATAATACGCCTGCTCGAGGAGGGTTCACCGGTGGCCGCGTTTTGCGCCCCTGCCCTGCTATCCAGACACCGGACAATAACCAGACAGCAATCAGATAATAAAAGGAAATCCACCATGGGATTCTTAGACGGCAAAAAGGCGCTGATCGTCGGCTGCGCCAGCAATCGCTCCATCGCCTGGGGCATCGCCCAAGCCATGCACCGTGAAGGCGCGGAACTGGCCTTCACCTACCAGAACGACAAACTGGCCGACCGGGTGGAAAAACTCGCCGCGGAATGCGACTCGGAGATCGTCCTGCCCTGCGACGTGGCCAGTGACGAGCAAATCGACAGCCTGTTCGAAAAACTGGACGACTACTGGGACCACCTGGACATCCTCATCCACTCCGTGGCCTACGCGCCGCGCGAGGAACTGGAGGGCGAATACCTGGACAGCGTCACCCGTGCCGGCTTCAACACCGCCCACGAGATCAGTTCCTACAGCTTCGCCGCCCTGGCCAAGGCCGGGCGCAACATGATGCAGGGGCGCAATGCCGCCCTGCTCACACTGAGCTACCTCGGCGCCGAGCGGGTGCTGCCCAACTACAACGTCATGGGCCTGGCCAAGGCCAGCCTGGAGGCCAACGTGCGTTACATGGCCGCCAACCTGGGACCGGAAAACATCCGCGTCAACTGCATCTCCGCCGGCCCCATTCGCACCCTGGCCGCCGCCGGCATCAAGAACTTCAAGTCCATGTTGAACTACAGCGCACAGAACACGCCGCTGCGGCGCAATGTAACCATCGAGGAAGTGGGCAACACCGCCGCCTTCCTCTGCTCCGATCTGGCCTCGGGCATCACCGGCGAGATCACCTATGTGGACGGCGGTTACAACATCACCGGCATGGCGCAGCTATAACGGCGCGCGGGGTCGGCTTATTCAACGCTGCTACAGGGTTGTTTCCCCGTGTGGGAGCGCCTTTCCAGGCGCGAATCGCGCCTGGAAAGGCGCTCCCACAGGATAATAATAGTGCTGAAGTAGTTCTTTTAAAGAGATTAAAAAAAACACTTTTCAAGCCAGGCAGTTTTTCTTTGCGCCCTTTCGTCCTGGCATTTGATGTTTAGCCTTTGCGCTAGATTTTTCCCTGCAAAATACCCTGCTCCCCCTCCGAGCGGGCAATCACCACCGCACCGCAGGAATCACTGAACACATTCACCGTGGTGCGGCACATGTCCAGCACGCGATCCACGGCGAGGATCAGACCGATGGCCTCCACCGGCAGGCCGATGGTGGCGAGGATTATGGAAATGGCCACCAGGCTGGCCGCAGGAATCCCCGCCACGCCAATGGAGGTCAACAGGGCCACCAGGACGATGGTGAACTGGGTGGCAAAACTCAACTCGATGCCATAGGCCTGGGCGATAAAGATGGCCGCCACACACTCGTACAGGGCCGTGCCATCCATGTTGATGGTGGCCCCCAGGGGCAGCACGAAGCTGGAGGTCTTGTTGGACACACCGGCGTTCTTTTCCACGCACTCCAGGGTCATGGGCAGGGTGGCCGAAGACGAGCTGGTGGAAAAGGCGGTGAGCAGGGCCGGCAGCATGGCACGATAATGCCGCCAGGGATTCACCCGCCCGATCAGGCGCAGCAGCAGGGGCATGACCACAAAAAAATGCAGCGCCAGGGCAAACACCACGGTAACGAAAAACAGCGCCAGCGGCTTGAAGGCGTCGAAGCCCGTGGTGGCCACCACCTTGGCCACCAGGGCGAACACACCGATGGGCGCGAACTTCATCACCCAGTCGGTGATCAGCATCATCACCTCGTACACGCCCTGCCAGAAGTTGTACAAGGACTCGGCGTAGGCCTCCTGGATCTTGGTGAGAAAAAAACCGAACAACAGGCTGAAAAAGATCAGCCCCAGCATTTGCCCATTGGCCGCGGCGGCGACGATATTGGTGGGCACCATGCGCAGGAACACGTCCACCACGTCACCGGCGCCCTTGCCCTCCACCTTGCCCTTGATGTCATCGACATTGCCGGTCAAGCCGATCATGTCCCTGGCCGGCTCACCGTCGACGATCCCCGGCGCCACCATGTTGACCATCAACAGGCCGATGAGAATGGCGATGAGACTGGTGCTCATGTAATACAACAGGGTCTTGCCGCCTAGACGCCCCAGTGCATCACCGCCACCGATGCCGGCGATACCCACGATGATGGAAGAGACGATCAGCGGCACAATGAGCATTTTCAGCGCATTGAGAAACAGGCTGCCGATGAACTGATAAACGGAAAAGAAGCTGATACCGAACAGACTGGCATCTGTGCCGGTGAGGTTGCCCGCGATCACCGCAAGCACCAGGGCGATGAGGATTTGCCAATGCAGCTTGAGTTTCAACATGGGGACAATCCTCTACACAGGGATTCAGGCTATTATTATTAACCAGGCATTATTATTGCCGGGTTAATAATCGTCTCAAAATACTTGCTACGGAGTTAATTCCCCGCGTGGGAGCGCCTTTCCAGGCGCGAATTGCGCCTGGAAAGGCGCTCCCACAGTATCTGGTGTGGTAAAAGGCGCTATGGGATTAGCCCGCGTTTACTCACTGACACTTCGGGCATTCCCGAGCTGGGCGAATGCTCACCGATGTCTGTTAATTCAATTTTGAGACTCTTAATAACTACAAGTCGTCAGCCTGGATATTGATCTTGGCCTTGGCGCGTAGTGCGGCAATAAGATGCATTTGGGCATTGGCACCCTGCTCGCCTGCCAGCTGACGCCTGAGCTTGGTTTTCTCAGCGGCATCCAACTTGGTGGGATCCCCATCCACCACCTTGTCCAGGCGAATCACCGCATAATCGCCGGATGCCAGTACCACGCCACCATACTCGGGTGAATCAGCTGAGCTGGGACGGTTCAAACGGAAGGCCTGGCGGACGATAGCTGCATCCGGTGACTTGGCATCACGCAACACCGCTTTGGCGGCCTGCCACTTTGCAGAGAGATTTTGCAATACCGTGTCAGAGGATTCTCCGCCCCGCAGCTGTTGCACGGCCTTTTCACCCGCAGCCTTCACCGCCTCCCGGGCTTTTTCCTGCACCAGCAATTGCTTGACCTGTTCCTTGACCTCTTCCAGCGGACGCCGAGCCGCCTCCTGGTGATCCAGCAGGCGCAATACTACGACATGATTCTCACCCAATTCGATGGGTTCGCTGTTGTAACCCTGTTTCAATACTTCATCACTGAAGGCCAAAGCGAGCACCTTCGGATTGGCAAAGATACCCGGGCCACCGCGGCGGGTGAAATACGGACTCTGCTTGAGTTCCAGTCCCAGGGTATCGGCAACCTCACTGAGCGAATCCGGACTCTCGTAGGCCAGGTTGGTCAGTTTATCCGCCAGCTCAAAGTATTTACGTTCCTTCGCATCGCGTTTGAATTGTTCGCGAATCTCATCCCGCACTTCGTCAAAGGACTTGGATGCGCCACCGCGGATATCTGTCAGCTTGATGATGTGATAACCAAAGGAGGTGAGAATAGGATCACTGATCTCGCCCTTTTTCATGGAAAACGCCGCTGACTCGAAATCCGGCTCCATGACGCCGCGACCAAAGAAACCGAGATCGCCACCCGTTTCCGCAGAACCCGGGTCATCGGAATTTTCCTTTGCCAGCTTTTCGAAGGACTCACCAGCACGCAGCCTGGCGACCAAGGCTTCGGCCTTTTTTCGTGCCGCTTCCACGGCTGCCTCATCAGCGCCCTCGTCCAGCTGGATCAGGATGTGACTGGCCCGACGTTCTTCCGGTGTTCCGTATTGATCTTTGTTTGCCTCGTAAAACTCACGCAGCTCTTCTTCGGTGGGTTCCTTGTCACTCTTCAGTCCTGAGGCAGATAACTCCACGTATTCCACGCGCACCTTTTCCGGCGTCATGAAACGTTCCACATGTTGCTCGTAATAGGCTTTGATGGCCGCATCATCGACACTGGCTTCATCGCTGTAATTTGCCGTCGACAATGTGAAAAACTGAAAATCCCGCTGTTGTTTTTCCAGCTTGATCATTCGCGCAAGTTCTGCATCGGTGATGAATATAGAAACTGCTAGACCATCGGGCAACTGACCTGCGAGCATCATGCGTTTCACACGCCGTTCGAAGCTGGCGGGTGACTGCCCCTGGGTTTGTAATTGTTGTTGATAGAGACTGGCGGAAAAGACCCCATCTTCACGGAAGGCATCAATGCTCTGAATAGTGGCCACCACGGTCTCATCGCTTACCCGAAAGCCCATGTCTTCGGCATGCTGCAGGAGCAGCTCACGATCCACCAGTTCGTTGATAACCCGCTTTTTGATCTGTGGATCAAACAGCTGCGCATCGTACTGGCTACCGAGCATTTCCTGCATGCGACTGCGTTGCTCATAAAAGGCCGTTTGAAAATCGCTCTGGCTTATTTCCTCACCATTGACAGTGGCGGCCACCAGCTTGCCTCCATTGCCGAAGTACTGGTTGATGCCCCATAGGGCAAAAGGAATGATCAGCAGACCGACGATGACCCAGGCGATCCAACCCTGGGCGCGTTCTCGAATAAAATGCAGCATATGTTTTCTTCGCGCTTGTTACGTAGTGTCGTTACGTGGTGTTTAAAGAAGATTAAAAATCGTTAAGGGCCATTGTTAGGGCCTGTTAGCTTTTATTCTGTTAGCTTCGTTTGTCAGTATTGTTGTCAGATTATGGCTACCAACAAAAGTTCGTGCGGTGGTATTTTACGCGCTAATAACAATCATGGCTGCAATAAAGTACGCCGCAGAAAACAAAAAAGGCGTCCCCACTTCAGATAGGAACGCCCCGTTTGACTACACAAATCTAGTAGTGGCGGAGTGGACGGGACTCGAACCCGCGACCCCCGGCGTGACAGGCCGGTATTCTAACCAACTGAACTACCACTCCCCAACAAAACCTGGTTTACCCATTCATCTCGGTCCGTAAATTTATGCCTGAAATTCAGGTCTTAATTCGGGACTTAATGGTGGGTGCTGAGGGACTTGAACCCCCGACATTCGCCTTGTAAGGGCGACGCTCTCCCAACTGAGCTAAGCACCCTGGGAAAGCCGACTAGTTTACGGCATCTTTCAGTGCTTTGCCAGCCTTGAATGTCGGATTATTGGAGGCCTTGATTTGAATGGCTTCGCCGGTGCGGGGATTACGGCCGGTACGGGCGGCGCGGGCCTTCACGCTGAAGGTACCAAAGCCCACCAGGGCAACCTGATCCCCTTTTTGCAATGCGCTGGTAATGGCTTCCACCATGCCGTCAACGGCACGGGTGGCCGAGGCCTTGGAGATATCGGCACTGTCTGCTACTGCATCGATCAATTCGGCTTTATTCACTTAGAACACCTCTCTGTGTGGTTATTATGTGCTGTGATTGAAATTCGCGTGTGGCCCAGAAAAATGCCGCCGGTTCAGTTTTTGATTGTAGATGCCATTGGTGGGCGCATCGGTTAATGGCGGCTGGCGCGATTCGCAAGGATTTATACCAATGGCGATTCCCCCATGTCAAGGATTCATGGGCATTAGAGAGGAATTAATGGCATTTTCACCCCTTTTTTCACAGCACGGAAACCCCTCCCCCTGGGACAAAAAACCGCCTACGGAATACCGTAGACGGTTTTTTAAATACCACTGACTCGATGAGTTTTAGTGGGCGTGAATCGTTTTACCTTTTGACGACTTGTCTCCTGCGACCACTTTGCCTTCCGGAAGGGGCTCGGGCATGTGTTGCAACGCCACTTCCAGCACTTCGTCGATCCATCGCACCGGACGAATATCCAGACTCTGCTTGATATTCTTGGGAATATCTTTCAGATCCCGGGTATTTTCCTCGGGGATCAACACCGTCTTGATACCACCACGGTGGGCCGCCAGCAGTTTCTCCTTCAGGCCGCCGATGGGCAACACCTCACCGCGCAGGGTGATCTCTCCGGTCATGGCCACATCGGCCCGTACCGGAATATCGGTCAATACCGAGACCAGGGCCGTGCACATGCCCACACCGGCACTGGGACCATCCTTGGGCACCGCCCCTTCGGGCACGTGAATGTGAATATCCGTTTCGCTGTAGAACTCGGGATCCAGCCCCAGGGCCTTGGCCCGGCTGCGCACCACGCTCATGGCCGCCTGCACGGACTCCTTCATCACGTCACCCAGTTGCCCGGTGACGGTGTGCTTGCCCTTGCCCGGCATCTTCACCGCCTCGATGGTGAGCAGTTCGCCGCCCACCTCGGTCCAGGCCAGGCCGGTGACCTGCCCGATCTGATCCGTCTCCTCGGCGGAGCCGAAGCGGAAGCGCCTCACGCCGAGGAATTTTTCCAGGTTGCGCGAGGTCACGTTAACCTTCTTGGTATCCGGCTTGAGCAGGATCTGCTTTACCACCTTGCGGCAGATCTTGGAGATCTCCCGCTCCAGGTTACGCACGCCCGCCTCGCGGGTGTAATAGCGAATGATGTCGCGGATCGCCGATTCACTGACGTGGATCTCCTCGTCCTTGAGCCCCGCGGACTTGATCTGCTTTTTCAGCAGATAACGCTCGGCGATGTTCACCTTCTCGTCTTCCGTGTAACCGGCGAGACGAATCACCTCCATGCGGTCCAGCAGCGGACCGGGAATGTTCAGTGAGTTGGCGGTGGCCACGAACATCACGTCGGACAGGTCGTAGTCCACTTCCAGATAGTGATCGTTGAAGCTGTTGTTCTGCTCGGGGTCCAGCACCTCCAGCAGGGCCGAGGCCGGATCGCCACGGAAGTCCATTGACATCTTGTCCAGCTCGTCCAGCAGGTACAACGGGTTACGGGTCTCCACCTTGCACAGGTTCTGGATGATCTTGCCCGGCATGGCGCCGATGTAGGTACGACGATGGCCACGGATCTCGGCCTCATCGCGCACCCCACCCAGGGACATGCGAATGAACTTGCGATTGGTGGCGCGCGCAATGGACTTGCCCAGGGAGGTCTTGCCCACCCCGGGCGGTCCCACCAGGCAGAGGATCGGGCCCTTCACCTTTTTCGCGCGCTGCTGCACGGCGAGATACTCGAGGATGCGTTCCTTGACCTTCTCCAGGCCGTAGTGATCCGCCTCCAGCACCTCCATGGCCCTGCTGAGGTCGTGACGCACCTTGGTGCGCTTCTTCCACGGCACATTCACCAGCCAATCGATGTAATTGCGCACCACCGTGGCCTCGGCGGACATGGGCGACATCATCTTCAGCTTGTTCAGCTCGGTCTCTGCCTTTTCCTTGGCCTCTTTTGACATGCCGGCCTTTTCGATCTTCGCCGCCAGTTCGTCCAGCTCGTTGTGGCCCTCGTCCATGTCACCCAGCTCTTTCTGGATGGCCTTCATCTGTTCGTTGAGATAATACTCGCGCTGGCTTTTTTCCATCTGCCGCTTGACCCGGCCACGGATACGCTTCTCCACCTGCAACAGGTCGATCTCCGCCTCCATCAGGCCGATCAGGTGTTCGAGGCGCTTGCGCGCATCGGTGATCTCCAGGATGTGCTGCTTTTCGTCGATCTTCAGCGACATGTGCGCGGCGATGGTATCCGCCAGGCGGCCCGGCTCATCGATGCCGGCCAGGGACGACAGAATCTCCGGCGGCACCTTTTTGCTCAGTTTCACGTACTGGTCGAACTGCGCCAGCACGGAACGCATCAGTACCTCGCTTTCGCGATCGTCCAGGGGCTCGGCCTCGGTCTCGGTGAGGCTGACCTGGGCCTGGAAATACTCATCGCTGCTCAGGTAATTGAGCACCTTGGCGCGCTCACTGCCCTCCACCAGCACCTTGATGGTGCCGTCGGGCAATTTCAGCAATTGCAGAATGTTGGCCACGGTGCCGGTGCGGTACAAATCCTCCGGCTCGGGCTCGTCCTGGGAGGCGTTCTTCTGCGCCGCCAGGAGAATCTGCTTGTCGTCATCCATGGCCGCCTCCAGGGCGCGAATGGACTTGTCGCGGCCCACGAACAGAGGGATGACCATGTAGGGATACACCACCACGTCACGCAGCGGCAGCACCGGCATGAGTTGTGGCTGGTCGTTGATGACGTCGGATGATTTGTCTTTTTCGGACATGTGGGAATTTCCTCAGGTATTTCAATATTGGCCACCTGCCTGCATCGCAGGTCTTGCAAAATATCGTGGCGCTTGTACTACTCGTCGGCAGACCTATGGACCGCCTTTAGCACTGTCGATACCAATCTGCGGCTTGTACAGGTGAAATTCAAGGGTTGACGTGGAATTTTCTGCATTTCCCGGGATGAAACCGGCTTTGTAAGGGAATTCTATGGTGTTCAGACAAAAAAATACCGGGAAAACCCGGTATTTTCGCTCAACGGTTGGAGTTTTCACCCCAAACCTGCTGTATATCAGAGACTTAGCTCAATCGGAAGCCGCGCGGTGCTGCTCACCCCCCTCGTAGATCAACAAGGGCTTGGATTTGTTATTGATCACATCGGCATCCACGATCACCTTGCTCAGTCCTTCCAGGGTGGGCAGGTCATACATGGTGTCCAGCAGCACCTTCTCCAGGATGGAGCGCAGGCCGCGGGCGCCGGTCTTGCGTTCCATGCCCTTGCGAGCCACGGCATGCAGGGCCTCCTCGCGGAATTCCAGCTCGCAGTCTTCCATCTCGAACAGTTTGGCGTATTGTTTGGTGATGGCGTTCTTGGGCTCGGTGAGGATCTTCACCAGGGCATCCTCGTCCAGTTCCTTGAGCGTGGCAATCACCGGCAGACGGCCCACGAATTCCGGGATCAGGCCGTATTTGGTGAGGTCCTCCGGAGCCACGCCTTCGAGGATTTCGCCAATGCTCTTACGGTCATCCTTGCTCTGCACCGTGGCGGAGAAACCGATACCGCTCTTTTCCGAGCGATCGCGGATTACCCGGTCCAGGCCATCGAAGGCGCCGCCGCAAATGAACAGGATGTTGGCGGTATTGACCTGCAGGAATTCCTGCTGCGGGTGCTTGCGGCCACCCTGGGGCGGAACCGAGGCGATGGTGCCCTCGATGAGCTTCAGCAGGGCCTGTTGCACGCCCTCGCCCGACACGTCACGGGTGATGGAGGGGTTGTCCGACTTGCGGGAGATCTTGTCAATCTCGTCGATATAGACAATACCGGTCTGGGCCTTCTCCACATCGTAGTCGCACTTCTGCAACAGTTTCTGGATAATGTTTTCCACGTCCTCGCCCACGTACCCCGCCTCGGTGAGGGTGGTGGCGTCGGCGATGGTGAACGGCACGTTTAGCAGACGGGCCAGGGTCTCCGCCAACAGGGTCTTGCCGCTGCCGGTGGGTCCGATCAACAGGATGTTGCTCTTCGACAGTTCGACGTCGTCTTTTTTGACGCCGGCCTCGAGCCGTTTGTAATGGTTGTAGACGGCAACGGAGAGAATCTTTTTGGCGCCAGCCTGGCCGATGACGTATTCGTCAAGGCTGGCATTGATCTCGCGGGGCGTGGGCAGTTTGCTGTCGCCCAGGCTGGCCGCCTTTTCATCCACCTCTTCGCGAATAATGTCGTTACACAGCTCAACGCACTCGTCACACACGAACACGGAGGGTCCCGCGATCAGCTTGCGTACTTCGTGTTGGCTTTTACCGCAAAAAGAGCAATACAGCAGCTTGCCGCTGTCATCACCCTTGTTTTGCTTGTCGTCGCTCATGTCTACCTCGGAGATTGCCTGGGGGTGGCAAATTCACGTCCCCCATGGACTGAATATCGTCTTGAATCAGGCTTTACTTTAGCGTCACCCGGCAGGCACCGCAACCGCACTAGATGTCGGTATTTTCCGGTACCGCACGGCGCTCGAGTACCTCGTCAATCAGCCCGTAAGCCACTGATTCTTCACCACTCATGAAATTATCGCGATCGGTATCCTGGGCGATGGTCTGCAGATCCTGGCCAGTGTGATGAGCCATAATTTTGTTGAGTCGTTCACGGACCAGCAAAATTTCCTTGGCATGGATTTCGATATCCGAAGCCTGGCCCTGCACGCCACCCAGAGGCTGATGAATCATCATGCGCGCATGGGGCAGACAGAAACGCTTGCCCTTGGCACCGCCGGTGAGTAACAGCGCACCCATGCTGGCGGCCTGGCCGATGCACATGGTGCTCACGTCACAGCTGATGAACTGCATGGTGTCATAGATGGCCAAGCCGGCAGTCACCGAACCGCCCGGCGAGTTGATGTAGAAGCTGATGTCCTTGTCCGGATTTTCCGATTCCAGAAACAGCAACTGCGCCACGATCACATTGGCCACATGGTCGTCCACCGGTCCCACCAGAAAGACCACTCGTTCCTTGAGCAGGCGCGAGTAGATGTCGTAGGAACGCTCGCCACGGGCCGATTGCTCCACCACGATAGGAACCAGGTTCAGGTTACTGATCTCGCTGTGGGTGGCGGCATCAGTGCCAGTGTAGATACTGGAAAAAGAGGGATTTTTCATGGAAGTAGGGCTCTCTGTGCGTTCTCTAGTTTGTGGCCTTTGTGTTGTGGCCTTTGCGGCGCCCACGGCCTCGGGTAAAGATCAGCTGGCAGTCTGCCCGGGATTCATCAAAGCGTCAAATGATGTCTTTTTGTCGCTCACCTTGGCCTGGGACAAGACATGCTCCACGGCCATTTCCTCCAGCGTCACATTCTCCACTTCCTTGAGCCGATCCTTATCGGCGTAGTAATACTTCACCACCTCTTCCGGGTACTCGTAGCTGGAGGCCAGTTTCTCCACGGCCTCGCGCAGCCGCGCCGGTGGAACGGTAATGTCATTGGCCTTGATCACCTCGGAGAGGATCAGCCCCAGGGAAACCCGGCGCCGTGCCTGGGTCTCGAACTGGGCGGGATCCACATCCTGCGCCGGCACGCCGTACTGCTGCATGTCCTGCTGACGCTGCTTCACCAGGTTTTCGATCTCGCCGTCCACCAGCGCCTTGGGCACTTCCAGCAGATCCAGCCCCATGAGGCCGTCGAATACCTGTTCTTTGACCCGCATGGCGATGGTCTGTTCCGCCTCGCGTTGCATGTTTTCACGCACCTGCTGTTTCAGCGCCTCCAGGCCCCCTTCCTTGATGCCGAACTCCGTGGCGAATTCATCGTTGAGCTCCGGCAGCACCGGCTCTTCCACGGTATGCACGGTGGTGGCGAATTGCACGGCCTTGCCGGCGAGATCCTTGGCGTGATAGTCCTCGGGGAAGGTCACGTCCAGGGTCAGCTCGTCACTGGGCTTGGCGCCGATCAACTGCTCCTCGAAGCCGGGGATCATGCGCTTGCTGCCCAGCTCGATCTTCACCTGCTGGGCCGTACCGCCCTGGAATTCCTCGCCATCCAGGGTGCCGACGAAATCGATGGTGAGCTGGTCGCCCTCCTGGGCAGGACGATCCACCGCCTGCCAGGTCTTGCGCTGTTTGCGAATGGTCTCCAACATCTTGTCGATGTCCTCATCGCTGATCTCCAGCACCGGGCGCTCCACCTTGATCTTCTCCAGGCCCTTGACCTCGAACTCCGGATACACCTCAAAGGTGGCGGTAAATTCAAAACCTTCCTTGCTGTCGCCCGGCTCGATGAGCGGCATGCCGGCGGGGCGCAGTTTTTCCTGGGTCACCGCCTCGTAGAAGCTGTTCTGCATCACCTCACCCATCACCTCCTGGCTCACCTGGCCGGAGAATTTCTGGCGCACCACGCTGAAGGGCACCTTGCCGGGACGAAAGCCGTCGATCTTCACGCGCTTGGCCAGGTCTTTCAGGCGCTTTTGCACCTCGTTGTCGATATTCTCTTTGGGCACGGTAACCGTCATGCGCCGTTCCAGACCACTGGTCGTTTCAACAGAGACTTGCATTACTATTTCTCCACTCGGAAAAGTTCACTCAATTTGTTAAAAATATGGTGGGGCGGGGGAGACTCGAACTCCCACACCTTGCGGCACCAGAACCTAAATCTGGCGTGTCTACCAATTTCACCACCGCCCCAAAATCCGAACCTGCGCATGAAGCACAGCAGTATAACTTGCTGATAAATCCGCCTATTTTAGCATCGAACCGCCACAACAGAAATCGCCGGCTAACGGCCAGTCCCAAGCCAATCAGTCCCAAGCCAATGGGGACTGCCACAAAAAAGCCCGGCATTGGCCGGGCTCTCGATGTTGGTGGGCCATCAGGGACTCGAACCCCGAACCAATTGATTAAGAGTCAACTGCTCTACCAATTGAGCTAATGGCCCTTATGAAACTTGTCGATCCGATGCAATTCGGCAGGGCGCCCAAAACACATCATACATGTGGGGTGGACGATGGGACTCGAACCCACGACGACTGGAATCACAATCCAGGGCTCTACCAACTGAGCTACGCCCACCATTAAACCTTTTTGTAAACCTTATTTGTCTAAACCAATTCCTGGTGAAGCCTGACAGCGCAACCAACTGGCCGCTCCGGACTTCCTGTCCTCCCGCGACATAAGCGCATCCCTGCACAAAAGCTATGCCCACCATCGGTCAACAAACCGGGCCGCGATTATACATGACCCGGCAATAAAATGAACACCGCCCCGCCGCCCGGAGCAGAAAATAGGGCACGCCCGGCAGGATTACTCGGAGCTACGCCCCTCGCCCTTATTCCGGACATCCTGTCCTCCACCCTTCGGGCCATTGTCCGCTAGGCGGAAATGTTCCGAAATGCTCCTGGCAATTCGGTCGGGCCCACATTCGGTCGTTCCGATTCGCTAGCGAATCGGTCAAACCTGTGACAGGTTCTCATCCTGCCAAACGCCGAAGCCCAAAACTCCGGAGTAATTACAAAAATATTTGGCACGCCCGGCAGGATTCGAACCTGCTACCCTCGGCTTAGCTTACCACTACAGTTTTCACTGCTGCCCAGAAACCCGGGCATTTGTGGTCTGGACCATCTCTTCACCGTTTCAGGTGTCGCACGTATGGCCTCTACGGAACCCCACGATAATCAATGGCCATTTTGACACTCTGCCCTGATTATTCTTAGGTGTTTCTACCCTCAAGGTGACGGACTTCTCGTAATCCTAGGGATCAGGATATAACAGACGACAGACTCACCTGAGCCTTCAAAACACCTAGATCACCCTTTTGCTTGATGTGATGCGGAATCATTTGCAAATCCTCCAAACAACTCGAAACCGGGTCATCATGGGTTTCCTCGGGATTGCCATCAGCCCATTACGATGATTCACCGCATGGCTGCTAAGGTTTCCCCGATATAGTGCGATCCACTCTACAGGTTTCGTTTCCCTGCAGAGGCTCCTTTTCGTAACTTCTTTTGAATGCAAGTTACGACCCAAAGGCCGATGCTCTATCCAAATGAGCTACGGGCGCATATTCAGTATCTAGGATACGAGTATCGAGTACCTAGGAAAGTGGCAACGACCAACCGAGCGCCGGTCATCAGGTGTCTCCCCTAGAAACTAGCGCCTAGTCACTAGAAACTGAATTTGGTCGGGGTGGAGGGATTACTCGGGGCTATGCCCCTCGCCCTCCGGGCCGACCTTCGGTCGTTCCGATTCGCAAGCGAATCGGTCAAACCGCTTGACTCTTTGTGGATGTCGGGGGTTCGAATCCTGCTCGATCACCGTTCATCCACCTCCGCAGTAGTACAACCCGCGGATTTTAACAATTGGTCGGGGTGGAGGGATTCGAACCCCCGACATCCTGCTCCCAAAGCAGGCGCGCTACCAGACTGCGCTACACCCCGAACCGAGCGGCGCATTATAGCCACAGCGCCCGGTGGATGCCATTGGCTTTTCCGAGAAAAGGCGTTTTGGCCAACAATCACCCATATCTTGCAAAAAAAATCGCTCCCCTGTCGTGGCAAACACATTGTCGAAGCCAAAGGTGCCGTGCGATCATAGCGCCCCCCGAAATTGATGTGGGTGGGATTATCAGCATGAGCGCACAAATCATCGACGGCAAGGCCATCGCCGCCGAGCTTCGTCAAACCATCAGGGCACGTGTGCAGCAGCGACTCGACGAGGGCCAGCGCGCCCCGGGGCTGGCGGTGATCCTGGTGGGTGCCGACCCCGCCTCCCAGGTCTACGTGGGCAGCAAGCGCCGCGCCTGCGAGGAAGTGGGTTTCGTTTCCGTGGCCCATGACCTGCCCGCCGGTACCAGCGAGACGAGCCTGTTGATGCTCATCGATGACCTCAACGCCGATCCCAGTATCGACGGCATCCTGGTGCAACTGCCCCTGCCCGAGCACATCAACACGGAAAACATCATCGAGCGCATCCACCCCGAGAAGGATGTGGACGGCTTCCACCCCTACAACGTGGGCCGTCTGGCCCTGCGCCAGCCCCTGCTGCGCCCCTGCACCCCGCGAGGCATCATCACCCTGCTGGAAAGGACCGGCCAGGCCGTTCGCGGCATGGACGCGGTGGTGGTGGGCGCCTCGAACATCGTCGGCCGGCCCATGGGCCTGGAACTGCTGCTGGCCGGCGCCACCGTCACCACCTGCCACCGCTTCACCAGGGACACCGAGGCCCACGTACGCCGCGCCGATCTCGTGGTGGTGGCCGTGGGCAAGCCCGGCATCGTCAAGGGGGACTGGATCAAACCCGGCGCCATCGTCGTCGACGTGGGCATCAACCGCACCGAAGACGGCAAGCTGGTGGGGGATGTGGATTTCGCCACCGCCCGCGAACGGGCCGGCTGGATCACCCCGGTGCCCGGCGGCGTGGGCCCCATGACCGTGGCCACCCTGCTGCAAAACACCCTGGATGCGGCGGAGGGGCTCCAGAAATAGTCAATAAGGCGTCCCGTCCTTGTGACAAAAGCGCCATTGCCCCTCCACTAACTCGGCCTGCAGGTCATCGTCGGGATACACCACCTCATCGCCTGCCGTGCGGTCGCCGATCTCCAGATACAACACCTCTTCATCGGTCTCGTTGATCAGGTGGTTGGCATTGCCACTGCCGGCGCGAAATCCCGCGCACATACCCGGCGCCAGTGGCGTCGCCCCGTCATCACTGATCAGCGTGGGCCGGCCCTGCAGCACGTATATCAACTCGTCCTGCCGGGAATGGCTGTGGCGCAGGGCCGACATGGCCCCGGGGGCCAGGCGGGTGAGATTGACGCCGAAATTCTGCAGGCCGAAGAAATCCCCCAGGCGGCGTTTCTCCCGCCCCGCCATGCGCGCGGCGAAGGGCTCGGGATAGATGGAAGCCTGGGCCCGCGGTGGGATGTCGGTGGCGAGGATGGCGACGGGGTGTTTTTTTTCGGACATGGCGTATTCCCTGCAAATGGGTCTGTGGATCACATGCCTCGCGACCCGGAACCAATCAACACCCATACTAACCTCATTCAGGCATTTGGGAATCTGAATTCAAAGCCCATTTTGCGCGAAAGCTGATCCACATTGACATGTACACAGAATGTGCATACGCTTATCATGTGAATGTTGAATGGGATCCAAGGAAGGCTGCCGAGAATTTCCGCAAACACGGTGTTGATTTTGCGGATGCCGTGATTGCGCTGGAGGATGAAAACGCCCTCACCATCGAAGACCGGGACCACCCCGAACAACGTTTCAAAACATTGGGCATGGGACCAAATCTCAAGATCCTTTTGGTCATTCATGCCGAACGTAACGAAAATTGTATTCGTATTATTTCCGCACGAAGGGCGGATCGTCGTCAAACTCAACAGTATTTTCAAGGCCTGAGTGATGAGTGAAGATTTCAGCAAAGGAAAACGTGGCGCGGTTATCAAACCCGATCCAAACAAGGTGCGCATCACCATTCGTCTGGATGGCGATGTTATTGACCACTTCAAGAATCTGGTACATGCCGCAGGCGGCGGCAATTACCAGACGCTGATCAACGAAGCATTGCGTGAACACATCAGGGCACACGACAAATCCCTGGAAGACACGTTACGCAAGGTTATCCGGGAAGAATTGAAAAAGGCGGGATAGTTAAAGGATCACAGTCCCGAGCATGATCGCCCCGCCCTGCCCGAGTCGCAGGTATTACTCCCGCCGCCAGTCCGTGGTTCCGTCGGGCCGGTCTTCCAGCACGATACCCTGGGCGGCCAGTTCGTCGCGGATGCGGTCGGACTCGGCCCA
>DRKQ01000260.1 GCA_011051685.1 Gammaproteobacteria bacterium
CAGCACTTCCATCATGGCGCGCTCGGGTGCCGAGACCGCTATGGCGTAGGTGGCCAGTTCCTTTTTGGTGAGGCCCGCCTTCGGATCGTCGGCAAACAGCTTGGTAGTGGAATAACGAAGTTCCACCCCCCAGTCATAGTTCCGGAACCAGGCAGGCAACCGGGTACCGGGACTGCCAAACAGGGTTACGCGCCCACCCTTCCCCATCGTCAGGTAATGGGCATACCCCTGCAGTTGCAGCGCCGTTTTGGCCCCCACATGCACGGGCAGCTTCAATTGTTCTTGGAGGGCATGCAGGCCACCGGTCCAGTCAACCGTGCCGCCAACGCGCACATAGGCGCTCTGGCCGACGCGCCGTATCCAGCCGCTTTTCTCATACTCGTGCACCAGTTGCTGGTAGGCGCCCTGCGCCTCCAGCCAGCGCGACACCGCCACAGTGCCCTGGGGCCATGCTGTGAGCAGACGGTTTAATTTGCTACGGGGTTCACTAGCCATGTTTGTTAATCTAGTGCAAAAACAAACCCGGCTCAAATGAAAAGTTTATTTTGAATCTGATTTAACAGATTTTTCTTGTTAATTGTGCGCTTTGGTAAACCGTACAACAGTGAATAAGTAGAGTTGAGAGCGACACGCCTCTCGTCAGCCGGGAAGAATCACCGTCAAGCGGCAGAGTAAACTATTCTCCCGACCGCTTTGCCTCTATTACCAAGATAGGGCACGATGCAAACTGTTTTAATGGTGCCCGGGGCCGGAATCGAACCGGCACGGCCGTGAAGCCGAGGGATTTTAAGTCCCTTGTGTCTACCAGTTTCACCACCCGGGCAGGGCGTGTTGGATGACGGCATCGATTGTACCGTTTGTTCCAGGCAGTGGGAATCCAACTCAAAAATATGGAGGCGGAACCCGGAGTCGAACCGAGGTACACGGATTTGCAATCCGCTGCATAGCCACTCTGCCATTCCGCCGTGTGATCTGCGGGCTGCCCTTGGCTATAAATCCAAGTCAGGCCCATAACCAAAAAAACCCCGACCGCAGGATCGAGGTTTTGCAAGCTGGCGCCATTCCCCTTCCTTGTGACCGACTCGCAACAAAAAAGAAATGGAGCGGGAAACGAGATTCGAACTCGCGACCCCAACCTTGGCAAGGTTGTGCTCTACCAACTGAGCTATTCCCGCCTGCGCTTCAAGGCGACGTATTGTACCGGCGGGGGCTTCGCTGTCAAGCATCCACCACGAGATTGTACTGCCCTAGTCACCATTTTCCTGCAACGAGGGCCAGGCGGCACGAATATAGATCACCATGGACCACAGGGTGAGGCCGGCGGAGATGTACAGGAACACGAAGCCGGCGTCCGCGGTGGGAAAATCGCCGATGGGCTCACGGTAGAGCAACAGCACCAGGGCCAGCATCTGCGTGGAGGTCTTGATCTTGCCGATCACCGACACCGCCACCTGGGCCCGCTCCCCCAGCTCGGCCATCCACTCACGCAGGGCGGAGATGACGATCTCGCGGCCGATGATCACCGCCGCCGGCAGGGCCATGAACACCCCGGGAAAGGGGGTGGGATTGACGTCTACCAGCAGCACCAGGGCCACGGCCACCATGAGCTTGTCCGCCACCGGGTCGAGAAAGGCGCCGAAGGCGGAGGTGAGGCCCATGCGCCGCGCCAGGTAGCCGTCGAACCAGTCGGTCCACGCCGCCACGGCAAACACCACGGTGGCCGCCACGTTGGACCAGGCCACCGGCAGGTAGAACAGCACCACAAACACCGGGATGAGCACGATGCGCAGCAGGGTCAGCAGGTTGGGCAGGTTGAGGTTCATTGATTCATTACCACGGGTGTTTCGTCCATTCCTTCTCCCCTTCTAGGGGAGAAGGCCAGGATGAGGGGTGAGTGGCGTAGCCACTTTAGACGATAACGTCATCACCCCTCAAGGGGAGAGGGGGTCAATACTTTAGTGTTAACAGGCCCTAGGGTTCATCCCCATGAAACACATCATACACCCGCTGCGCCAGTTGCTTGCTGATGCCGGGCACGCTGGCCAGGTCCTCCACCCCGGCGCGGGCCACCTCCTGCAGGCCGCCGAACTGCTTGAGCAGGGTCTGGCGGCGTTTGGGGCCGAGGCCGGCGATGCCTTCCAGCACCGAGGTGTTGCGGGCCTTGGCGCGGCGCTGACGGTGGCCGGTGATGGCGAAGCGATGGGCCTCGTCGCGGATCTGCTGGATCAGATGCAGTGCAGGCGAATCCGCAGGCAGTATACGGGGCGTGCCTTCGCGTAACAATTCGCCGCCGGCATTCTGTTCGCCGGGCCGCGCGGCGGACAGGATCAGCTGCTCCTCGCCGGGCCGCCGCGCCGGCCCCTTGGCCACCCCCAGCAGGGTCACTTCGTTGATCTGCAATTCCTCCATCACCGCCTCGGCCTCGCTCACCTGCCCCTTGCCGCCATCAATGAGCAGGATGTCCGGCAGCTTGCCCTCGCCCTTTTTCAGCCGCGTGTAGCGGCGCAGCAGGGCCTGGCGCATGGCGGCGTAGTCGTCACCGGGGGTGATGCCCTCGATGTTGAAGCGCCGGTAGTCGGATTTCACCGGCCCCGTGGTGTCCAGCACCACGCAGGAGGCCACGGTGGCCTCGCCCTGGGTGTGGCTGATGTCGAAGCACTCCAGGCGCTGCGGCGGGCTGTCCAGTTGCAGCACCTCCTGCAGGGCCTCGAAACGGCGCAGCACCGTGGACTGGGTGGCGATCTGCGCCTTGAGCGCGTTTTCTGCGTTGGTCACCGCCATGGCCACCCAGCGGGCCCGCTCGCCGCGCAGCTTGTGGGTAATCTGCACCTTGTGGCCGCTCTCCTCGCCCAGCACCGTCTGCAGCAACTCGTCCCCCTCCCCGGCCAGGGGCTGGTTGACGAGGATCTCCCCCGGCACCGTGCGCCCGGCGGCCCCCAGGTAATACTGGGCGATGAAGGCCGCCAGCACCTCGCCGGGCTCGGCCCCCTCGGTGTGTTTTGGGAAAAAGGTCTTGTTGCCCAGGTTGCGCCCGTCGCGCACGAAGAATACCTGCACACAGGCCAGGCCGCCGCTGACCACCGCGGCGATCACGTCCAGGTTGCCGCCCTCGCCGCTCACGTACTGGGTCTCCTGCACCCGCCGCAGGCTGGCGATGAGGTCGCGGATCTGCGCCGCCTCCTCGAAGGCCAGGGCCTTTGAGGCCTGCTCCATCTTCGCCACCAGCTCGTCGATCACCTGGGAACTCTTGCCCTCGAGAAACAGCGTGGTGCGACGCACATCCTCGGCGTACTGCGCCTCGTCGATGAGCCCCACGCAGGGCGCGGTGCAGCGCTCGATCTGGTATTGCAGGCAGGGCCGCGAACGGTTGCGGAAGAAACTGTCCTCGCACTGGCGCACCCGAAACAGCTTCTGCAACAGGTGCAGGCTCTCGCGCACCGCCCCGGCGCTGGGGTACGGCCCGAAATAGCGCCCCCTGGCGCGCTTCGCGCCGCGGTGATAGGCCAGCCGCGGGAAGGCCTCGTCCGTGGACAAATAGATGTAGGGGTAGCTTTTGTCGTCGCGCAACAGGATGTTGTAGCGCGGCTTGAGCTCCTTGATGAGGTTGTTCTCGAGGATCAGCGCCTCGTTCTCGGTGTGGGTGACGGTGACTTCCACGCCGCGAATCTGCGCCACCAGGGCGCGGGTCTTGGGCCCCAGGTTGGACTTGCTGAAATAACTGGACACGCGCTTTTTCAGGTTGCGCGCCTTGCCCACGTAGAGCACCCGGCCCTCAGCGTCCAGCATGCGGTATACGCCGGGACGGCTGGTGAGGGTTTTGAGGAAGGCCTTGCTATCGAATTGCATCAGTTGTTATGAACCTGATATTCATCGTCTCGAAACAATTGCAACTATCTCCGTGTGGGAGCGCCTTTCCAGGCGCGATTCGCGCCTGGAAAGGCGCTCCCACGGAACAAAATCATCTTTAGCCATCCACCAGGGCCCGCGCCCGGGCAAACACCGCCTGAAACATCTCCGGGGTGAGCCGGCGGGTCTGGGTGTTGTAGCGGCTGCAATGGTAGGAATCCAGCAGAGAAAGCCCATCAGGTAGTGCATGTAACTGATTGTGACCAAAGGGATAATCCTTTAGTTTCAGGCCCAGGGCCCGCAGCACCGCGCCGTGGGCGATGGTGCCCAGGGCCAGCACGCAGGCCCCGGGCCGCAGGGACGCCAGCTCCGCCTTGAGGTAGGCGTTGCAGGTGCGGATCTCCTCCCCCGTGGGCTTGTTCTGCGGCGGCAGGCATTTCACCGCGTTGGTGATGCGGCAGTTTTTGAGACGCAGGCCGTCGTCCGCCGACTCGGACACCGGCGCGGTGCTGAAGCCCGTGTCGTACAGGGTCTGGTAGAGCAGGATGCCGGCGTGATCGCCGGTAAACGGCCGGCCCGTGGCGTTGGCGCCGTGCATCCCCGGCGCCAGGCCGACGATGAGCAGGCCGGGATTTCGGGCGCCAAAAGGTGGCACGGGACGGGCGTGATAGTCCGGGTGTTCCTGCTTGTTGGCGTCGAGAAAGGTGCTCAGGCGATGGCACTGGCGGCACCCCAGGTCGAAAATGGGCGTCTTGTCTGTCATGGAGACACAGCATACCATTTTGCGTAGGCTTTGATTCCATGCGAACAAAGCGGCACACTTGTGTTCCAAAAGAATGGTGTTCCAAATGACTGTTGTTCCAAAAGGAAGCGGCTGCGCAAACTGTGCACCGGTCAATAAAGCCGGGCCAGGAATGCGCCGCTAATCCAGACAACACAGCCACAATTCGTCAAAGGTGTAAGGAAGGTGTAAGTATGCTGAAAAAACTGACTATGATCCTCCTGGCCGTGGGCCTCAGCGGCGCACTGGGCGGTTGCCTGGTGAAAAAGAAGGATCCGTCGGAAATCCCCACCTACACGAGTACCGATCCCGTGTTGCGTTTCTATCAGCCGGGGGACACGATCAATTATCTGGTACAGGCACAAGACGGCGTCACCACACGGACGGGCACCTTGCAAATCAAGTGGGAAAACACAAACCCGATTCCCAGCCCATTCCCACCGAATACCTATACCGTACTGAAGGAAACCACCACTCTGACTCTGGGCCAGACTTCCCCCGTCACCGACACACTGGTGCGCTATGTGGAACAGGACACCACAACCGGCACAACCACCACGGGCAGCATGTACCTGCGGGCGTTCGATTCACCCACGGCCGGCGAATATTTTTGGCTCAGCCCGTCAAATGTACCAACGAGCAGTGTGCAGCGTTTTGAGATATTCCGCTCTCCGCTGGATACGGCGGCAATGGCGGGACAAATAGACCTGGGCAATTATTACGTGGTCGATAATTGCAATGGCACCACCTGCAACGACCAGCTGGCCTTTATCCAATCCAATACCTTTGAAGTCACTGCCAGCAATCAGACCGTCGATATTCCAGGGACCGGCATCTTCAAAAATGTCTATAAAGTACAGTACAACGCTACCATGACCCCGGGGCCCACCACCCCTCTGCTGGATATACTCAACGTCTGTGGCGGAACCGGACAAGTCACCTCGCACCAGACCGTGCTTTATATCGTGCCGGAGATAGGCGTCATTAAAATGGTAAATACGTGTACGGATCAGGGAGGGGGCGCACCTGTTATCTATATTGCCACCCTGGATACCACCACCTTCCAGTATTAACAGGCACCCGATGGGCCGGTGACAACAAGTCACCCGGTTGCAGACAAATCACAAAAAGTTAAACAAGGACAAATTCTGGATCCGCGTAAAACTCTGTTGCGCGGCCTGCAGACCCGTGAGCTGCAGATTCAGACGACTCACCGCCTCGGCATAATCCAGGTCCTCGATGGACGACAGGGTCTTCTGCCCTTGCAGGATTATGTCTTCGTTCAGGGCCCGGTGGTTGTCAATTGCATTGAGCCGTGCGCCAGTCTGGGCGCGGAAGGCCACCAAGTGATCCATGGCCAGTTTCAGATCGTCGGGCACCGTGGCGGTGGAAGCGTTGGTCTCCAGGGCAATGGCGAATTGTTCCATCGTCTCGAAGATGTTCTGGTTGCCACCGCCTGACACGGGGACGTCCATAAACACGTCCTGACCATTGTTGCCGGTTGCGACAAAGCGAGTCTGGCCGATTTGTACGTTTCGTTGCCCCAGGTCGCCGGTATAGGCATAGTCAAACAGGCCACTGCCAGGAGGAACCTCGGTTTCCGTCACCGGGGCAGTGTCCACGTTAAAGCCGGCAAAGATGTATTCACCGTTGCTGTCCGCCGTATTTGCGGTGGATATCATTTCCTTCAGCAGGCTGCGCACTTCCACCGCCAGAAAAGAGCGCTCTTTGGCGCCGAGGGTGGGATTGTTGCCTTGGACTGCAAGTTCGTGGGCGCGCTGCAGTACATCAATGCTGTGTCCCAGGGTAGTATCTTCCTGCTGATTGCGGGATTCCGCCACGTTGGCATTTTCCTTGAATTGGATATGGGTGTCGATCACCTTGTTTAAGGCCAGCACCTGGGTCGAACCCAGGACGTCGTCGGAGGGCACCAGGATGCGCTTACCCGTGGCCAGTTGTTGCTGGGTATTACTCAGCTTGGACTGGTTGTCCAGCATGGCGGCGACGCCGCGTGCCTGCATCTGGGCAGTGGAGATTCGCATGGGTTTGTCTCTTTATGTGCTCGTCATCTACTTATTAATCGTCTTAAAATAATTGCTACAGGGTTGTTTCCCCGTGTGTGAGTCGCTATGGATAACCTGTGTTCACTCACTGCACCTTCAAGCATTCCCAAGGGGGTGAATGCCCGCCATTGTCTGTCAAGCCAACACTGAGACCCTTGATATCGCTAGCTACTTTCTCGCTGGTTGAGTTCGCTGATTGTGGTTCCTTAACGCCCAGTGACGCCCAGTAGCGTCTGGAATACTTCGTCCGAGATGCGGATTACCTGAGCCGCTGCCTGATAGGCCTGCTGAAACTTGACCAGATTGGCTGCCTCTTCATCAAGATTCACGCCGGACACCGCCTGCTGCGCCTCCGTCGCCCGATCCAGCAGGGTCTGTTGTGCATTGGCATTGACCTTGGCCTCGCGGGTGGTCACCCCCACCGTGGAAACCATCTTGGCATAGGCGGACTGAAAGCTTTCGGTGCTGCCACCCAACAGGTTCTGCGATTGCAAGGCTACCAATGCCAGGGCATTACTGTTGTCACCCAGGGCATTGCCCGCGCCTGCAGCGGCCACTTCGGCAGCGGAGCCAATGGCCACTCCCAGATCGTTCGCCCCCTGATGGACCGGGCGAATCAGAAAACTGTCGCCGGCGCTGACGCTGCCGGCCAGGCTGAGTGTAATACCCTCCGCCGCCACGCTGCGGGGAAAATCCGCCACGGTGAAGCCGGCGTCCACCACGCTGTTGTCGCTCAGCCGGGTCAGAGAAAAATTGGCGCCATCATAATTCAGGCGATAATCGCTGGGCTGCATCAGATTGGTATCATTGATCGCCACGCTCACCGTGCCACTGGCCGCGTTGTTGTTGCTACTGGCCAGCACCTGTGGGCTGGTAGTGAGAATGTCGTTGAAAAACAGGCCGCCGGGGTTGCCGTTGATGTCATCCCCAAGCTGGTGCTGGATGTTGACCGCCGAGGCCAGGCCGATGGCAATACGCCCCATGGCATTCTGCACCGGATCCAGTAACTGTTCCCGCACGGCAAGCAGGCCGCCGATTTTGCCGCCGCTCAGCTGGTTGCTGATGGGAAAGCTGTTGGCGCCATCATCGAAACTCACTTCCAGCTGGGTTGGATCATATTCGTTGCGCAGGGTGGACAGGGCGCGCGCATCCCCGCTCAACACCAGAGGCTGGCCGTTGCCGATGAAGACGCTGAGGGAACCGTCACTGGATTGACTGGTGTTGACGGTTACCAGTTTGGAGAGTTGATTGAGCAGCTGGTCTCGCTTGTCCAGCAGGTCATTGGGGGGCTGGCCGCCGGCCAGGCCGCTTTTCAAGGCTATATCCTTATTCATTGCAGCAATGGATGAGGCCAGGCTGTTGACTTCCGAGGTGGCAGCCTGCAGTTGTAGGTTCAGCGAATTACGCATGTCGGCAAACCGTTGATCGAAGGCCTGGAAGCGATCCGTCAGGGTCTGTGCTTCGGAAATCAATACCTGGCGTGCCGGGATGGAGGTGGGATCATTGGCCACGTCCTGCAGGGCATTGAAGAATTTCTGAATCACCGGGTTAAGCCCCACATCTTCATTGGACAACAACTCGTCAACACCCGAGGCCATGGTCTGCAGGGTATCGAGCTGATTGAAGGAAGAATTGCGGGCGGTCACCTGATCAAACAGGAACTGATCATACACCCGCCGCACCGTGGTGATATCCACCCCGGTGCCGATAAAGCCATTACCCGCCACATTAGGCTCGCGGGCTGCCATATCCACGGTCTGCCGACTGTAGCCCTCGGTGTTGACGTTGGAGATATTGTGGCCAATGGTCACCAGGTTTCGCTGAAAGGCCTGAAGCCCGGAAACCGCGGTGCTTAACATGTCGCCTGTAGCCGCCATAGTACTCATCCCGTTGTGTGCGCGCAGATGCGGAGCAATACGTTAACACCACACCTACTGAAATTTATCGTCTGTTCGGCCTAAATCTTTATTGCCTGCAGGGCCTTTCGCAGGGGTTCTCCTTGTGCTATCCCCATGATTTTATTGGCGTATTGTGGATCGGTCGCATAGCCAGCATTGGCCAATGCATGGGTGAAGGAATACGCATCATCTGCCACGGCCAGGGCCTGCTGATAACGTGGGCTACTCTTGATGAAGGCCACGAAGTCCGTAAAACTCTCGGCAAAGGAATCATAGGCTCTAAATTGCGCCGTCTCTCGCACGGCCACGCCGTTGCGGTATTCCAGGGTAGGCACGGACACCCGTTCGCCCTGCCAGCGCCAATCGGCCTTGATGTTGAACAGGTTATGGCTGCTCTCGCCATTGCTTCGCGTGCTAATCTTTTTCCCCCAACCGGTTTCCAACGCGGCCTGGGCCAGTATCACCTCCGGCGCCACGCCCAGTTCCCTGGCCGCCTTCTGGGCATGCGGCCAGAGATGACGAGTGAAGGCCTCGGGTGAATCCAGTTTAATCTCTGCAGTTGGGACAAGACCTGCGGCCTGTTTGACGGTTGTCACAGCACGGGGTGCCTGCCTTGTGACCTTATCAAGTGGAAGGGCGCCTTCTGCCATAGGCGTGTCCCCTCTGTTACGTAACTGCAATTGCTGTACAAGCATGTCAGCAATGCCCACGCCTCTGCCCTCGGCCAGGGAAATGGCCAGTTGTTTATCATGCCAGTCCTGGTAAAAATCTGTCTGTTGATTGTCAAACAGAGCGTCTTCCTCACCGCTTTCTCCATGAGCGCTCTTTAGCATCATTTGCAAAAAAATGGCCTCGAACTGTTCAGCGACATAACGTAAAGTATCCGGTGAGTTATCATCACCGGCATACTTCATCTTGTTGAGACCCTGAAAGTCGGTATAAACCTGGGCGCTTTGTGGTGTGATACTCATGGCGGATCAGATGATCATCAGGTTTGCGCGCAGCGCACCGGATTCCTTAAGCGCTTCGAGAATGGCAATCAGATCACTGGGCGTGGCGCCCACATCATTGATGGCCTGAACGATATCATTGAGTGAGACACCGGGATCAAACAGGAACATGGGCTTTGTATCCTCACTCACTGCAATGTCCGTGCGCGGCACCACAACGGTCTGCCCGCCGGACAAGGGGGCCGGCTGACTGACCTCCGGCCTGGCGGCAATGGTGACGGTGAGGCTGCCATGGGTAATCGCTGCCGGCATCACCCGCACATGCTGACCGATAATGATGGTGCCTGTACGGGAATTCACCACAATCTTCGCCGGCGCCTCGCCGGGGGTGATCTCGAAGGTTTCCAGTAATGACATGAAGGCAACCCGCTGGGCCGGATCCCGGGGCGCATTGACTTTCACCGAAGCCGCGTCGATGGCCTGGGCGGTGGCGTCACCAATCCGCTTGTTGATTTCCTGGGCGACGCGGTTGGCAGTGGTGAAATCCGCCTGATGCAGATTCAGCACCACTGAATTACCCTGTGTAAACGAGGATTGCACACTGCGCTCCACCGTTGCGCCATTGGCAATACGTCCGACGCTGGGTACATTGACAGTAATACTTGAGCCATCACCACTGACGCCGAAACCGCCAACCACCACATTACCCTGGGCAATGGCATACACCTTTCCATCGACCCCTTTCAATGGGGCCATCAACAGTGTGCCGCCCCGCAGACTTTTCGAATTGGCAATGGATGAAACGGTCACATCAAGGGTTTGACCCGGCTTGGCAAAGGCCGGCAGTTCAGCGTGCAGGGAAACCGCTGCGACATTTTTAAGCTGTGGTCTGACGCCGGGCGGCATGGTGATACCAAATTTGGACAGCATGCTTTTCAGACTTTGTATGGTAAAAGGCGCCTGAGTAGTCTGATCACCGGTGCCATCCAACCCCACCACCAAACCATAACCCACCAATTGATTACTACGCACTCCTGCAATGGATGCAATGTCCTTTAATCGCTCCGCACTAACACTGGTGCTCGCCAGCATGCCGGTAAGCAATAACAGTATGATGCGCAACCTTAAACCCCTGCGTCTGAACAAGCCTGTTTTCCTTCGAAATAACTTCATCATTTTCATGTCCACCTGTTTTCTCAGAAAGGCCACCAGCTGCCATCAAACAAGCGCTGCAGCCAGCCCTTGCTGTTTGCTTCAGCCAATACACCCTGTCCTCCATAAATAATGCGCGCGTTGGCGACCTGGGAAGACAACACAGTGTTGTCCGGAGAAATGTCTGTTGGGCGCACGATGCCAGAGATACGGATATGCTCCGAGCCCTGGTTCAGGGTCAATAATTTTTCACCACGTACAACGAGATTGCCATTGGGCAGGACGTCCGCAACAGTAACGGAAATCTGGCCTGTCAGGCTGTTGCTTTGTGTACTGTCACCCTCCCCCTTAAAATCCCTTTTAGCATCAATACTGGCGCTGAGAATATCCTGACCACGATATTTCACACCCGCACCGAAGAGCGTGGGAGTAGCCATGTCCACCGCCGATTCTTTTGCCGTAGTGGTACTGGCCTTCTTACTGGCGTTGGTTTGTTCTCTGAGAATAATGGTAATGATGTCACCCACATGAACCGCCTTGGTATCCTCAAATAAGGCGACACCAAACCCTGCCCGGTAGATTGATCCATCACTCACCGGCAGGGGTTTCACACTGAGAGGCCGCACCGGAGCATATTCGGGATCTGATACCGCATGATGCGTTGTGCTGCAACCCGCGCTGCCTAGCAACAGGCCACTGAATAACAGGCTTTTGATGGTTTCATTCACAACGTCATTCCTTGTTCAGGGCGTTACCGTGTTATAAATTATTGTTCAGGTATTGCAGCATCTGATCTGCGGTTGATATGGCTTTGGAGTTCATTTCGTAAGCCCGCTGGGTCTCAATCAAGGAAACCAACTCCTTGACCGAGTTTACATTTGAGGATTCCAGTGCACCCTGGACAAGACTGCCAATACTGTTGATTCCTGGCGTTCCCGTCTGTGGTGAACCACTGGCGGCGCTTTCCTGAAACAGGTTTTCACCAATGGGTTGGAGACCTGTAGGATTGGCGAAGTCGGCCAACTGAATGTTGCCAATCTGTGTGGGCGCCGCAGACCCGGCCACCGTTACCGAAACAACACCATCGGAACCAATAGTGACTGACTGTGCGTTATTGGGAACGGTGATCGCCGGCTGTAGAAGATAACCGCCGGCGGTAACGATTTCCCCGGTGGCACTCAACTGAAACGATCCATCGCGCGTATACGACAAGGTGCCATCGGGGCGCAACACCTGAAAGAATCCACGTCCCTGGATCGCCATGTCCAGCGAGCCTTCCGTCTGCACCAGATTTCCCTGGGCGTGATTTTTTTCGGTGGCCACGGTGCGCACACCCGTCCCAATCATCAAGCCCGTGGGTAACTGCGTGCCTTCCGAGGATTGGGCGCCAACCTGACGTACATTCTGATACAACAGGTCCTCAAACACCGCCCGGCTTGATTTGAAGCCCATGGTGTTTGCATTGGCCAGATTATTGGAGATCACAGACAGTCGAGTTTGCTGTGCATCAAGTCCTGTCTTTGCCACCCATAATGCCGAATTCATTTTTGACTCCTTGCTGGTATCTCACCAAATTTACTGGGTTTGTGCTGTTTATCCCGTTATGCTCAACAACTGGGTTGCCGCCGTATCGGTCTCTTCCGCTGTTTTCATCAGATTAACCTGGGCTTCATACTGACGTGCCAGACTGATCAGGTTGACCATGGCTTCAACAGTGTTGACATTGCTGGTCTCCAGTGCGCCTGAAACAACGCTGACACTTGCATCAGGCGAAACATTACTGCCGTCTCTCATGCGCAACAGGCCATCTTCGCCCTTGGCCAGATCTTTAGCATCGATGCGCACCAACTTGATCCTGTCCAGTACCGTCAGGGTGCTGGCCGACTGACCAATGCCACGCACGGAGATGGTGCCATCCGCACCAATCTCCACCTTCTCAAAGGGTGGCAAGGCGACAGGGCCACCATTACCCAATACCTGTAATCCGGAGCCGGTTTGCAGTATGCCGCCATCGCCGATCTGCAAATTTCCGACCCGTGTATAGGCTTCACTACCATCCGGCGCCTGTACTGCAATCCATCCCTCGCCATTTACGGCAATATCAAGATCCCGACCCGTGGGAGTGATAGCACCGGCGGTGGTATCCACCCCCGTACTTTCCGCCATGGCGTAGACCCGGGTCGGTTCACCCGGGCCGTATACCGGCATACTGCGGAAGGCCGCCAGATCAGCGCGAAAACCGTTGGTATTGGCATTGGCCAGGTTATTGCTGTTGGCGGTTTGCGCCAGCATGGTTTGTTTCGCGCCGGTCATGGCGACATACAACATGCGGTCCATGGTCTTTTCCTGTTAGGGTTTAACGATTATCCGGTTAGATGTTGATAATGGTCTGGGTCACGGTATCGGCGGTGCTGATGACCTGTGCATTGGCCTGGAAGTTACGTTGCGCGGTGATAAGGTTCACCAGGCTTTCCGCAATATCCACATTGGATGCTTCCAGTGCACCGGATTGAATCAGGCCAAAACTTGCCGTATTGGCCTCACCGAGAATCAAATCCCCAGACTCGAAGCTCTGCGCCCAGGCGGTATCACCCTGCTGGCGCAAACCACCGACATTGGCGAAATTGGCCAGCGCCACCTTACCCAATGGATTGGATTGGCCATTGGTGAAGCGGGCAAACACCACACCCTCGTCATCGATATCAATACCACTCAGACGACCTGTGGAAAAGCCGTCCTGTGACAGGCCATTCACGGCAAATGCACTGCCGAACTGTGTGGTGTTGCTGTAGTTCAGTGACACCTGAATGGGTAAGGCGCCAGTGCCCGATGGAACCGCATCATAAGCAATGCTTGCAGGACCAGACAGGGTACCATCAGAGTTGAAGGTGATACTGATGGGGGATGCACCACCGCTGGCCACGACATTTCCGTCAATGTATTGATATGTATCCCACTGATTGGCTACTGCAGTCTTCACGTAATACAAAGTGGAGGTATGGGCGGTACCCAAAGAATCATAAATCACTGTTGATGTGGAATTATTGAAGCTCGTCGGATCATTGGGATCAAACGGAACGGTGGTGGGTACCGAGTCCGATGAGCTGAGATTCAAGGTGGCTGTAATGGTCGAGGTTGCCTGTGGCGGGCCATCCGAGGTGGACAACTGAATATCATTCAGCACCCCCGTATTGAATCCTCCTCCGGTAATAGCCGGAAATACCTGCAAACGCTGAGATGCCTGATTGACGATATAGCCGTCCCGGTCAATATGGAATGCACCGGCACGGGTAAAGGACTGCCCGGAGGCGTCATTCACCACGAAAAAACCCTGCCCGCTGACGGCGATATCCAGATTTCGCTCGGTGAAATCAATATTGCCTTGGGAAAAGTTCTGGGTGATACCTGTTACCGATACACCATTACCGGTTGCCAGACTGCTGATGCCTTCAAAGGCCACTGCATACACATCGGAAAACTCGGTTCGAGCCCCTTTGAAACCTGCCGTACTGGCGTTGGCGATATTATTACCGGTTACTGAAAGATCTGTCTGTGCGGCATTCAATCCACTTAGTGCGATACGAAAGGGCATTGTCTTACTCCTTATCCTGTGCTGTGTGTCTGTTAACTGCTGATGTTTATGGTGCTTCTAAATGTCTATTTCGAGTTACTGAATCTGGCGTATGCTGGAAAAATCCACTACATTGCCATCTGTGAGATTAAGGGTAAGCCCCTGACCGGCCTTGCCGAGGGTCACGCTGCCCACTGAAGCGCTCATCAGCGTCTCCAGGGCCACGGTATCCCCAGCCATTCCCGCATCAGCGCTGACAAAATAACGGCCAGGTTGTGCTGGCAGGCCATCGTTACCTATGCCATCCCAGTTGAAGTACACCTCACCGGCAGCCTGCGGGCCCAGCTCGAGGCGGCGAATCACCTGGCCAGCGGAATCCTGGATAGTCACGCCCACCCCACCGCTGGACTGCGGAAGATCAACAGCGCCACGAATACTGCCGCCGGTTGTCAGGGTGCCCACGGCCGACGGCACAAGCACCGTGCGTCCCACCAGGCTCGAAGCCTGCAGGGCCTGATTCGATTGCAGAGAGGTGGCCAGCTTGTCAAAGGACTGTTGTAATTCCGCCAGGCCCGTGACGCTGCTGAACTGCGCCATCTGGGCAATAAAATCTCCATTCTCCATGGGCGAAAACGGATCCTGATTCTTCAATTGAGTGATCATCAGATCAAGAAACTCCGTCTGCCCCAATTGGTCTGCTGACTTCTTTGTCTTGTCCGCCTGGGTACCCAGCCCCAGTTCGCTAATCACTGAATTCAGGTTGTTATCAATGGCTGCCATAATTTTTCCCTACGCTGTTTTATTGGCCCAGACTCAAGGTGCGCATGAGTAATTGCTTGGAGGTTTTTGCCACTTCCGCGTTGCTCTGATATGCACGTGAGGCGGAGATCATGTTGGCCATTTCTTCCACCATATTCACATTGGGCAGAAAAATATAACCTTCTTCGTTAGCCAGGGGATGGCCAGGCTCATATTGCTTACGCAACGGCACCTGGCTTTCCACAATACCGTTGACCTGTACACCAACACCGGATGGTGTTTCGCCCAGCGCCTGCAGCACAGCCGAGAACACCGGCTGGCGCGCGCGATAGGTTGACTCGCTGTTGCCACTGACACTTTCCGCATTGGCCATGTTGCTGGCCGTGGTGTTCAGCCTCAGCGCCTGGGCACTCATCCCGGATCCTGCGATATCAAGTACATTGAATAATGACATTTTACTTACCGTTAATTTTCTGTTGCGGATACGTTAGCTTGTCTACTCACCTTTCAGCGCGGCCTTGAGGTGTTTTATCTTGCCACCGAGGAATTGCAAATTGGTTTGGTACAACAAGGCGTTTTCCATGAATGCCGCTTTTTCTTTCAGGGCATCCACCGTGTTGCCGTCCAGCGACGGCTGACTCGGGATGCGATATTTCATCTCACCCAACACGGCATCCACATTATTTCCTGCCATGGCACCCGTGCTGCTGATATGTCGCGGATTGGTGGTACGCAATGCGCCTGCGCCCATCTCGCCTTTGAGCTGTTGCAGGGTCGCCTTGAAGTCGATGTCACGCGCCTTGTACCCGGGGGTGTCCGCATTGGCGAGATTGCCTGCCAATACTTCCGACCGACGTGAATGGATCTTCAGCGCCTGCTGGTTGATACCGAAAAACTTGTCCAAGCCAAACTGCATGTGAGTAATTCCGTGACGATGATTGATGCTTCGTCAGGAATAGAGCAAGGGCCGTGCCAGTTTGGTTTTTCCAATAAAATACAGATGGTTAGTGATTTTTATGAATAATCTGATGCGGTCGATGCGGCAAAACGGCAGCGGCAGGCGGCAAAAACGGAAGTTCTGGAAGGTAGATAGCGGGACTGGCGTATCGGTCAGGTAATCAGGATTTCAGCTGGTAAATGACCCCGTTGCGCCAGCGAATAAGATCGAAGTCATCGGAATAATTGGTGATGGATTCAGAACCGCCCAACACCAGGTATCCCCTGGGGTTCAGGCTACGGGCCATGCGTGCAAGAATGTCACGCTTGAGTTCGGTGGAAAAGTAGATCAATACATTGCGGCAGTAGATGATGTCAAAACGCCCAAGCAGGGTATAACTCTGCATGAGATTCAGTTCGCGGAAACTCACCCGTTTCTTGATGTCATCCACCACTGCCCAGCCTTTATCCACCTTACGGAAAAATCGGGATTTACGATCCTGGGGCAATCCTCGTGACACCGCCACGCCCTCATAGACACCTTCTTTCGCAATGGCCAGAACCGACGGTGAAATATCCGTACCAATGATCTGTACGGCATCCGCCGCAAGACTGCCCGGTTTGGATTGCAGGTATTCTTGGGTCATCATGCTCAGAGAATAGGGTTCCTGCCCGGTGGAACAGGCCGCAGACCAGATACGAACTTTCCGCGGTCGCTGTTTTGCCAGCTCCGGCAAGAGCTTTTCCTTGAGAATATCGAAGGGATATACATCACGAAACCACGATGTTTCATTAGTGGTCATGGCATCCATTATGCGGTTGCGCAGCCGTGAATCGGTTTTGATACGCCCCATAAGAGCGCTGAAGGAATGAACATCATGTTCCTTCATCAGCTTGGTGAGCCGGCTGGTAACGAGATACTGTTTGTTATCCCCCAGTACGATGCCACTCACTTCTTCGAGAAAAAGACGAAAGGCCTGGTAGTCTTCTGTTGTGATTGTACTTGTCACTTATTTATTACCTGATATTCCCTGACAGTTACTTTTCCCAAGGGCTCCAACCGGGAGTCCTGTAGCCATACCTGGCCGAGCCCTGGCTCAGGCCCGTTTGGCATCCTGTAATGCCACGGTTTCCAGAACAGCACCCGCCAACTCATCGGCATCGAATTTGGCAATGAATTTGTCCGCCCCCACCTTTTCCACCATGGACTGGTTGAACACACCGCTGAGTGAAGTATGTAAAATAACGTATAGATCCTTGAGTCGCGAATCCCTTCGAATCTCGGTGGTAAGGGTGTAGCCATCCATGTTGGGCATTTCCACATCGGATATCACCATGCTCAGGTGCTTGACGATATTGGGGTCTTCGTCCGCCCAGTCCTGCAAGACATCCAATGCCTCTTGTCCATCCTTCACCAGGGTGCAGTCGATCCCCAGCTGATCGAGGGTACCTTTTATCTGTCGCCGCGCGACGCTGGAATCATCCGCCACAAGTACTGTGGCACCGGATTCGATCTGCCGCTCTTCAATCACGTTGTCAGAAATTGTTTCTGAAACACCGACCACCTCGGAGAGCACCTTCTCCACATCAATGATTTCCACCAGCTGGTCATCCACCCGCGTCACCGCAGTCATGTAACTGTTGGCGCCGGAACCCTTGGGGGGGGCAAGGATTTCCTCCCAGTTCATATTGACGATACGTTCCACGCTATCCACCAGGAAACCCTGTGTGGTGCGATTATAATCCGCGATGATCACATAGGATTCCTCGCTGACCGGTGTTGGTTTGCCTTTGAGGGCAAGACTGAGATCCAGCACAGGAATGGTTCGCCCGCGCATATTGGCAATCCCCTTCACCACCTCATTGGAGTTCGGCACATGGGTCAATTGAGGACAGCGAATAACCTCCTGTACCTTGAAGACATTAATCCCGTAAATCTGTGGACCCGCCAAGCGGAAAAGAAGTAATTCCAGCCGGTTCTCGCCAACCAATTGTGTGCGCTGATCAACGCCATCCAGAATTCCAGCCATGGGTCTGCTCCTACGGTGGGTACACTTTTGAGATGCTCTCTTATCGACAATCATTCGCCAATTCTGAAGCCCCGGCAAAAGAAAATTCCCCCACTCCATTCCGGTGTTCTGGCACAGGGATTGCTCATCTTCCAAGGAGAGGTGTGAAACACCCGGTCAAAATGATGTCCTTGGCCTCGGCGAACCAGAAAAAACGCAGAAAAAACAAGCGTCAAAAACTCAATTCACAAATATTTCAATAACTTGTGAAATAAGACCTAAAGTCGGCCATTTTTTTGACGATAGGTCACACAGTACGTCAGCAAAGGGCACCCTGGCCGAAATCGGCCACCACACGGCAAGGCATTGCAGAGAAATGAATGAGGTAGACACCATGTCGACAGACAAAGCGACCACCACAATAGCCGTAAAACGTTGGAGGCTGAGAATGATCCGGTGCCTGATGGTCGCCTTGCTTTCACCAACCGTAGTGAATGCGGCCACTTATCAATCTGCCGAGAGTTTGCGCAAGACTGTCGAGGATTTTCTGACAACACAGACTGCACAGGAAAAGAGACAGGATATCGAAATCAGTATCGGGCGGGTCGACCAGCGCTTGAAACTGGTCAGCTGCACAACGCAACCCCAGGCCTTCCTCGCTCCCGGAGCCCAATTGCAGGGAAAGCTCACCGTGGGATTACGCTGTGCCGGCCCCAAGCCCTGGACCGTGTACATACCTGCGCAGATCAAGCGTTATGCAGAAGTCATCGCCGCGGCGAGGCCATTATTGAGAGGGGCCGAGATCCGCGCAGGGGACGTCATGCCCGTACGCCTTGAACTCAGCCGGCTGCGTAATGGCTATTTCAGTGAGGCGAAAAATGTGCTCGGCAAGATATTGACCCGTAACATTGCCTCCGGACAGGCCATCACACCCAAGAGGGTAAAGGCGCCAATACTTGTTCACCGTGGAGAAAAGGTCAACATCATTGCTACCGCGGGCGCCCTCAAAGTCAGAGGCAAAGGTAAGGCCTTGCGGGACGCGGCACAGGGTGAACTTGTTTCGGTGCGCAATATCCGCTCCAAAAGGATTGTCCAGGGGATCGTCACAAAACCCGGCACCGTTCACGTGCAAATGTGAGCAAGATCACATAAACCAGATCACACAGAGCAAATAAAGAATTAGCCGATAAGGCCGATAAAATTACATAGCAAGCACAGGAGAACAGCCATGGCTGTTGAAATCAATGGCGTGAATACAACGCCTCTGTCAGATAAAAAAAATGAGCCTGCCACCACACTGGCAGACAAGGTTACAAGGGCAGAAAACCCGACCGCAAAAAACGCTCGTACAATCGATGGCGCCACCCCCCCTTCGCTCGACAAAGTCACACTTACGAAACAGGCGGAAGAATTGCGCATGATAGAAGAAGCCATTGGCACTCAGGTGGATATCGATAAAGAGCGTATAGCCAGCCTTAAGCTGGAAATCGATGCCGGCCGCTATGATATCGATACACAGCGAGTAGCGGAAAAACTCATTGAATTCGAATCACTGTTCGTCGCATGAACAGCATGAGTTACTGCATGAGTGGGAATCTGGCGGATTCATACCGCGCCAAAAAAACCAAACCATTTTTTCCTGCGCCTGCCTGTTAAGGTGAAACATGAATAAAGCCAGCGATAAATTCCGCAACAATATCCAGACCCTAAAATCTGTACTGGAGCAGCAGCACGTACAGCTACTCAGCATGCTGTCTATTCTCCGCCAGGAACATCAGGCGTTGAACAGCAATAATCTAGAGCTTTTTGAGCAAACCCTGCTTCGCAAGCAACAACAAGTAAGGATGCTGGAACAAATTCAACCTCAGCTAAGCAGCATTGAAAAGATGCTCGGCGGCGTATTATCAAAAAGTACCTTTTCTGCATTTATTCAACGCATGCCGGAGGGCACAGACAGGCGCGGTCTGGAGTCACTCTGGGAGACATTCCATGAGACCCTGGAAGAATGCAATCTGCAAAACAAGACCAATAATCACATTCTCAATGCTTCCGCCATCAATCTCAAGCAGGCCCTGAATATACTGCGCGGCAACACCGAACACAGTACGGCCGCAGTCTACAGCCATACCGGACAACAACAGGAGACGCTCGAGGGCCACTCACTGGCCATCGCGTAGCACCTTAGTCGCAGGTAGCGCAGGCAAAGCCTCTAATATGCTTAAAAACGCGCCAACTCAAGACTCAAGCAGCAAAGAGGATTACACTCAACAACACGAGACCGTAACCTCCAGCGCACGCATTTCCATGGTGCTGCGTCCTTTGATGGAAAAACACGCCATTATCACGGCCACATTGCCGGACTGTAACCAATTCTTTACCACTGCCCTGCTCTCTATTGATATCCAGGATGGCACCATGACCATCGATGGTTTACATCCCCAGGAAGGTCATGCGCTGCTACTGAAGGCGGGTAAACTGACTCTGCACACCACTTACGAAGGTGTCGAGGTTAATTTCAGCGTGAGCATAAAACAGGCCGACAGTGAAAACGGTATGGCATTTTATATCACTGAATTTCCTCAAAGCATTCGTTACCTTCAGCGCCGCAGCGCCTTTCGCGTACCCGTGAGTGCGGCCAAGGAAATCAAGGTGGATATTGAAACACCCAGCAAAAAACGGTTTACCGGTAATCTCAGCGACATATCCGCTGGCGGTATGTGTGTGCGTTTTAACAAAAAGAAAGAACTCGCCTTGTCAGAAGAAAAGGAAGAAACACAATGTTGTATCCATCTGCCGGACAAACGCAAGATTCGCTGTGCTTTCAAGGTCTGCCATTCGAATTATCTCGAAGCCAGTGGCAGTTTGCATATCGGAGGATGTTTTTCGAATCTGGATAAAATCCAGCGACGCACCATTGAACGTTTTGTGATTGAGCTTCAGCGTCTGGCGCGCAAAAGCCTGGCCCGCTGATTTCACCCTATATCAAGCGCCTGCAAACAAACCTGAAACCCATCATCCAGCCCCAACTGATCAGCATCTTCGCGCAGACGCCGCACATCCACAAGACGATCCACGTCCCACAGGTCATCCAGTTTATTTACCTTTCCCGAGATGCGCGCAAGGGTCTGAGCGTACACCTGTGATGTTCCCCAATCAATATCAGTGAATAATTCTGACCTGGGTTCCTTCATTGCCAGCAAGACGTAACCACCATCCTCTGCAGGACCAATCACCGTGTCACCCTTGCTGGCAAACACCATGGCCGTGCGCAAATAATCAGCAGTAATCGCCGGGCAATCTGTTCCGATCACAAGCACGGGGGAAGACTGTTGCAGGGATTCTTCAACTGCATGCTGCATACGTTCACCCAGGTCTCTGCCGTGTTGTGATTGCAAACATACCCCCCATTCTTTCCGACAAGCCTGAAAGAATTCATGGTCTACGTCGGGCGCACAAAAGAGAGTCACCGGTGCCAGCTGTGCGTTGACAGCAACACGCAGGCAATGACAGGCAAGATGTACATGGATTGTTGTCGCAGCTTCTTGGCCAATGGCCTCAGCCAGACGCGTCTTTACCTGCCCGGGGAGAGGGGCCTTGCAAAAAACCAGAATTCGTCCATGGGGATACTGCATTATGTAGTGCCTGCACGAAAACTATCGGTATTGGCGGGCTAGAGTCGCAGGGTCGGTCCCCAGCCAATAGGCAAGACGCAGGCGCCACATCAGCAAAATGGTCTGCAATGTGCCTCCTAATTCCCAGCGCCGGCTGGAGGTGATCACCCGTTGCTTGAGACAGCAGGGGCGATGCAGCTTCTTCAGGCGCCGGGAAATATCAATGTCTTCCATCAGTGGGATTTCTGTAAACCCATTCACCCGATGAAACAGGCCGCGGGTGACAAAAATGGCCTGGTCGCCGGTGGCAATGCCTGTGATGCGCGAGCGCCAGTTCATCATTGTTTCAATCACACGGAAAAAGGGTTTGTCGCCTGACAGGCGCACGTTAAAACGTCCCCAGGCCAGTTGCGTATTGCCAATCGCCCGAGAGATGGCCTGGAGGCCATCATCCGGTAACAGGGTATCGGCGTGCAGAAACAACAACACGTCACCAGCAGCCACCGCAGCACCCTTATTCATTTGTAAGGCGCGTCCGCGTGACGATTGCACGCACTGATCCACCCAAGGTGTTGCCACAGCCTGCGTATCGTCTTCGCTGCCACCATCCACGACGATAATTTCGTGTCCGCTAGCACGTTCCATTTGCAGCTTTTTCAAATTAGCCTCCAGTACAGCCTCTTCATTCAACACGGGAATGATAATCGAAACGCGCATCTGATGAGTGCTAACTAAGCGCTCCACCACAGCTGCTACCCTGACCAGCGGTGCAGCCGTAACAATGCCCACGTACAACAATGGGCGTCCCGGAAATATCCTGATGTACCAGGTCTCGCAGGTGTGGCCGTTTGATGTTTGCCATTTTCATGGGCAAATCCAGCATTTGATTGAAATCACAATCAAACAAATATCCTTGCCAGTCGACGCTGATGAGACTGCGACACATCACGGTTTGCAGGTTTTCCGCCTTGTGAGCGGTTTGCAACAGAGTCATG
This sequence comes from Gammaproteobacteria bacterium, assembly GCA_011051685.1. Lineage (GTDB taxonomy): Bacteria > Pseudomonadota > Gammaproteobacteria > SZUA-152 > SZUA-152 > SZUA-152. The sequence continues at coordinate 22,572 of DRKQ01000260.1, forward strand.
TAATCATTGAACTGACCTTTGGAGATCAGACTGCTGCCAAAACGTTGAATGGGCATGTTGGCCAGGGTCAGCAAATGTGTAAAGGCAATGCCATGTTGGTCAAACAATCTTTGTTTGTAGTCGGCTTCCAGGACATCCTGTGGCGGAGGCAGGAATGGGCCGGTGGGGTTGTACACCAGATTCAGCATCAGGTTGCTACCCTGTTGACCGTATCCAAGGGCATTGAGCTTTTTCAAGCCGGCGATACTCTTGTCAAAAACTCCCTTGCCCCTCTGCCCGTCAACATTGTCTTTCTGGTAACACGGCAATGAGGCAGTGATTTGTACACCCTGACCTGCAAGAAACTCTGCCAAATCCCCTTGCTCCGGCTCCTCCAGCACGGTGAGATTGCAGCGGTCAATCACGTCGATATCGCGCGCGCGCGCAGCCTCTACCAGCGTCCTAAAGTGTGGATTAAGTTCCGGCGCCCCACCAGTGAGATCCAGCAATTTTACGTTAGAGGTGTCGAGGTAGTCGATCACATGCTGGATCGTTTGCGCATCCATGATTTCCTTGCGCTTTGGCCCGGCGTTGACATGACAATGAAGACACTGTTGATTGCACAGATAGCCCAGATTGACCTGGAGGGTGGATACGGTATCCCGGGTAATAGCCGGAAAACGGGTCTTTTCCAGTAAGGGTAAAGTTTCTAACATCTTTCAGTTGATCTCCTCGGCTCAGACTAAGGGAACCTGTCCCACGGTTAAAAATATTGCAACCATTTCACCCCCTGCAGTGTCCCAATGTGAGCGCTCGGCTATTTCCAGACTGCTCATGATAAGTCATCGGCCTGCCCCCGCCAATTTCAGCGGGGTGATTTTGCCGGTATTTTAAGCAACGGCTTGCCGTCGACGGGTCAAATTGGCAGAATGTGCCGACATTTGTCGCGACTATTGTCGAGCTGTCTGAACCGGACAATGGACGCAGATCGCTGTCTGTCGTTACGAATGACATAATAAAAACAGGTGCGTACGTGGCGAATCCTCCGCTTCCCAGTGACGACGAATTGATCCCCAGGCTGCTGGCCTCTGATGAAAACGCCTATACCCAGGTGGTGGCTGCCTATCACGGTCTGATGGTGCATCTGGCAAGGGCCATCGTGGGTGACGCCATTGCCGATGAGGTGGCCCAGGAGGCCTGGGTGGCGGTACTGCGGGCCCTGCCCAAGTTTGAGCGGCGCTCCAGCCTAAAAACCTGGATCCTGCGCATCGTCAGCAATACCGCCAAAAGCCGTCTGCGCCATGAATCACGCACGGTGAATCTGGGTGATGCTCTCGAGGAAACGCCTATTGTGGATCCGTCCCGCTTCAAGGCAAATGCCCACTGGGCCAACCCACCGGCCATGTGGCATGCCGATACCCCGGATGCGCTGCTCGCCAGCACGGAGCTGCGCCGTTGTATCCACGAAGCGCTGGATGCGCTCCCCCCATTGCAACGCGCCGCCGTCACTTTGCGCGACATGCAAGGATTAAATATGGAAGATATTTGTAAGGTTTTAGAGGTTTCCGAGTCCAATGGCAGAGTTTTGCTCCATCGCGCCCGCAGTCGTATTCAACAGGCCATCGAGGAGCTCGAGGAAAAATGATGCCCAGCTGTAAAGATATTACCGAACATGGCAGCGATTATCTCGATCGCCACATGCCCTGGTGGAAGCGTCCGGGATACTGGATGCACCTGCTAGTGTGTGTGCATTGCCGCCGGTATATCGAGCAACTTAGGCTCACCATCGAAACTATCGGCCGATCACCAGATGCCGCTCCCCCGGTTGTGAAGACCGAAGAAGTGCAGCAGATTGTTCAGCAACTGAAGCAGTCTGCGAAAAAACCTGCGAACAAACCCAGGGATATCTGAACCCCCTGCAAGTGCTGGCGATGCCTGTCCGGTGAATGCTACACTTGCGCCTGAATTCACTTTCACAATTCCGGGGCCGTAGCTCAGCTGGGAGAGCGCTGCGTTCGCAATGCAGAGGTCGGGAGTTCGATCCTCCTCGGCTCCACCATTTTTCACTAGATGCTCCCTTTCTTCTTGCCCCGGTAGCTCAGCTGGATAGAGCAATCGCCTCCTAAGCGATAGGTCGGACGTTCGAATCGTCTCCGGGGCGCCAATGCATCAGGCCACGGCGTGTCAGCGTTTGTGTCTGACCCGGGTCAGCCGGCAGGCCACCTCGTAGCGATGATCGTCGCGCATGCCACAGCGCACCACTACCGCGTCCGCGGTAATCCTGGGCACCCGACTTTTGGGCTCCGGCATCAATTCAATGCGAATCTGGCTGTTGTGCAAAAGAACGCATTCGCTGACCATGCGCACCCCACCGGCAGAATAGTCGCGCAACTCACCCACCCCCAGTTGAGCAAAACTCTCTCCGGAATATCGCACCGGACAACGCGCCTGAATCCGCGGAAACATCCTGCGCTCTTTTTCTGCCCCCTGAATGCCCGTCCGGGCATGCCCATCATTCGACATAAACCACCCCCTGAAAACCCTCACCATCCTTGGCGCTATGACGTCAAAGGCCATCCTCGCCCCAATTAGCCCCTACCTGCTGTATCGGCCTTTATGCGGATTCGTTGATAGTTTATTCTCTTTGCTGATTTAGAGATTTAGATGGGACAGCTTCCCAGAGAAACGGATTTAACGGTGGACTTTGGTCAGTTTGCAGGAAACGACGTACTTCTGCTCCTCGTTGAGCACGACACGCAATACGAGTCCGCTGGCCGCCAGCTCCGGTACGGTTTTCTGGCTGCCGGGTTTGATCTGCACGGAAATGTGCACACCTTCCGGGATCCGGCCATCACAGACCATACAAATACCGGTTGCCGAAAAATCCACCAGCCTGCCCACTTTCCAGGCTTTGCTGGAAGCCAATCGATAAAGCACAGGACAGGTGACGGCAATACGCGGAAAAGCCCGCTGGTTTTGTGGATTATTGTCGATAACGCTGGCCATCCCCTCTCCGCAGGCGCTGAAATGCTAATGAATTGAAAACGCTGCCAATTCTATCGGCGCAGCAGGGCAAAAGTTGAGACGGCAAGCTCTATATCTACGGCACACGCAGCCAATTTGCGTATAATGCGCATTTTTTCAGCGCCACCACTTCCTCCTGGAATACCCCAAGATGAAAATCACCATTGAACACAATGTTTCCCCCGCCAAGCTGGATGCCATGCATGTGGACAGCTGGGCCACCTGGCAAAAAGGAGTGTCCACCTTTGACTGGCACTACGACACCGATGAGACCTGCTACATCCTGGAGGGTGAGGCGATAGTCACGCCACGAGATGGTCAGCCGGTGACTATCCAGCGCGGAGATCTGGTGACATTTCCCGCCGGCCTGTCCTGCACCTGGCAAATCACCGAGGATATGGAAAAGCACTACATCTTCAAATAAACATCCACGGGGACTCAGTCCACACCGGCAGCCGGCAGTCTAAACCACCATACCCATCAATAGTGACCAAAGAACTGATACTGCCTGTCAGCCCCCTGGGCGCAGCTGATGGTGCGACCTGCCATCAGGGAACAATCCAGCACCTGCTCATTGCCCTGCCAGCCCTTTTTTATCGCCGCCTGCATGGACTGACCTCCACTGGCCAACAGATTGTTGGCGTAGGTCAGACGAAAGTGGCCCTCGGCATTGAAATCCGTCATCCGGGCGCGGGTGCGGTATTCCACCCGGGAACTGGCCAGTTGCATATTCTGCTTGGCGGACAGGCACTCAATGCCCTCCGGGCTTTCCCGACAACGGGTCAGGCGGGAAGGCAGGAAACGGCTGGGGCCTTCCACGCTGCCCCACTGACTGTGCAAAATGATTCCCTTAGGATCCGGCGTATCGCTGGCCGTCTGCGGCGGGGGCACGGAGTCTGATGCCGCAGGCCTGCGGGCAATGGATTTACCCGCCGAGGCCTTCACCAGGCGCTTAACGGTTCTCGCAAATGCCTCACCGGCCGGTGCATAACCTGCACGCTTGGCCTTGCCCAGCCATTTCAGCGCCAATGACTCATCCCGCTTGACGATTTTGCCGGAAAAATAGACCTTGCCCAATTCGTACTGGGCCGGGGCATAACCCGCCACGGCGGCTTTTTTCAACCAGGGTATGGCCTTTGAAGGCAAGGCACCGGCGGGTAGCTTCTTGCTGTGCAAATACAGGTATCCCGCCTTGTAGGCTGCCTTGGCATAACCCTGTTTGGCCGCCCGCAAAAACCAGTCTAATGCCCGGGCATGATTGATTGCAGTACCCCGCCCCCGAAAATACATGTCTGCTACTGCATACTGGTCTTTGGCGCTGGCGGTTTGCTCGGCCCTGGCAAGACCAGCCTTGAAACGCGCCTCCCAAATGTAATCACCTTCGAAGGCAAAACCCGTCTGCCCCACCACAAATCCCAAAAACAGCAACAACCCCCGGGCGACCCGGCGGCGATCACGACGCCTGTTGTCCATGACCCCTCCATTGGTTTTACAGTCTTCCACAGCAGTCGTCCGCTACAATCCCCCCGGCGCAACCGCTATACTGAGCCCAACAATTACCACGCTTTTTCCGAAAACTGTGGGTTTAGTAATAAGACATTCAGAAGGATTTTGCAAAAAAATCGCGCAAAAAACCCTCAATTCGATAAAATTTTAAGCAAATTCAGGTATTGGAAACTAAACTTACCCCGGCAAGTAACATGATTATCCCCCACCAAAATATCGCCCCAGACACCCTGCAGACCCTGGTGGAGGAATTCGTTACCCGCAGTGGTACGGACTACGGCAGCAGCGAAGCCTCGCTGGCGGAAAAAGTAAGCGAGGTTCTGTGCCAACTGGGCAACGGCGAGGCAGTGATCGTCTATGACCCAGCCCTGGAGAGCTGTAACATCACCACTGCTGCACAGGCACGACAGCACCTGACCCCGGAAACCCGCCCATAGGAAACCCAAAACATGGCACAAGCAGGCTGCAGCGCCGATGGCATGGAACCCTTCGCACTTCGCGTCATTGGCGAAAGCATGTCCCCGGCCTTCGAAGACGGACACATCATCATTGTCGATCCCGGCCACCCGTTGATGAGCCCCTGTTATGCCGTGCTGGTAAACCAGGGTGAGGTGTTGTTCGGTCGCTACCTGTGTGACGACGGCATACCCAGGCTGGAGTATCTGCACCCCGACCACCCCCCGGTCTATTTGGCGGCGGACTTCCAGGTCAAGGGCGTGGTTACGCAACGCAATACCCGCCGGCGCCGGGACACCGTGTTTTTCGACTATCCGCTGTCTGACGTCTAACCACCCTCTCTCCTCCCCGGTCCATTGGCCGGGGAATTGGCCACCACGATGGAAAACTGATTTCCCATCGCCAACGCATGGCGGTCATGTTCTGTTCTGTTCTGTTCTGTTCTGTTCTGTTCTGTTCAGTTCGTCTAGCCACGGCCGTTAAATAAACGGTAATCACACCAATCCGCCGCCCTGCACACATGCCAGACTCACTAGATTTCCTCTGCCCCTCGCCACTGCAATTCGTGGATAGCATCCCCTCCTGGGCAGGCCTGGGAGAAGGCATCGATGCCTTTAAACGCCAGGAGTATGCCGTGGCCTTGCGCGAATTCACCTTGCTGGCAGAACAGGGGGACGCGGACGCCCAATACTTTCTCGGCAGCCTCTATCAGCATGGCGATGGGGTGATGAAAAATATCGCCAAGGCAACACCATGGCTGAAAAAGGCCTCGCAACAAGGACACCATGGCGCCGCCAATGCCCTCGGCGTAATCCAGGCCAGCCAAGCGCAGTCAGCACAGGATGATGAACAGGCAGCCCGGCACTTTCTCACCGTAGCCAAACAGGGCGTTCCCGAAGCCATGTACAACCTGGGTCTGCTCCTGTTGCACGGCCGGGGAGTCGCTCAATCCACCCCCAAGGCCGCCCAATGGCTACAAAAAGCCGCCGAGCATGGCATTGCCGCCGCCCAGTACCGGGTAGGCGAACTGCTGGCACAGGGAGACATCCCCGCCACCGGTAATCTCAATCCTTTGGACTGGTATGAAAAAGCAGCCCAACAAGGCTATGAGCCTGCCGAATATGCCCTGGGTGTCTCTTATCTGCAGGGGAAAGGTGTGGAAAAAAACGAGGCTGCCGCCTTGCACTGGTTCAGCCTCGCCGCCAGACACCACATTCTGCCCGCCCAGGCACAACTGGCTCGCCTTTACGATGAGGGACAGGGCACGGCCCAGGATCGTATCAAGGCCTTTCATTGGTACAACGAGGCCGCCAGCCAGGGGGACCCCGGAGCACAGCGGGCGCTAGGGGAAAAATACGCCGCCGGTGATGGCGTGCCACAGGATTTCGTCCTGGCCTATGTGTGGTTCAATCTGGCCAGCGCCCAGGGGATGAGTGAAGCGGCCCAGGCCAGGGAAGACATGCTCCAGAGGATGTCGGCAACTCAGATCGAGCGAGGCCAGGAAATGTCACGGGATTACTTTGAGCGTTACGTACTCAAACCTAATGCGACAGATTAATTTAATCTCACAACCAAATGATTGTATTTGATATTTATCAATCGTCTAAATCATTGCAGCAAGGTTATTTCCTCTCATGTAAGAGCACCTTTCCAGACACGAATCGCGTCTCAGAATCATTGCTACCGGATTATTTCACCCTGTGGGAGCGCCTTTCCAGGCGCGATTCACACCTGGAAAGCGCGTAGGGTAGGCACGTGTCTTGTTGCCTACGCCCTAGCTGAAGGTTCCGCAGGTTACGCGTGGGCATGCAACACATACCCACCCTACGACGGTTACAGAGAATGTCGGCATCGCAGGTTGAGCGAAGCCAAGAAATGTCACGCGAGCACTTCGAGCGTTATGTGCTCATAAACTAACTCAGTAGATTAACTATATGCTGTTGTTTATTGTTTTAATTGTTTTTTTCAGGCCCGCTCATCGATATTTCTACCGATATTGGAGGTCGTATCCCGGCGCTCTTGAGAGCCACCCGCATCGGCCTGCGGGTTGTTTTGAGCCGATTCACCCCGGTTTGCCTCAGGCACCGCCGATGCCAATTGGGCATCCCGCGGGGGTTCAGTCTGGACTTCCGGTACCGCCGGGATGGAAACACCACTAATGTCCATGATTCATCTCCCTGATTACAAATTAATGTGATTTCTTGAAACTTTACCTACTATGTTGGAATCAGGAAATAAATCCTATTTCAACAAAACAAAAAGGGCTATTGTTACACTCCCGTTATCGTCCATCCGGCCACGGGCTTGAACAAATTTCAGCCAATTTGTGAACCCCTAGCGCTGCTCCCACAAGGCCCATGAACCATAGAATTCCAGGTATACTCTGCACCGCCATGTTCAACAGATACTCAGCGGCCGCACAAAACAGCACATCATGAATCCCGTCCCTCTGCTGATCATCATGGGCGCCATTCTTGCCCTTCTGGCCGTCCAGCGCTGGCTGACCAGGGCAACGCCTCCACAGGCAGGTATCCCGGTTTCTGATGAGCCATCTTCGACCACTGCCAACAGCATCCCCGTCCACAGCATGGCTGAGTCCACTGCTTCTCCACCCCGTCCCCGTGGTCGTCTCCTGACCCAGGGGCTGTCCGTTACCGGTCTTGACGAACGGGGAATGAACAGTCTCAAGGCGCTGATCCGCAAGGCAGATATTGAAGCACTCACCACTTTCCTGGCCTTTAACCGGCCAGGCTTTGTGGAAATCGATACGTTTCTGGGCCAACCACAAAATCAGTCCTCCACCGAGACTGGCGCAACGGCCACCCTGCCCGCACAACTGCTGAAAAAACTCGGTGGGGAGGAGCAAAAACGCCTTCAGGGTTTCAATCCCCGCTCCTCGCGCCTGATCACCCGGGAACTCATGGCACGCTTTGGTGGCCATGAGTTCAATCTTCATTTCGGACATTACGCGGCACGGCCGTCATCGGTGACCCTGCACATACCGCCTTTCGATCCGGAGCGGAAAATCTTCGAAGACCTGGTGCAATCCGGCATGGCCCGCAAGGGCCGGCACATCCCCCTGGCCGAGCGCCTCACGGTATTGAAGATGAGCCAGCTGCGACAAATGGCCAAGGATCTCAAACTGGATAAGAAATTCACCCGCAAGAAAGAGGCTACCCACACCCTGGCCGAAGTGCCTGGCGCCGCGGTGCTATTGTCCATGCAATACGTCATCGATGACCTGTTCATGCTGCTGCCCATGGAAGAGGACACGGCTCTCATCAAACAGGAATGGGCCAGCCTTGAGGCCTACGCCAAGCTGCTTTGCGGTATCGAGCTGTGAAGAATCCAACGATGCGCTAAACTCGGCGCAATCATGCAACATCACAGATACCGCACTGGCGCAACAACCTGTAAAGAAATACCCAGCAATGACCCCCTTCACAAAAACCTTTTGCGAGAACCCCAATCAATGAACGCATCCCCCGACAGCCTGCAGGACGTCCCCTGCCACCCCGACTTCCGCCACCTGCGCCGCCAGCGCATCGACTCGCTGGATCTGGCGATCGACGAATACGAGCACCTGGGCACCGGCGCCAGGCATTTTCACCTGGCGGCGGACAACGACGAAAACGTGTTTCTCGTCGGCCTGCGCACCGTGCCCACGGACTCCACCGGCGTGGCCCACATCCTCGAGCACACCGCCCTGTGCGGCAGCAAGCGCTACCCGGTGCGCGACCCGTTTTTCATGATGATCCGCCGCTCGCTCAACACCTTCATGAACGCCTTCACCAGCAGCGACTGGACCGCCTACCCCTTCGCCAGCCAGAACCGCAAGGACTTCTTCAACCTGCTGGACGTGTACCTGGACGCCGTATTCTTCTCCAACCTGGACGAACTGGACTTCGCCCAGGAGGGCCATCGCATCGAATTCGCCGTTCCCGACGACCCCGACACCGAACTGACCTTCAAGGGCGTGGTGTTCAACGAGATGAAGGGCGCCATGAGCTCGCCGGTGAACACCCTGTGGCAGACCCTCACCAAGTACACCTTCCCCACCACCACCTATCACTACAACAGCGGTGGCGACCCGGCGGACATCCCCGACCTGAGCTACGAAGAACTCAAGGCCTTTTACGCCAGGCACTACCACCCCTCCAACTCCATTTTCATGACCTACGGCGACATCCCGGCGGTGGACCTGCAGGCGCAGTTCGCCGACAAGGTGCTGCAGCATTTTCAGCGCGCCGGGGAACAGATCGCCGTGCCCGACGAGAAGCGCTACGTGGCGCCCCTCAACGTGGAGGAATTCTACGCCCTGGACGAGGCCGAACAGAGCGGTGACAAGACCCACATCGTCATCAGCTGGCTGCTGGGCCACGCCACCGACCTGCGCACCTCCCTCACCGCCCAGCTCATGGAGGGCGTGTTGCTGGACGACTCCGCCTCGCCCCTGCAACAGGCCCTGGAGACCACGGAGCTGGGCGCCGCCCCCTCGCCGCTGTGCGGCCTGGACGACAACAACAAGGAGATGACCTTCATCTGCGGCCTGGAGGG
>DRKQ01000261.1 GCA_011051685.1 Gammaproteobacteria bacterium
AACGGGACAGCCGCAGGCTGCCCGCAGGGTTCACGCCAAGGATGGCGTGAATCCACCGCACGGGTACCGTGCCGGCACGGACTGCCCTCTAAACCTCACAAATAAGAAGTTTATAAATTGTATGGTGCCGATGGCCGGAGTCGAACCGGCACGGCTTTCGCCACTACCCCCTCAAGATAGCGTGTCTACCAATTCCACCACATCGGCAATGTTTGAAGATACGTCCTGACTGACGCATCTGTTTACACGAGGAAAAAACTACGGGCTGTTCGGCACGTCGTTTGGTTCACCGCTGACGCCGCTATCGGCGGGCGGGATAATCGGCAAATCACTATTAGTGTCCGCCGCCGGCGCCTCCTGACTGGCTGGCGCCTCCACCTTATCCATCAGACTCGTGGGTGCAGTATTGCCACCACGGGACAAATAGGCCATGGATAAACTGGTGAGAAAAAAGATGGTGGCCAGTATGGCCGTGGAACGCGAGAGGAAATTACTCGCACCTTGGGCACCGAATACTGAACCTGAAACTCCGCCTGCGGCGCCGGCGCCAAAAGCCGCACCCGCATCGGCGCCCTTGCCATGTTGAATCAATACCAGGCCGATGACCGCAATGGCGACGAGGATGTGAACTGCCAGTAATGCTGTATGCATGATCTTTCTGCTCTGTAAAAATGCTTAAAAAAGTAATTCCACTGCCTGATGCGCATCAACCCGCTCGGCAAATGGCCAGGAAGCTCTCTGCTTCCAGCGAGGCACCGCCGATCAGGCCGCCATCGATGTCCGCCATGGCGAACAGTTCCGCCGCGTTGTCCGGTTTGACGCTACCGCCATAGAGGATCTGTACCTTCTCCGCCACACCGGCATCGCTCTGTGCCAGACGCTGTCTAATGAAGGCGTGTACATCCTGGGCCTGTTGCGGCGTGGCGGTCTTGCCGGTGCCGATGGCCCACACCGGCTCATAGGCAATGATGCCAGCAGCCATGGCGGCGATCCCTACCTTGTCGAGCACCGCATCCAGCTGACGCGCCACCACGGCCTCGGTGTCTCCTGCCTCACGCTCTTCCAGCAGCTCACCCACGCACAGCAGGGGAATCAGGCCGGCGGCCTGTGCCGCCTGAAATTTCTCCGCAATAAGGGCATCGGTCTCACCGTACAAGGCGCGGCGTTCGGAGTGACCCACGATGACGTATTCACACTTGAGGTCAGTGAGCATGTCGGCGGAGATTTCACCGGTAAAGGCACCGGCCTTTTCCTGGCTGAGATTCTGCCCGCCCCAGGACACCGGACTGCCAGTCAACATGTCCGCAGCCTGGGGGATATAAATGGCCGGTGGACAGACCACCACCTTGGCGCTCACACCCTCGGCGACACCGGCCTTGATGCCGTCCAGCAATTGCCGGTTGGCATCCAGTGAACCATTCATTTTCCAGTTGCCGGCAACCAGTGTCTGACGCATGTATTCTGTTTCCTTTGATAATGTCTTGTGCACGACCGATGCCCATGTTGGACAGACAGCCAAAAATCAGGGCGCAAAGCTTAACCGCCCCGAGCCCAAAAGACAAACGGGAATGCCGCACACAGCGGCGCATTCAACCGGAGAGGGCCTCTTGCACCACCTGGGCGAGACGCTGGGTCAGCTGTGTTACCTGGCCGACATCCTCCCCTTCCACCATCACCCGCACCAGGGGTTCGGTGCCCGAGGGACGCAACAGCACCCGTCCCCGTTCCCCCAGTTCACCTTCCACGTCGCGGATCGCCTGCTGGATGGCCTCGGAACCGGCGATATCCACCCGGCCGCTGACCCTGACATTTTCCATGTGTTGCGGGAACTTGCTCATCCCCGATTTCAGCTCGTGCAGGCTTAGCCCGGCGCGATCGACGGCGTACAGCACCTGCAGGGCGGCGACGATGCCGTCCCCTGTGGAAGTGCGATCCAGGCAGATGATGTGTCCCGAGGACTCGCCACCCAGGGTCCAGCCGCCATCGGTGAGTAGTTCCATCACGTAGCGATCGCCCACGTTGGCCCGCTTGAAATCGACACCATCCCGCTTCAGAGCCACTTCCAGGCCCAGGTTGCTCATCAGGGTGCCCACCACTGCGCCCTCCAGGCTGCCTTCGTTGAGGCGCGAGCGGGCAATGATGTACAACAACTCGTCACCATCCACGATCTCGCCCTTGTGGTCCACCATGATCAGCCGGTCGCCATCGCCATCCAGGGCCATGCCCAGATCGGCGCCATGTTCCAGCACCGCCTGTTGCAGGGCCGTCGGCTGGGTGGAGCCCACCTGATCATTGATATTCAGGCCATTGGGCTCCACGCCAATGGCGATCACCTCGGCGCCTAGCTCCGCCAACACGCTGGGGGCGATGTGATAGGTGGCGCCGTTGGCGCAGTCCACCACGATTTTCATACCCTTGAGGCTTAGGCGCGAAGGTACCGTGGCCTTGCAAAACTCGATGTAGCGTCCCGGTGCATCGGCCACCCGTTCGGCCTTGCCTAGGGAAGCGGAATCCACACACTGCATGTCCTTTTCCAGCTCCGCCTCGATGGCCAGCTCCATATCATCGGACAGCTTGGTTCCCTGGGCAGAAAAAAACTTGAGGCCGTTGTCCTGAAAGGGATTGTGCGAGGCGCTGATGACGATACCCGCATCGGCATGCAGGGTACGGGTCAGATAGGCAATGGCCGGGGTGGGCATGGGACCTAACATAAAGCTGTCGATGCCCGCCGCGGACAGGCCCGCCTCCAGGGCACTCTCGAACATGTAGCCGGAGATACGCGTGTCCTTGCCGATCAGCACCTTGCCGCTACCGCCGTTGGCCAGCACACGCCCCACCGCCCAGCCCAGCTTGAGGACGAATTCGGGATTGATCACTCCCTCTCCCACCGTGCCGCGAATACCGTCGGTGCCAAAATATGTCTTATTCATTATCTGCGTTCCTTACTGCATGAAAAATCTTTACCGCATCCACCGTTGCGGCCACGTCGTGGGCACGAATGATACGCGCGCCAAACTCACAGCACAAAGTGGCCAGGGCGATACTGCCCGCCAGGCGTTCTCTGGGCGGTCGATCCAGCAAGGCTCCGAGCGTGGACTTGCGGGACACCCCCATCAACACCGGCTTGCCCAGGGCGACAAAGTCCGCCAGGCGCTTCACCAATTGCAGATTGTGCTCGACGCGCTTGCCGAAACCGAAACCGGGATCCACAAAAATAGCATCACCGGGGATACCCCTGGCCTCACAGGCGGCAATACGCTGCTGTAAGAAAGACTTCACCTCGGAAATCACATCGGTATAGCGGGGAGTTTTTTGCATGCTGCGCGGCTCGCCCTGCATGTGCATCAGGCACACCGGGACAGCGGCCTCCTTGGCAACATCCAGGGCGCCGGGCTCACGCAGGGCGCGCACATCGTTGATCATCCCCGCGCCGGCCCGAACCGCCTCACGCATCACCTCGGGCTTGCTGGTGTCCACAGAGATGATCGCTTCGCAGGACTGGTGAATGGCCTCGATCACCGGAATCACCCTCTCCAGCTCTTCCTGCACACTCACCGCCGTGGCGCCGGGACGGGTGGACTCGCCCCCCACGTCGATGATCGCCGCGCCTTCCCGCACCATGCGCCGCGCCTGTTGCAGGGCCTTTTCCCGGGACACAAAAAGACCCCCGTCCGAGAACGAATCGGGGGTCACATTGAGAATGCCCATCACCTTGGGCGGTGTGGCCGGTGAAAGGTCCAGCAATTTACCGTTACACGCCAGGGTGCTGGACATCCGCAAGCATTCGCGACACAGACCGGGAGCGCTTAATGCTCACCCGCCGGATTGCCAATGGTGCCATCGTTGGCCGACTTGCTGTCACTGTCCACGCTGGCGCTACTGCCTGCCGCTTTACCATTGTCGCTGTCTTCATCACTCCAGTCTGCCGGCGGACGCGGTGGTTTACCGGCCATGATGTCGGCGATCTGGTCCTGATCAATGGTCTCGTACTTGATCAGGGCATCCGCCATGCGGTCCAGCTTGTCGCGTTTTTCCTTGAGGATGCCCTCGGCACGTTGATAATTACGATCGATGATCACGCGGATTTCCTCATCGATAATGTGCGCCGTCTCATCGGAGATGTGCTTGTTCTGGGCCACCGAATGCCCTAGAAAAACCTCGCCCTCTTCTTCCATGTAGGTGAGCGGTCCGAGCTTTTCAGACAGTCCCCACTTGGTCACCATGTTGCGGGCGATTTCCGTGGCGCGCTGGATATCGTTGGAGGCGCCGGTGGTAACATGCTCTGGTCCAAACACCAGTTCCTCGGCAATGCGCCCGCCGAACATGCTGGCGATCTGGCTCTCCAGGCGTTCCTTGCTGTAGCTGTAACGGTCCGCCTCGGGCAGGAACATTGTCACACCCAGGGCGCGGCCACGGGGAATAATGGTCACCTTGTACACCGGGTCGTGGGAGGGCACGGACAGCCCCACGATGGCGTGGCCCGCCTCGTGATAGGCGGTGAGCTTTTTCTCGTCTTCGCTCATCACCATGGACTTGCGCTCGGCACCCATCATGATCTTGTCCTTGGCCTTCTCGAAATGGGCCATGTGAACCAGCTTACTGTTCTCGCGCGCCGCAAACAGGGCGGCCTCGTTCACCAGGTTGGCCAGGTCGGCGCCAGAAAAACCGGGGGTGCCGCGTGCGATGATACTGGGTTTCACGTCATCGGCCACGGGGACCTTGCGCATATGCACTTTGAGAATCTGCTCGCGGCCACGCACATCGGGCAGGCCCACCACCACCTGGCGGTCGAACCGACCGGGGCGCAGCAGTGCCGGATCCAGCACGTCGGGCCGGTTGGTGGCGGCAATAACGATCACGCCCTCGTTGCCCTCGAAGCCGTCCATCTCCACCAGCAACTGGTTGAGGGTCTGCTCGCGTTCGTCGTGACCACCGCCCAGGCCGGCGCCACGGTGGCGGCCCACGGCATCGATCTCGTCGATAAAGATGATGCACGGCGCATGTTTCTTGGCCTGCTCGAACATGTCACGCACGCGGGAGGCTCCCACGCCGACGAACATCTCCACGAAGTCCGAACCGGAGATGGTGAAAAAGGGCACCTTGGCCTCGCCGGCGATGGCCTTGGCCAGCAGGGTCTTGCCGGTACCGGGGTTACCCACCATGAGCACGCCACGGGGAATCTTGCCGCCCAGCTTCTGGAACTTGCCCGGGTCACGCAGGAATTCCACGAGCTCGGCCACTTCTTCCTTGGCTTCTTCCACCCCGGCCACATCGGCGAAGGTCACCTTCACCTGGTCTTCACCCAGCAGCCGTGCCTTGCTCTTGCCGAAGGACATGGCGCCGCGGCCACCGCCGCCACCCTGCATCTGGCGCATGAAGAAGATCCACACAGCGATGAGTAACAGCATGGGGAACCAGGAGATGAATATCTGCATGAGCATGCTCTGCTGCTCCGGCGGCTTGGCATTGATCACCACGCCACTGTTGAGCAGGTCCGCAATGAGGCCGGGATCATCCGGGCTGTAGGTGGTGAAGCGCTCACCATTGGCCGTCAGGCCATGAATGGTACGTCCGGCGATTTCCACCTTGGTGACCGCCCCCTGCTTGACAGAAGCCACAAACTCGGAATACGGCATGGCCTTGGCGGAGGTGGGACGGGGTCCGAAATTATTGAATACCGACACCAGGACGATGGCGATAACAACCCATAAAACAAGGTTTTTTGCTAAGTCACTCAAGTGGATAACCTCAATCTGTCCGTGTTAACCGGCAGCGCGATGGGGATGTCTGCACGTGTTGATGGATGTGTTGATGAAAAAATGGTGAATAAATAATGTAAGTACCTTAAACCGCGCCGGATTTCAAACACTGGCGTCAAAATTTCGCGTCAACGCCCGGCCTTTGCCTCGGTCTTCAGATCCCGCGCCAGGATATATACCTCGCGGGATTTCGGCCGCGAGGCCTTGGGTTTACGAATCACTACCTTGGCAAAGGCCTTGCGCAGGGCCAGTAAATAGGGATCAAAGCCCTCGCCCTGAAATACCTTGGTGAGGAAATCGCCTCCGGGCTTGAGTGTCTCCAGGGCAAAATCCAACGCCAACTCAGCAAGATACATGGCCCGGGGCTGATCCACCGCGCGCATACCGCTAATATTGGGGGCGATGTCCGACATTACAAGGTCCACCAGGCGTCCATTTACCGTCGCTAACAGACGCTCATGCACATCCTGTTCCGTAAAATCGCCCTCAATAAAAGTGACCCCCTCAAGGGGCTCCATGGACAGGATATCCATAGCGATGACCTCGCCTTTTTTGCCCACCAGGGGTGCGGCGATCTGCGACCAGCCTCCTGGCGCCGCTCCCAGATCTACTACCACCTGGCCCGGACGGATCACACGGTCCTTTTCCTGGATTTCCAGTAGCTTGAACACCGCCCGTGAGCGGTAGCCAGCCTTCTGCGCCGCCTGTACATAATGATCGTTGAAGTGGCGACGCAGCCATTGTTGGCTGCTGTTGCTGCGTTTCATGGGCCGGAATCCCCTGCGTCACAGCGCCGCATGACTGCCCGGGTGCGCCACACCAGCCAGGCTGCCGCCAGTACCCCGTAGCTCAAAAGGAGCAGCAGCTGTACCCCTACATCGGCTGTGATAAACTCTGCGCCCAGCCATAGCAATACACCCAGGATCAAACTGATACCCAACTCCAGCTTGACGCCATTGAACGGACTGGCGGCCACACCGAAGCCCTTGTTCCTGCTTTCAGGGTCTTTTTCGGAAACGTCTGACGTCACTTTCTGTCCCGGGAAATTTAATGCCATTTCTTGAAAGATATTTAAGGGTTACAAAACTGGTTTAACAAACATCGGTTGGCATTCACTACCTTGGCGGAGTCTGAAGGGCAATGAGCGAACGCAAGTTAATCCCATAACCCACTTACTAATAATGCAAAATACTGCGGGAGCGCCTTTCCAGGCGCGATTCGCACCTGGAAAGGCGCTCCCACAGGGGAAAATAACCCTGTAGAAGTTATTTTGAAGCGATAAATAATTATGTCATTGACAAACAAACAAAATAAATACTTGCGCGGCCTGGCCCACAGCCTCAAGCCCGTGGTGATGATTGGCAACAACGGTGTCACCGAAGCCCTGCTCAAGGAACTGGATGAGCGCCTTGCCCACCACGAACTCATTAAGGTGCGTATCAGTGGCGTGGACCGCGAGGCACGCCTGCAAATGGCTCAGAAGCTGTGTGCCCAGTCCGGCAGCGAGCTGGTGAACACCATCGGCCACATCGCCATCATCTACCGACCCGCCAGGCAACCGATCATCCAGCTACCCAAAAGCTAATCATCGCCTCCTGCCGGGCCGCGGAACCCCGTGGCCACCAGCCACAGGCCTAGCAGGCTGGTAAGCAGATAAAAGATGGAGGAAATCCCATGCAAACGACCAAAGGCCGCGGCCTGTTCTGTACCCGGGGCAATGCCCGCCAGTTTCAGCTCCTGCATCATGGGCTGCAGGATGCCTGCCCCCACTGCTACCAGGATCAGCATGACCAGCAGCAAAAAGGCACGACTGTCCCGCCACCAGGACGAGCCCCGGTTAATCACCACCGAGAACAGCAATAGCCCGCCCGCGACAAAGCCGATGTAACTCATGATATGAAATACCTGCCCCGCCAGACGGCCCGCCAGCTGGCGATCATCCAATGTGGCAAAAAGACTGGGGGCCACCACGTAACCCGCGACCCACAGGCCACCCACCCACAGGGTGAGCAGTACCCGTTCGGCGCCGAACCACCAGCAGGCACGGGAGATCATCATCACTAGATGTGTTTCACCGCAAGAATTTCATATTCCTTAACGCCGCCCGGCGCCTGCACCTCGGCAATGTCGCCCTCCTCCTTGCCGATCAGCGCCCGGGCAATGGGTGAGGTGATGGAAATCTTGCCCACCTTGATGTCGGCCTCGTCCTCGCCGACGATCTGATAGGTCACCTCTTTACCGGTTTCCTCTTCCATCAACTCCACCGTCACCCCGAAGATCACCTTGCCCGTAGGTTCGATCTCGGTGATGTCGATGATTTGCGCATTACTTAGTTTTCCTGTGAGATCGGCGATACGCCCCTCGGTAAAACTTTGTTGTTCGCGCGCGGCGTGATATTCGGCATTCTCCTTGAGATCGCCATGTTCACGCGCCTCGGCAATGGCCGCAATGATTTTCGGACGCACCACGTTTTTCAGTTCACGCAATTCTTCGCGCATCTTTTCTGCACCCTTTGCGGTTAATGGCACCTTTCCCGTCATGCTTCCATCTCCTGATGCAAATCCTGTAAACGATTGACCACCGAACTCTCTCCCTGTTCCATGGCCAGGCACATGGCCTCAGCGCCGGCCAGCGTAGTGGTATAGGTCACCTTGTGTTGCAATGCATTACTGCGGATTGTGCCAGAATCGGCAATGGCCTGGGTACCCTCGGTGGTGTTGATGATGAGACTGATCTCGTCGTTCTTGATCATGTCCACGATATGCGGCCGACCCTCACCTACCTTGTGCACCATGGAACACTTCACCCCGGCCTCGCGCAAAACCACGGCCGTACCGTGGGTGGCCACAATGTCAAAACCCAGGGCCACCAGTTTTTTTGCAACGCCGACAGCACCGGTCTTGTCGCCGTCTCGCACACTGATGAAGGCCGCTCCACCCGAGGGCAGTGTGACGCCAGCGCCCAGCGTCGCCTTGGCAAAGGCCTCAGCAAAACCCCGACCCACACCCATTACCTCGCCAGTGGATTTCATCTCCGGGCCAAGAATAGGATCAATGCCCGGAAACTTGTTGAAGGGGAACACCGCTTCCTTCACCGAAAAATAATCCGGGATCAGTTCCTTGGTGACACCTTGCTCCGCCAGCGTCTTACCCACCATGCAGCGCGCAGCAATCTTCGCCAAGGGCAGACTGGTGGCCTTGGAAACGAAGGGCACGGTGCGCGAGCCTCGCGGGTTTACCTCGATGATAAAAATATCGTCATCCTTGATGGCGAACTGGGCATTCATCAATCCCACCACATTCAGTTCCAGGGCCAACTCACGGGCCATGTCCCGCATGCGGGTCTGTACACCCTCGGACAGGCTGTAGGGCGGCAAAGAACAGGCAGAGTCGCCGGAATGTACACCGGCCTGTTCGATGTGTTGCATGATGGCGCCCACCACGACCTGCTGGCCATCGCTTACCGCATCGATATCCACCTCAATGGCATCATCCAGGAAGTGGTCCAGCAACACCGGTGAATCGTTGGAGACCTTCACTGCCTCGCGCATATAGCGCTTGAGTTCGCTCTCCTTGTAGACGATCTCCATGGCGCGGCCACCGAGAACGTAGGACGGTCTAACCACGAGTGGATAGCCAATCTCCCCGGCAAGGGCCACCGCTTCTTCCGGGTTGCGCGCGGTATGATTGGGTGGTTGCTTGAAGCCCAGTTTCTGAATCAGCTGCTGGAAACGCTCACGGTCCTCGGCCAGATCGATGGCATCCGGTGTGGTGCCGATGATGGGTGCGCCGGCGGCCTCCAGGGCACGGGCCAGCTTTAGCGGCGTCTGCCCACCGTACTGCACCACCACGCCCTTGGGTTTTTCCAGGTGTACCAGTTCCAGCACATCCTCCAGGGTCAGCGACTCAAAATACAGGCGGTCTGAGGTATCGTAGTCCGTTGAGACAGTCTCCGGATTACAGTTGACCATGATGGTCTCGAAGCCATCATCGCGCAGGGCAAATGCAGCATGCACGCAACAATAGTCGAACTCGATACCCTGACCGATGCGGTTGGGGCCGCCGCCTAGCACCATGACCTTGTCCCGCTTGGTTGGTTGCGCCTCGCATTCCTCCTCGTAGGTGGAATACATGTAGGCCGTGTCGGTGGAAAATTCAGCGGCGCAGGTATCCACCCGCTTGTACACCGGGCGCACCCCCAGGGCATGACGATGGGCGCGAAACTCGTCTTCGCTCATGCCCAGCAGAGAGGCCAGACGGCTGTCGGAAAAACCTTTGCGTTTGAGCGCGAAGACCCGCTCACGATTCATGGCGGCGACACCCTGTTCGGCGACCGCTATTTCCAGTTGGATAATTTCCTCGATTTGCACCAGGAACCACGGGTCAATGTTCGTCAACCGGTGTACCGATTCCAGCGTCATGCCGGCGCGGAAGGCGTCCCCAACGTACCACAGACGCTGGTCACGCGGCGTACTCAGCTCGCGCTTAAGCACCTCCATGGCATCATCAACCTCGATATCCATCACCGGGCTGAGACCATCCACACCTACCTCCAGGCCACGCAGGGCCTTTTGCAGGGACTCCTGGAAAGTGCGGCCGATGGCCATCACCTCGCCCACGGATTTCATCTGCGTGGTCAGGCGCGAATCCGCTTTGGGAAATTTCTCGAAGGTGAAACGCGGCACTTTTGTTACCACGTAATCGATGGTGGGCTCGAAGGACGCAGGCGTTGCGCCACCGGTGATGTCATTACTCAGTTCGTCCAGGGTATAACCCACCGCCAGCTTGGCGGCGATCTTGGCGATGGGAAAACCGGTGGCCTTGGAGGCCAGGGCCGAGGAACGCGATACCCGCGGATTCATCTCGATAATGATCATGCGCCCGTTTTCGGGATTGATGGCGAACTGCACATTGGAGCCACCGGTATCCACGCCGATCTCGCGCAACACCGCCAGCGAGGCATTGCGCATGATCTGGTATTCCTTGTCGGTGAGGGTCTGCGCCGGGGCCACGGTGATGGAATCGCCGGTGTGAATACCCATGGGGTCGAGGTTCTCGATGGAACAGATGATGATGCAGTTGTCCTTGCGGTCACGCACCACCTCCATCTCGAATTCCTTCCAACCCAGAATGGATTCCTCGATGAGCAACTCTTTGGTGGGCGAAAGATCCAGGCCGCGCTCGCAAATCTCCACGAACTCTTCCTTGTTGTAGGCGATACCGCCACCGCTGCCGCCCATGGTGAAGGACGGGCGGATCACCGTGGGATAGCCCACTTGGGCCTGTACCTGCCAGGCCTCTTCCATGCTGTGCGCCACGGCGGCACGCGGCATGTCCAGGCCGATCTTTTCCATGGCCTGTTTGAAGCGGTCGCGATCCTCGGCCTTGTCGATGGCATCGCGGTCGGCGCCGATCATTTCCACGCCGAATTCTTCCAGCACGCCGTGGCGTACCAGATCCAGGGCGCAGTTCAGCGCCGTCTGCCCACCCATGGTGGGCAGCACCGCATCGGGGCGCTCGCGCTCGATGATGTTGGCCACCGTCTTCCAGTTGATGGGTTCAATGTAAGTTGCGTCGGCCATCTCCGGATCGGTCATGATGGTGGCCGGGTTGGAGTTCACCAGGATGACGCGATAGCCCTCCTCGCGCAGCGCCTTGCAGGCCTGTGCGCCGGAGTAATCGAACTCGCAGGCCTGGCCGATGACGATGGGGCCGGCGCCGATGATGAGTATGCTTTTTAGGTCGCTACGTTTTGGCATGAATCAATCTAACGCTAAATAGGTATCAGTTGGCTTTCAGCGAACGCAGGATGTCATCCTTCAATGCCAGGCGCTCTTTTTTCAGCTGCTCGACATAGGCATCATCGGTGGGTTCCGAGCCATCCTCGATGCGAAAGATCTGTTTATCCAGCTCATCGTACTTTTCCATCAACTGATGAAAGTGGTTATTTTCCATCTTCAGCTGGTGGATCTTGTCTTTGTATTCGGGAAATTCACTGACCAGTGGGTGGTGTGAAAGCGGCATGACTTTTCCTCTGTATTATTGTGCGTTAATAAGTTCGATGAAGTGATCGAACAACGGCGCCACATCGTGCGGCCCGGGACTGGCCTCGGGGTGGCCTTGAAAACTGAAGGCCGGCACGTCGCTACGTGCCACGCCCTGCAACGAACCATCGAACAGGGAACGGTGGGTGGCCTTGAGCTTGTCCGGCAGCGATGCCTCATCCACCGCGAAACCATGATTCTGACTGGTGATCATCACCTGCCCCCCGTTCACATCCTGCACCGGGTGATTGGCGCCATGGTGGCCGAATTTCATCTTCACCGTCTTCGCGCCGCTGGCCAGGGACAACAACTGGTGGCCAAGACAAATGCCGAACACCGGCACGCCGCTGGCGAGGATCTGCGGGATGGCCTCGAGGGCGTAAGCGCAGGGCTCGGGGTCGCCGGGGCCATTGGAGAGAAACACGCCATCGGGTTTCAGCGCCAGCACCTCGCTGGCCGGTGTCTGTGCGGGCACCACGGTGAGGTGACAGCCGCGATCCACCAGCATGCGCAGGATGTTGCGCTTTACGCCGTAGTCATAGGCCACCACGTGATGCGGCAGTTTTTCATCGATGGGATGCGGTGCCTCGGGCAGTCCATCTTCCAGGCTCCAGGTACCCTGCGCCCATTCGTAAGGGATATCGGTGGTGACTTCCCGCGCCAGGTCCATGCCTTGAAGACCGGGGAAGGCCTGGGCGGCGGCGATGGCTGCATCCTGATCGATGTTGTCCCCCGCCACGATGCAACCGGACTGAGCGCCCTTCTCGCGCAGCAGGCGGGTAAGCCGGCGGGTATCGATACCGGCAATGGCCACTACCTTCTTCTTGGCCAGGTAATCCTCCAGGGAAGACTCACAGCGCCAGCTGCTGGCCAACAGGGGCAGGTCGCGGATCACCAGGCCGCTGCAATGCACATGGGAGGATTCTTCATCGTCTTCATTGACACCCACGTTGCCGATATGCGGATAGGTCAGGGTGACGATCTGCCGGGCGTAGGAGGGGTCGGTGAGGATTTCCTGATAGCCCGTCATGGCGGTATTGAACACCACCTCGCCCACGGTCTGGCCGTGGATGCCGATGGACTCGCCCCAAAAGAGGCTGCCGTCCGCTAGCGCCAACAGTGCCGGCTTTCTCAATCTGCTGTCTCCCCTTGGTGAACTGTAGATGCACAAAGCGGGAGGGACGATGGGTCGTCCTTCCCGCTTGTACGCGCCATGGCGCGGAACTACAGTAGTTTACTTGATTGACCTTGGGAGCGTCTATATGAGGGGCTCACTTTGTGGCGCTGGGTTCCTCCTCTTCGACCTTGTCCGTCTTCCCACCGTCCTCCGCTGGCGTGACCAACAGGTTATCCCGTTTCGCTGCGGCAATGAGATCGTCACCGGTGCGTTTGAGGATCTGGAAATACTCGGGCCGACTGGACACCTTGAGCACGTAGTCATTGTTTCGCTTGCCCAGTCGATAAGTCACCAACGCCCCGTCCCCTTGCTGCACTGCCAGCTCCAGGGCCGGAGTCTCCAGCCCATAGTCGCTGCGGGCCTCACGCCCCAGCACACTGCTGATGCGCAAGGTGGCCAGTTGCTCTGCCAGGGCATCCGCGGCCTTGGCATTCACCTCCTTGCCCGCCACCACAGGGGTGACCGTCCACCGGACCTTGTCGCCCTCGCCTTGGCGCTGGAAAGTAAGGTCTGCCACTTGCACGCTGACCAGTGTGTCCAGGGGGAATTGCAGGACATTACGATCGATCCACGCATCGGCATTGAGCGGCGCATCATAAATGGCGAAATCCACCACATACACGGCATCATCATCTGCGCTGCGGGCGTGTACCTGGCGTGCCCCCGGCGTGGTGCCAAGATAGAGGGTAGCAAGGGTGTTATCACCGGCCTGCAGGAGAATACGGCGCTCGAATTCCTCCTGCGTCACCTTGAAGCGTTTCAGGGCCGCTTCGCTAGTGCCCACGGGCAGTCCGTGACGCAGGTTTCGCAGGCGCTCGAGGAAGGTCTTCACCTTGCCCTCCGCCACCGGGAAGTCACCCATGTCGGCCAACACCCAGGCATCCCCCTTCTTCACCAGGGTCCGCTGCTTGTTGTTGACCCCCTCGATGACAATACGGTCCACCGTCGCATTCTCCAGCCCCAGCAGGGGCGCATCGGCGGGTTTCGCTGACAGATTGGGGCCACTGAGGTTGAGGCCCACAGCCAGCAACACCTGAGCGGCCAATAACAGGGTCAAAAGTCGAATGGTCTTCTGCATGTGCTTACACCTCCGCCAAAATCGCTTGGTAACGCCGTAGATCACGGCGCCGCACCAGTCGTCGCCACAACCACACCAGCAACAGACCCAACAGGCCCAGCCCGTAGTTCAGGTACTCCCAGAACATCTGGGCCTCCTGATCCAGGGGCTTGAGTAACGGCGCCATCTGGCTGCGACCGCGGATTTCCAGCAGCCCCCGGTCGGCCAGGGACCAGTCCACCGCATTCTGCAACAGCTCCAGCGGCCGGGTGTACAGGGCGCCCATTCCCTGGGACAGCAGGTTGATCACCCCGTCCTGGGCCAGGCTGCCGGCGGCAACCAGCACCAGGCGGGCTGAATCCGGCGAGTGTTCAATGACGCCTGCGATGGGGGCCGCATCATCCTTCTCATCATCGGACTGCTCCGTCAGGGGTGGCTCCTTGCCCTTGAAGAAGGAGTCAAACTGACCTTCCATGCTCACCGCCAGCAGCTTGCTGCCTTTTTCTCCTTCAAAGCCAAAACCGGTCTTGGGATGACGCTGGAAATCCGGCGCGATCTCGGTGGATTTCGTGGCCCAGCTTTGCGGCGAGCTGTGCAACAACGCCGCCACCTGTCGGCTGGCGGTCTTTGTCTCGTCCAGCGAAATGGGCGAAGCCCAGCTCAGGGTCAGCTGTTGCATGTTGGCGGTGATGGGATGGCTCCGATTGAAGGCGTCACCGCGCAGATCCGGGAAAAACGGATAGGGCAGACGACGGAACTCCTGCACCGGGATACCACCAAGGAAGCGTGTTACCGGTACCGGCAGGGCGGTGTTGCGGGAATCCATCACCAGTGCCTGCTCGATGTTTACACCTTGGGATGCCAGCCATTCCTCCAGTCCGGTGGGCTGTTTCTTGGCCTTGAGACTTTGTCCCACCTCCACCTCAAAGGGTGAGGCTGCCATTACCACACTGCCTCCCTGCATGAGGAACTGGTCGATGGCGAAGACCTGTTTTTCATCCAGATTGGCCGGCGCCAGCACCAGCAACAAATCGGCATCCGCCGGCGCCCGACCTTCCTTGAGACCGGTCTCCTTGATACGGGCATTCTGCTCCAGCAATTGCACCAGGCGCTGATATTGCTTGTTGCCCTGCGGATCGGGCCGCATCACATCGGGCTTGAATATCGCCACGGTCTTGAGGAAGCCTGGCGCCAATCGCTGCAGGGCTGCCTGTATGCTGCGCCTGAGCGTGCCCTTGTCCAGGGTATCCGGCAAGGGTACCTGCACCCTCTCCCCCCCGGACTCCAGCATCATGTAAAACCAGAACGGCGTGGGATCCAGCAGGCTGGCCACTTGTGGCCCGAAACCGTAGCGCTTGTTCAGCTCCCGCCCCAGGGCGCCACCATTGGCATCCGGGTCTTCGAAGCGCACCTCCAGCTTGTCTCCCGCATGCTGTTTCAGCTCCTTGAGCACGGCCTGCAAATCCTTGCGCAAGGCCGCCAACTTGTTGGGCAGACGCGGTGCAGGTGACACGTAAGCATGGAAGATCACCGGCTGGGCGAAGTTGTCGAAGGGATTGCCGCCGGCCTGATAGGCCATCAGCACCTTGCGGATGGCCTGGGTGATGGCGTACTCCGGGTCCTTGAGCAGCACATCGATATCTTCGTCTGTGCGGGCCTTGATGTCGATGAGATCCCGGAAACTGAGCACCTCGTACTGATCACCGTAGCTCACCAGGATGTCGAAGTAGGAATTCACTACCGAGGCCTGGTATTTGTCGGCCATCTGAAACGGCACCGGGTGAATGCCGTACTTACTGGCGGCCTCCTCTTCCAGGGCCTGATCCTGATGAGGATCCACGAATTCCACATTGACCCGCCCCTTGCCTGCCACGGCGTATTCCTTGAGCAGATCCTTGATCTGCGGCACCAGCGGCGCCAGCAGCGGATGGGTCTGGGCAGTGAAATAGCCGCGGATCAGCAGGGGTTCCTGCAATTGATGCAAATAGTTTTCCGTGGCATCGGACAACGAATAAAGATGACCGCGGGTGATATCGGCCCGCGCCCAGCCGATGGGCTGCAGCCAGAAGCCGGCGGCCACGAAGTTGGCGATCAGCAGACCCACCAGCAAGCCCCAGCGACGGTGCCGTGGCGAGGGCGGATTACCGGCCCAGCGCAGACGTTCCAGGGTGTACAGGTTGAGGCTGAGAAACACGCCGACGATGGCCAGATAATAATAGAGATCACGCAGATCCAGCACCCCACGGGTGATGGACTCGAAGCGCGAGCCGCTGCCCAGCAG
>DRKQ01000262.1 GCA_011051685.1 Gammaproteobacteria bacterium
CGGTCCTCCTTGGGCACGGGGATGAACGGAATGGCCAGGCTCAGCAGCAGGGCAAGCGACATCACCGTGACGATAATGAGCTTCAGGCGGCGGTCTTCTTCCGCGATGCGCGTCCAGGGCAGGATGAACTGACGGTAGCTGCTACTCACAGGCCGATTACCCCTTGCCTTCCGTCTTGTGCATCACCGCCAGCGAGATGTTGCTGTAGCTGGCCTGGGTGCAGGTCAGCATGATGCGCTTCAACAGTTTGAAGGGGATTTCCTTGTCGCCAAGGATGGTGACTTCACGCACCACTGGTTTACCATCGACCGAGGCGCTCTGCCCGCCCAGCTTGCGTTCGGCCAGACGGATCAGCTCTTCCTTCAAGGCCTTGATCTCGCCGCTACGGTTCTTCATCACCGCCGCCACGTCGGCCACCTTGCGGCCCTGCACGACGATGTCCTTGTCGCTGACCATGATCACCACGGTTTCCTTGGGCAGCTGTTCGGCGGTGGATTCGGGCAGCTGGATCTGCTTCACGTTGGGCAGGTCTTTGACCGAGGATGAGCTGATCAGCAGGAAGAACACCAGGATGGTGAAGATGTCCATCAGCGACACCATGTTCAGGGCGGCCCCCTTCTTGGTGCGGGCGTGATGCCGACTCATGCGCTTGGCGCGACGCGAGGCCTTCATGGTGCATCACCGATGGCGATCTGCGGGAACAGCTCCTTGCGCACCACCGAGGCCACTTCCAGCACCTTGACCTCACGCACGGTGTCCATCACCTGCACCAGGGTGTCGTAAGGGGTTTCCGGCTCCAGCAGCAGGCTGATGTTCTCTTTCTTGGGATACTTGAGCTTGATGGCGATCAACAGATCGGACAGGGCCTTGAAATCCTGCTTGCCATCCTTGAGCTTGATGCGCTTGATGACGCCGCCGAGGGTGTCGGCCACCACCAGGCTATCCTTGCGCACGATGACCTCGAAATTGCGCTCTTTCTTTGGCTTGTCCTTATCGGCCTGCTGCTGGTTGTCCGGCGGCAGATTGAGTTCAAGAATGGCCAGGTTCGAAAACACGGCAGACAGCAGCAGGAACGGCACCAGCACCACCATCAGATTCATGAAGGCGGTGATGTCCAGTTCCGGCACGTCGCGGCGGGCGCGCCTCACTCGGGCTCTGACAGACATCGCTATCGGTCCCGCTTAGTCGGCGTTGCGATGGCTGGGCTGGCGGTATTCAGTAATGGCGTTGAGGAATTTCACCGTGGCCATTTCCATGCTGTCCACCAGCTCGGTGGTCTTGGTCTGCAGCACGGTGTACATCAGCAACAGCGGAATCGCCGCCATCAGGCCGAAGGCGGTGGTGTTCATGGCTACCGAGATGCTGGCGGACAACAGGTCGGCCTTGTCGGCGGGATTGGCGCTGGCCACTGCGGTAAAGGCCTGAATCAGGCCGATGATGGTGCCCAGCAGGCCCAGCAGGGTGGCGATATTGGCAAAGGTGGCCAGGTAATGGGTACGCTTTTCGAGGCGCGGAATGACCTCCATCAGCCCTTCGTCCATGGCCATCTCGATATCGTCGCGGCGCTTGGTGGTCTGCAGGCGGCTGAGGCCGTAGGCAAGGATGTGGCCGATGTCGCTCTTCGACTTGCCGGCAATGGCCATGGCCTGCTGGTAATTATTAGCCTGAACCAGCGGGGTCAGCTTGTTCCACATGCTGCGATTAACGAGCTTGGCCTTGGTGAGATAGAAATAACGCTCCAGGCCGATGGCCGCGCCCAGCGCAAACACCAGCATGATGAAATACATGAACATTCCACCTTCTTGGAAAAACTTTACGATCGCGTTAGCGCCATCCATACCTTGTCTCCTCACAAATCGTATCCAGGCACCACGATGCCTGAGCCGATGACTTCATGCGGTTATGCCTGAAGCCCAACAATGCCGCAATTCGCTGCGGCCTGTATTGACTGAATTCACATTTATTGCGCGGACATCACGACAAATCACGATATCCGACAGAACTGACCCACGAAGGTCGGCCAAAACGACGCCGAACTTTAGCGCAGAAACACCCCGGGCGCACCCCCGGGGAACCACTAAGGGGAATACAGCAAATCGTAGTAGCTCACCTGGCGGCGAAATACCTCACGATCGACCGCCACCCACCGAGCCGAAAAGGCGCTGCTGCCGGCCCCCGCCACCAGCGCCCCCAGGCGGGTGCTCTTCCACGGTACGATGTAGAGCACCTTGGGCAGCTCACGCGTACCCTTGATGGCGACAGCGTCCATGTCCAGGCGGTCTTCGGCCTGCGCTGCGGAAGCCGTCAGCAGGGCAATGATCATCAGCACCACAAATCGCGTCATTTCTTTGCCCCGCTGCGCCGACTCAGGTCGATGATCCACTTCGCCACCTGCTTGTCTTCACCCTTGGTCAGCTTCTGATATTCCTCGTACTGCGCCAGCGCCTCCTTGAGCTTGCCCATGTAGAGCTCCAGCAGGATGCCGTAGTTGCGATGCGCATAGGCGTAGTTCGGATCGGCCGCGATGGCCCGCTGGTAAAACCCGGCGGCCTCCTTGAAGCGGCCCTTGTCGCGGTTGATCACGCCGAGATAGTCGAGGCTGACGGCACTGGTCGGCTTGATCTCCACCGCGCGCAGAAAGGCGGCCTCGGCCTTGTCCAGCTTGCCGGCACGAAAATAGATGATGCCGAGATTGGCCTGCGGGCCGGAGAACTGCGGAAAATCCTGCGTCATGCTCAGCAAGATCTGCTCGGCCTGGTCGTCCTTGCCCTCGCGCATGGCCTTCAGCGCCGCATCGAAGGCCGCCTTGGCGGCAGGATCCACGGCCGGCTCGGCTGCCGCCTCCGCGCCCTTTTCCACGCTCTCCTGTGGCACGTTGGTAGCGCAGCCGGCAAACAGGCCGGCAATCAGCAGCGCCAGCGCCAGCCTCATCATTGTTCGTTCCGGCACCAGCCATCCTCCTATAATAACCATTAATAGATCTCCCCACTCACGGGTTCACTCTTCTCCGCCTTCGCATAGCGGAACGGACTCAACTTCTTGAGCCTGTCAAAACTCTTCTGTACCCATTGGTCATAGACGCCATCGGCAATGCGCTCGACATTGGACTCGTGGATGGCAATGGACTTCTCCTCGAACGGGTAGGCCTGCTCTTCAAGCAGGATGTCATATTGTTCCAGCTCCTCCTCGCTCAGCCCGGCCGGCCGTTGCGAGTCCATCAGCGCCGCGCCGAAATCGGCATAGATCTCCGCCAGAATATACGTCGAGGCGGTGGTCACCTCGGCGACGCCATAGCTGGCGGTGTCGGTAAAGGTATCCACCGCCCGTTTCATCTTCGCTTTCTTGCGCTTCAGATTCTCGCGCAGCGGCTCCACCAGCTTGACGCGCCGGTAGGCCGCCAGCGTCGGCTGCGCCAGCTCAAAGGCCGCCTTGGCCGCCAGATAGTGCATGCGCTCGGTGCTTTCCTTGCCCGCCGCCTTTTCCTGGCGGACGATCTCTTCCTGCCAGAAACGCTTCGAGGCCAGGTTTCCGGCATCACCATAAATAGTCACCAACTGCTGGCGCACCTCCATGGCCTGCTCCAGCGGCCGCGGGTATTCATCGACATAGCGCTCGTAACCCTCCCGCACCTTGGCCAGGTCTCCCACCTTCTGATACAGCTCGATGGACTGCCAGAGCGCCTCTCGCCTCAGCTCCGGATCCTTCAC
>DRKQ01000263.1 GCA_011051685.1 Gammaproteobacteria bacterium
CCCACGTGATCCTCCGGGGTAAACACGTCCACCTTCATGATGGGCTCCAGCAGTTGCGGACCGGCCTTGGGCATGGACTGGCGGAAGGCGTTCTTCGCGGCAATCTCGTAGGCCACGGCCGAGGAGTCCACGGGGTGGAAGCCACCGTCCACCAGGTTGACGTGCACGTCCAGCACGGGGAAGCCGGCCAGCACGCCCTCTTCCATCATGCTCTTGAAGCCTTTTTCCACCGCGGGCCAGAATTCACGGGGCACGTTGCCGCCGGTGACGGTGGATTCGAAGGTGAAGCCGCTGTTCTGTTCACCGGGCTCGACGATGTAATCGATCTTGGCGAACTGACCGGAACCACCGGTCTGTTTCTTGTGGGTGTAGCTGTCTTCCACCCGCTGGGTGATGGTTTCGCGATAGGCCACCTGCGGCTTGCCCACTTCCACGTCGATGCCGTGGGTGCGCTTGAGAATGTCCACCTTGATGTCCAGGTGCAGCTCACCCATGCCCTTGATGATGGTCTCGCCGGAGTCCTCGTCGGTCTCCACGCGGAAGGACGGATCCTCGGCAATCATCTTGTTGATGGCCAGGCCCATCTTTTCGGAGCCGCCCTTGTCCTTGGGCTTGATGGCGATGGAGATCACCGGGTCCGGGAACACCATGGGCTCCAGGGTGGCGGGTTGTTTCGGATCACACAGGGTGTGACCGGTCTGGGTATTCTTCAGACCGATGAAGGCCACGATGTCGCCGGCCTGGCAGGAGTCCAGTTCGATGCGCTCATCGGCATGCATTTCCACGATGCGGCCGATGCGCTCGGTCTTACCGGTGGCTGTATTGAGCAGGCTGTCACCCTTCTTGACGGTGCCGGAATAGATGCGGGTAAAGGTCAGGGCGCCGAAACGGTCGTCCATGATCTTGAAGGCCAGGGCGCGCACGGGCTTGTCGGGATCGACAATGGCGAACTCGCCGGTCTCGTTGCCTTCCAGGTCCACTTCCGGCTGGGGCTTCACCTCGGTGGGATTGGGCAGGTAATCCACCACGGCGTCCAACACCAACTGGATACCCTTGTTCTTGAACGCGGAGCCACAGTAGGTGGGGAAGAAATCCAGATTGATGGTGCCCTTGCGAATGCACTTCTTGATGTCGTCGATGGCAGGCTCTTCACCTTCCAGGTATTGCTCCATCAGATCGTCGTCCTGCTCCACGGCAGCTTCGATGAGTTTTTCACGCCATTCTTCCACCAGGTCGGTCATGTCGTCAGGCACGTCTTGGATGGTATACTTGGTGGGGTCACCGGACTCGTCCCACACCCAGGCCTTGCGGGTGAGCAGATCCACCACACCGACAAAATCGTCTTCCTCACCGATGGGCAGCACCATTACCAGCGGATTGGCGCCCAGCACGTCTTCCACCTGCTTGACCACGCGATAGAAATTGGCGCCCAGGCGATCGAGCTTGTTCACCAGGATGATACGCGCCACCTCGGATTCGTTGGCATAGCGCCAGTTGGTCTCGGACTGGGGTTCCACCCCGCCGGAACCACAAAACACGCCGATGCCACCATCCAGCACCTTCAGCGAACGGTACACCTCGATGGTGAAGTCCACGTGTCCGGGGGTGTCGATGATGTTCAGGCGATGGTCATTCCATTCACAGGACGTGGCAGCGGACTGGATGGTGATACCGCGCTCCTGCTCCTGTTCCATGAAATCGGTAGTCGCAGCGCCGTCGTGCACTTCACCCAGTTTGTGGATTTTACCGGTGAGTTTGAGGATACGCTCGGTGGTGGTGGTCTTACCCGCGTCCACGTGTGCGAAGATGCCGATGTTTCGGTAATGGCTAAGGTCGGTCATGTTGATTACTCTAAAGTTTTAAAAATGTCTGTATTGACCACAGCAGTACCGCTGCGGACATCTAACCGCTTAATCTCACAAATAAGTAAAACGGTGAAATTGGTCGGGGCGAGAGGATTTGAACCTCCGACCACCTGCACCCCATGCAGGTGCGCTACCAGGCTGCGCTACGCCCCGTTTTTCCGCCGGGATACCCAAGCATAAAGATGGGCCCCGTCAACAGAGCGGCGTATTCTACTCCAGGAGTGGGCCGATAGGAAGGGCACAAAGCGCCAAAATGCGTGAGTGAACCCAGGGCGATCAGCGTTTGAGTATTTCCAGCACGTCTTCCAACTCGGTGATCATCTGCTGGATGATCTGCCGGCTGTGATTGACGTCCTCTTTGGCCTCGCCGCCGGCCAGCTTCTGGCGGGCGCCACCGATGGTGAAGCCGTGCTCGTAGAGCAGGCTGCGGATCTGGCGAATCATGATCACATCGTGGCGCTGGTAATAACGGCGGTTGCCGCGGCGCTTCACCGGCTTGAGCTGGGGAAACTCCTGCTCCCAATAGCGCAGTACGTGGGGTTTGACGCCACACAGGTCGCTCACCTCACCGATGGTGAAGTAACGCTTGCCGGGGATGGGGGGAAGTTCGTTATTGTTGGCTGCTTCCAGCATAGGCCTCAACTCGTGCTTTCAGTTTCTGGCCCGGACGGAAGGTCACCACGCGTCGGGCTGAAATGGGGATCTCTTCACCGGTCTTGGGATTGCGGCCGGGGCGCTCGTTTTTACTGCGCAGGTCGAAATTCCCGAAACCGGATAGCTTTACCTGTTGACCGGCTTCCAGCGCATCGCGGATCTCAGAGAAGAAAAGTTCAACGATTTCCTTGGCTTCGCGCTTGTTCAGGCCCAGCTCTTCGTAAAGTTTGTCTGCCATTTCAGCTTTGGTTAACGCCATAGTTGCTCTCTCGCTTTATCAGCTTATTGTCTCAGCGTTGCGCCTAGTTGCTCGGTCAATGCCGCCAGGATGGGTGTCATGGCCTCCTCGACATCGGCTTCCTCCAGTGTGCGCGAGCGCTCCTGGAAGGTCAAGCCAAACGCAACACTTTTTCTACCGGAATCAATGCCTTTGCCTTGATACACGTCAAATAACTGGAAGTTCTCCAGTATGTCTGTAGCGGCACTTTTCACCACTTCCTTGAGCTGATTCAGGGATATTTTTTCGTCGATAACCACGGCCAGATCCCGGCGGATGGAGGGATACTTCGACAGGGGAACAAATCGGGGAATCTCCGCATGTTCGAAGCAGTTGAGTGCAAGTTCGAACAGGTACACCCCTTGGTTCAAACCCAGCTTGTCGGCCACCGCCGGATGCAGGGCGCCCATCTGACCCACTTTTTCGTTGCCGGGGCCGTAAATGGCCGCCGACTGGCCCGGATGCAGGGCCGGCACCGGCTCGCTCACAAAGCGGAATTTATCGCCCTTGCTCACCATAGCCAGCAGGTTTTCCACATCCCCCTTGAGGTCGAAGAAATCCAGCGGCCGGGCCTTTTCCGCCCATTGCTCCGGGACATTGTTGCCGGTAATTACACCAGACAGATAATTTTCCTGTGAAATTTCATCATCTTGAGGAATAAACCTGAGACCAGACTCGAACAGTTTTACATCCGTCTGCTGACGATTCAGGTTGTGCAACAGGGCCTGCACCAGCCCCGGCCAGTGGCTGGTGCGCATCACCGACATGTCTGCCGAGATGGGATTGGCCAGGGCAATGGGCGTTTGCTCGGGATCGAACAACTGCTGCAGCGCGGGGTCGATGAAACTGTAGGTGATGGCCTCCTGGTAGCCCCGCGCCACGAGGAGATCCTCCAGGCGCGACAGCGGCACCCGTTCCTCGGGGATGGGCTGGATGTGCGCCGCCGACTGGGGCAGGCTGGTGGGCAGGTTGCCATAACCATAGACCCGGGCCACCTCCTCGATGAGGTCTTCCTCGATGTTGATGTCGAAACGAAAGCTGGGCGCCGTCACCCACCAGTTTTCGCCCTCTGACTCCACCGTCATACCCAGGCGGGTGAGGATGTCTTCCACCTCGGCGGCGGGGATGGCCTGCCCCAGCACGCGCTGGATGCGCTCGCCACGCAACAGGATGCTGGGCCGCACGGGCAGCTCGTCCTCGTGTACCACCTCCACCACCGGGCCGGCCTGGCCGCCCATGATCTTCAGCAACAGGCCCGCGGCCCGCTCCAGGGCCCGGCGTTGCAACTGGGGGTCCACACCGCGTTCGAAGCGGTGCGAGGAATCGGTGTGCAGGCCATAGCTGCGCGCCTTGCCGGCGATGCTCAGGGGATTGAAATAGGCGCTTTCGAGGACGATGTCGGCGGTGGCGTCATTCACCGCGGAATCGGCGCCGCCCATGATGCCCGCCAGGGCCAGGGGGGCCTTGTCATCGGCGATCACCAGGCTGCCTTCCGTCAGTTTGATCTCCTGGCCGTCCAGCAGGGTCAGTGATTCCCCTGCCGCTGCGCTGCGCACCCGGATGCCGCCGCTGATCTTTGCCCGGTCGAAGGCATGCATGGGCTGGCCCAGTTCCAGCAGCACGAAATTGGTGATGTCCACCACCGGGCCGAGGCTGCGCAGGCCGCTGCGGCGCAGGGCCTCCTGGATCCACAGCGGCGTGCTGGCCGTGGGATCGATGCCCTCGATCACCTGGCACAGGTAACGCGGGCAATCTTCGGCGGCGTCCACCGTGACCGGCATGCGGGTATCGGTGCTGATTTCCACCGCATCGGCCTTGTCTTCGCTCACCGTGGTCTTGCACAGCGTCGCCACTTCCCGCGCGATGCCGGCGATGCCCAGGCAGTCACTGCGATTGGGGGTGAGACTCAGCTCGATGCTGTTGTCGTCCAACCACATATAGTCACGTAGGTCCTTGCCGATGGGCGCATCCTCGGGCAAAGCCATGAGGCCGTCCACGCCCTCACCCAGCCCCAGTTCCTTTGCCGAACACAACATGCCAAAGGATTCCACGCCACGCAGCTTGGCCTTCTTGATCTTCATGCCACCGGGCAGCTTCGCTCCTACCCTGGCCACCGGCACGCGCATGTCCACGGCCACATTGGGCGCGCCGCAGACGATCTGCAACAGTTCAGCTTCACCCACGTCCACCTTGCACACCTGCAGCTTGTTGGCATCGGGATGGGGCTCGATACTTTTCACCTGCCCCACCACGGTGTGGTCGAAGTCACCGGCCACGGGCTCCACGCCCTCCACTTCCAGGCCGGCCATGGTCATCACCACGCACAGCTCATCGGTATCGATCTTTGGATCCACCCATTCGCGTAACCAGAGTTCACTGAATTTCATTGTTCTCTTACTCCATCTATCTCTAGTTAGCCGTTAGTTGAACTGGCGCAGGAAGCGCAGGTCGTTCTCAAAGAACAGGCGCAGATCATTCACGCCATAACGCAACATGGCGAGACGCTCCACACCCATACCAAAGGCAAAGCCGGTGAATTTTTCACTGTCCACGTTGACGTGCGACAACACCGTGGGATGCACCATGCCGCAGCCCAGTACCTCCAGCCAGCCGGTGTGGCTGCACACACGGCAGCCTTCGCCGCTGCACATTACGCACTGGATATCCACCTCCGCCGAGGGTTCGGTGAAGGGAAAATAGGAGGGACGGAAACGCACCGGCAGATCCTGTTCAAAATAGTGCCGCAGAAATTCATCGAGGATGCCCTTGAGATCGGCGAAGGTGACCCTGTCATCCACCAGCAGGCCTTCCACCTGATGGAACATGGGCGTGTGGGTCAGATCGGAATCACAGCGATAGACGCGGCCCGGGGCAATAATACGCAACGGCGGTTCACGCTCAGTCATCACTCGCACCTGCACTGGCGAGGTGTGGGTGCGCAGCACGGTGTGTTCGTCGAAATAAAAGGTGTCGTGCATGGCTCGCGCGGGGTGCGACTCGGGAATATTCAGCGCCTCGAAGTTGTAATAATCGTTTTCGATCTCCGGTCCCTGGGCCACCTCGAAACCCAACTGGGTGAACAGGGACTCGATGCGCCGCAGGGTGCGCGTCACCAGGTGCAAACCACCGCTGACCTGGCCGCGGCCCGGCAGACTCACGTCCACCGCCTCGGCGGCGAGTTTGGCATTCAGCGCGGCGGTGTTGAGCGCCTCACGTTGCACCTCGATGGCCTTTTGCACCGCCTGCTTGGCGAGGTTGATCACCTTGCCCGCATCACGCCGCTCCTCGGGCGGCAACTTGCCTAAAGTCTGCATCTGCTGGGTCAACAGCCCCTTCTTGCCCAGATACTGTACGCGCACCTTGTCCAGTTCCGCCAGATCATTGGCGGCGTCCACGGCCTGTTGCGCCTCGTTTACCAGTTTGTCCAGATCTTGCTGCACGGTAGTCCCCACGGATTATTCGTTGTGCGCCGCGGTGAAAAAACCGGCGCAATAAAAAGGGGAAAGGTGTTGGCCTTTCCCCTTTGGGTTCTCAGCGATCAATCTCTTCAGTCACCGCTCACACTGTGAACGGCAAACAGGGATTAATCGGAAAGATTTGCCTTGGCGGTTTCAGCCAGTTGAGCAAAGGCCGCTTTATCGAACACCGCGATGTCGGCCAGCATCTTGCGATCGACTTCCACCTCGGCATTTTTCAGACCATTGATAAATCGGCTGTACGACAGGCCACACTCGCGGGCCGCCGCATTGATGCGGGCGATCCACAGGGCGCGGAACTGGCGCTTGCGTTGACGGCGGTCGCGATAGGCATATTGACCGGCCTTGGTCACCGCCTGGACGGCGACCCGGTAAACGTTCTTGCGCCGGCCGGAATACCCCTTGGCCTTGGCAATCACCTTTTTGTGTTTGGCGCGTGCTTGTACGCCGCGTTTTACTCGTGCCATTTCTCTACTCTCCTAAATTCGACGACTTACACGTAGGGCATCATGCGGTTGCACATCTTCACGTCTGCTTCGTGGATCATTTCGCCCGAACGCAGGTGACGTTTCCGCTTGGTGCTCTTCTTGGTGAGAATATGACGACGGTGTGACTGGGCGCGTTTGAAGCCCCCGGATGCTGTGCGCTTGAAGCGCTTGGCAGCACCGCGATTGGTTTTCATCTTTGGCATAACAACAACTCCAATGTGTTAACTACGCATTTTCAACGGCATATTATAAAAGGCACGTTTTCGACTGGCGATCCGGCTGCCACACCTGACCGACAGTAGCGCCTGTGTCTAGCGCCTCATTAATAAAGAAAATGAAACAAATGAGGCCTAGTTTTTCTTGGGTGCGATCACCATGGTCATCAAGCGCCCTTCCATCTTGGAACGTTGCTCGACGGTGCCATGGCCTTCCGATTCCACATCGTGGGCAACCCGGTCCAGTAATTGTGCACCGAGTTCCTGATGCGCCATCTCGCGCCCACGGAAACGCAGAGTCACCTTCACTCTGTCTCCGTTGTTAAGGAACTTGATAAGGTTGCGTAGTTTTACCTTATAGTCCCCGATCTCCGTCCCGGGACGGAATTTCACTTCCTTGACTTGCGTCTGTTTCTGCTTCTTCTTTGCCGCGTGGCGCTTCTTGTTTTCTTCAAACAGGAATTTGCCGTAATCCATGACGCGGCAGACTGGAGGTTCAGCATTCGGCACGATCTCCACCAGATCCAGATCGGCGTCCAGTGCGGCCTGCTGTGCTTCGTCAATCGGTACCACCCCGACCTGTTCACCGTCTGCGCCGATGAGGCGTACCTGCGGTGCAGTGATGTCTTCGTTCAGGCGAACCTTTTTTTCTTGAGCGATGCTTCAATCCTCCAAAGTAGTGCGGCCGCGACTCGCGATGTCCGTGGCAAGACCTTCGCTGAATTGGGCCAGCGTCATGCTGCCCAGGTCTTTGCCACTACGCGTGCGCACGGCCACTGTGTTCGTTTCGACTTCCCTGTCGCCCGCAACGAGCAAATAGGGAATACGCTGTAAAGTGTGCTCGCGGATTTTAAAGCCAATCTTCTCATTTCTCAAGTCCGATTTTGCCCGGAAGCCCCCGTCGCACAAGGCCTTTTCCACGCTTTGCACATAGTCGTTGTGGCGGTCGGTGATGGGCATCACCATCACCTGGGTGGGCGCCAGCCAGGCGGGGAAGGCGCCGGCGAATTCCTCGATCAAAATACCGATGAAGCGTTCCAGGGAACCGAGGATGGCGCGGTGCAGCATCACCGGCACCTGCTTGGAGCCGTCCTCGGCGATGTAGTGGGCGTCGAGGCGGCCCGGCATGGAGAAATCCACCTGAATGGTGCCGCACTGCCAGACCCGGCCGATGCAGTCCTTGAGTGAAAACTCGATCTTCGGCCCGTAAAAGGCCCCCTCGCCCGGCTGCAGGTCCCACTCCAGTCCCTTGTTATTCAAGGCCTTTTCCAGGGCGTGCTCGGCCTTGTCCCAGTCGGCGTCGGACCCCACGCGCTTTTCCGGGCGGGTGGAGAGCTTGATGATCACCTCGTTGAAGCCGAAATCCTGGTAGACCCGGTACAGCAGGTCGATGAACGCGGAGACCTCGTCCTGAATCTGGTCTTCGGTGCAGAAGATGTGCGCGTCGTCCTGGGTGAAACCGCGCACCCGCATCAGCCCGTGCAGGGTGCCCGAGGGCTCGTTGCGGTGGCAAGAGCCGAACTCGGCCATGCGCAGCGGCAGGTCGCGGTAGCTCTTCAGGCCCTGGTTGAAGATCTGCACGTGGCAGGGGCAGTTCATGGGCTTGATGGCGAAGGTGTGTTTTTCCGACTCGGTGACGAACATGTCCTCGCGGAATTTCTCCCAGTGGCCGGATTTCTCCCACAGTACCCGGTCCACCACCTGCGGGGTCTTCACCTCGCCGTAGCCGTGTTCCGTCAACACACTCCGGATGTACTGCTCCACCTGCTGGTACACCGTCCAGCCATTGGGATGCCAGAAGATCATCCCCGGCGCCTCGGGCTGGGTGTGGAACAGATCCAGCTGCCCGGCCAGGCGGCGGTGGTCGCGTTTTTCCGCCTCTTCCAGGCGGTGCAGGTAGGCCTTGAGATCCTTCTTGTTGGCCCAGGCGGTGCCGTAGATGCGCTGCAGCATCTCGTTGTCGGAGTCACCGCGCCAGTAGGCGCCGGCCAGCTTCATGAGCTTGAAGGCTTTGAGCTTGCCGGTGGAGGGCACGTGGGGTCCGCGGCAGAGATCGATAAACTCCCCCTGCTGGTACAGCGACAGCTCCTCGCCCTTGGGAATGGCCTCGATGATCTCGGCCTTGTATTTCTCGCCCTTTTCCAGGAAGAACGGGATGGCCTCCTCGCGGGACATCACCGTGCGCTCCACGGGGATGTCCTGTTTGGCCAGTTCCTTCATGCGCTTTTCGATGGCAACGAGATCGTCGGGACTGAAACCCGGTTCGTAGGCGAAGTCGTAATAAAAGCCGTCCTCGATCACCGGACCGATGGTCACCTGGGCCTCGGGATACAACTGTTGCACGGCCTGGGCCAGCAGATGGGCCGTGGAGTGGCGGATGATCTCCAGCCCCTCGGGATCGCGCTCGGTGATGATGGCCAGGCTGGCATCGTGATCAATGACGTAAGAAGCATCCACCAGCTTGCCGTCCACGCGGCCGGCCAGGGTGGCCTTGGCCAGGCCGGGACCGATGTCGGCGGCCACGTCCAAAACGGAAACGGGGTGATCAAAGGAACGCTGGGAGCCGTCAGGCAGGGTAATGGTGGGCATGTTTTCTCCAGTGGTGATCCATACGCGAGACCACGTGTTTATCGATGGTTGTGTGCGGCGTTACTTTTTGGCAGGTGCCCGATGGCCACAACGCCAGGGCGGGCGAACTTTACCCGCCCTGGCCGGGCCTGTCAAAAAACCCTGTCTGAAAATGCCTAGCGATACCAGAGAATATGCTGCGTCTCGAGGGGTGTATGGGCCAGGGGATGATGGGGAATCACCCGCGGCGTGTAATCCCGGGCCGGGCGATCCGCCGGCACGGCGCCGGTGTAGAGATAGGCATTGGCCGCGCCGGTCAACACCCCGCCACGCGCCAGTGGCTGACGCAGGGGCGGTTCATCCGGGTTGCGTGGCGCAGCGAACAATTCCACCGCCACCGCATCCACGGGCACATCGTCCAGATAAACCTGCACCTCGAAATGATGGGCGCCGCCCTCCTCGTGGGAGCTGACGTTACCGAAATGCAGATACTGCCAGTGTTGGTCGAGGTTGAGCCGCCAGGCCAACAGGCTCTCGATGCTGGCCGGGTCGGCGTCGCGCTGCCGGTAGGCCCGGGCTAACGGCAAATAGTATTTCTTGGTGTACTCCCGCAACATGCGATTGGTGGAGAAACGGGTGGTCAGGCGGCTCATGCTCTCGCGCATGCGCGCCACCCAGGCCTCGGGCAGGCCCTGTTCGTTGCGTTGATAGAAACAGGGCACCACCTCCTCTTCCAGCAGGCGGTAGAGCTGTTCCGCTTCGTGGGCATCCCAGGCGGCGATATCGGCATGCTCTCGGGCATCACCCACCGCCCAGCCCAGCTCCGGGGCATAGGCCTCGGCCCACCAGCCATCCAGTTCGGAGAGATTCAGCCCGCCGTTGACCAGCACCTTCATGCCACTGGTGCCGCTGGCCTCCCAGGGCCGCCGCGGGGTGTTGATCCACACGTCCACCCCCTGGGTGAGTTGCGCGGCCACCCCCAGGTCGTAATCCTCCACGAACACCACCCGCTCGGCCATGCCGTTCTCGGCGATAAACCTTTGCCATTGATGCACCAGGGCCTTGCCCACCTGATCCTGCGGATGGGCCTTGCCGGCGATCACCAGTTGCACCGGCCGGTCCCGATGGCTGAGCAGGCGCATGAGTCGCTGCGGGTCGTGCAGCAGCAGGTTGGGCCGTTTGTATTCGGCAAAGCGGCGGGCAAAGCCCAGGGTCAGCACATCGGGATCGAATAATTCATTGGCCGTCCTTTGCCCATTTGCGAGGCGCTGGCGCTGCTGGCGCAGGAAATCGATGAGACGCTGGCGACCCGTGGTGCGAAAAGCCCACAGCTGCTCATCGTCCACCGCGCGCAGCTCGGCCTCCACGCTTTCCAGGGTGCCCACCCAGCGACCCTTGCCGCAGGCCTCGGTCCACAGCGCGTCGGCGGCAGCCGAGTCCCAGCTGGGCACGTGCACGCCGTTGGTGACATGGCCCACTGGCACCTCTTCCCGGGGCCAGCGGGGAAACAGCGGCTGAAAGAGATGCCGGCTGACCTCGCCATGCAGGCGGCTGACGCCGTTGACCGCTCCCACCCCGCGCAGGGCCAGGGTGGCCATGTTGAAGGGCTCGGCCGGGTTGTTTGCATCGACTCGCCCCAGAGCCAGCAGTTCCTCCATGCTCACCCCCAGGGCGCTGGCCATGTCATCAAAGTACAGGGCAAACAGTTCGGGGGCGAAACGGTCGAAGCCTGCCGCCACCGGGGTGTGGGTGGTGAAGAGATTGCCGCCGCGAGTGGTCTGCAGGGCCGCGGCAAAAGACTGGCCGGTGCGTTGTTGATGGTAACGGGCACGCTCGAGGATAGCGAAGGCGGCGTGACCCTCGTTGAGATGACACACCGGACAATCAAGTCCCAGAGTTTCGAGCAGACGCCAGCCGCCAATGCCCAGCACCATCTCCTGTTGCAGGCGCAGTTCGCTGCCACCGCCGTAGAGTTCGCTGGTGATGGCACGCAGATCGGGATCGTTCAGGGGATCATTGCTGTCCAGCAGCATCAGGGTACGCCGACCCACCTGACCGCGCCAGGCGCGCAGACGCAACGGCCGGCCACGCAGTTCCAGGTTCACATGCACCCACTCGCCGGCATCATCGCGCAGCGGGATCACCGGCAGGCTGTTGGGATCGTTGTAGGGATAGAATTCGATCTGCTCGCCGCCGGGGCCAAAGCCCTGGCGAAAATAACCCTGCTGGTACAACAGGCCGATGCCGATGATGGGCACATTGAGATCACAGGCGGTCTTCAGGTAATCCCCTGCCAGCACCCCCAGCCCGCCGGAATAGATGGGCAGGGATTCGCACACCCCGAACTCCATGCTGAAGTAGGCGATGTGACCCTGAAAGGCATCACCGATGGTCTCGGAGAACCAGGAGGGGGCATCGAAATGGGCCTCGCGGGCTTTCAGTTGTTGCTGGAGGAGCGTCAGGAATGCCGAATCCTTCGCCAGGGTCTGCAGGCGCTGGTCGGAGACCGTTTCCAGGATCAGCCAGGGATTGGCCGTGGCCTGCCACAGCTCGGGATCCACCTGACGCCAGAGCATGTCGGCGCCGTGATGCCAGCTCCAGCGCAGGTCCAGGGCCAGGGTGGCCAGGCCCTGCACTGCTTCGGGCAATTTGCGTGGCAGGTAATGGTTGGTTTGCATGAGTCTCTAAATTCCTACACTCCAAATTAACGCAGACTATTGTGGTGACACACACCTGAAGCGATAAACACTTGAGTGACAACCAGCTTGTGGGAGAGGCTGATTCGCGCCTGGAAAGGCGCTCCCACAAGGGTTCGCAATGTCGCTCCCACCGATGTATGTCCAATGCCGCTGCCATAGGGGTATGCGTGTTGCATCCTGAAAACCCATGATACATTTCCCGACTGCTCAAAGAAGGCAGGAATGGCAGGTGAAGGCTTGTCGCGCCAGCCACAACCAGATAGGCGCAGACCGAACGATACAGAATCAGGTAATGACGCTGGGCGCCTCGCGCCCCGTGTGGCGGTGAATACCGGCCAGCTCATCGGCGATGGTGATGAGATCGGACAGGGCCTGCTGGGTGTCCTGGTCATGGCGTGCCGGATCAGACTCGAAGCGTTCCAGGTAGACCCTCAGGGTGGCGCCTTCGGTACCCGTGCCGGACAACCGGAAGACGATGCGGTCGCCGCCCTCGAAACCGATGCGAATGCCCTGCCCCGTACTCACCGAGCCATCCACCGGATCGGTGTAACCGAAGTCGTCGGCATAGGCCACGCGCAGCTCGCCCAGTTGCCTGCCTGGCAGCTCCGCAAGCTGTGCCTTCAAGCCACTTATCAGGGTATGGGCTGCATCCGCGTCCACCGCTTCATAGTCGTGGCGGGAATAGAAATTGCGCCCGAAGAAGGCCCAGTGATCACGCACGATCTCCGCCACCGGTTTCTTGTGCGAGGCGAGAATGTTCAACCAGAACAGCACCGCCCACAGGCCATCCTTTTCCCGCACGTGATTGGAGCCGGTGCCAAAACTCTCTTCGCCACAGAGGGTGACTCGCCCGGCATCCATCAGGTTGCCGAAAAATTTCCAGCCGGTGGGGGTTTCAAAACATTCGATCTCCAGCTTTTCCGCCACCCTGTCCACCGCGGCACTGGTGGGCATGGAACGGGCCACGCCCGCAAGCCCCTGGGAGTAACCCGGCACCAGGATAGCATTGGCGGTGAGCAGGGCCAGGCTGTCGCTGGGGGTGACAAAAAAGTGGCTGCCGAGAATCATGTTGCGGTCGCCGTCGCCGTCGGAGGCGGCGCCGAAGTCCGGGGCGTCATCGCCAAACATCTCCGCCACCAGTCCCTTTGCATAGGCGAGATTGGGATCGGGGTGTCCGCCGCCAAAGTCGCTTAGAGGCACGCCGTTGATTACCGTACCTTCCGGTGCGGCCAATTGTTCTTCGAGGATTTGTTTCGCATAGGGGCCGGTGATAGCGTGCATGGCGTCAAAGCGCATGCGAAAACCGGACTGAAACAAGGTACGAATGGCGTCGAAGTCGAACAGCTCGGCCATCAGCGCCGCGTAATCGGCCACAGGATCGATGACGCTCACGGTCATGCCCTCTAACTGGAAATTGTGGATCTTGTCCAGCGCTATCTCGGCATCATCAGTGATGTGATATTCCGTGATCTCCTGGCTGCGCGTATAAATGGCCTCGGTGATCCTTTCCGGGGCCGGGCCACCATTGCCGGTGTTGTACTTGATGCCGAAGTCACCGTCGGGACCGCCGGGGTTGTGACTGGCGGAAAGAATGATGCCACCAAAGGCCTGGTACTTACGGATCACGCAGGAGGCAGCCGGGGTGGACAGCAGGCCATCCCGCCCCACCAGCACCCGGCCAAAGCCATTGGCCGCCGCCATGCGCAGGATGGTGTGAATGGCCTCGAGGTTGCCATAACGTCCATCGCCCCCCAACACCAGGGTCTGTCCCTTGAAACCCTCCAGGCTGTCGAAGATGGATTGCACGAAGTTTTCCAGATAGTGCGGCTGCTGGAAAACCTGCACTTTTTTGCGCAGGCCGGAGGTACCGGGGCGTTGGTCAGAGAAGGCTTGGGTTTGAATCGTTTGCAGGCTCATGATGATAAAACTTTTATTGTGTTGGATGGATGAGGCAATAAATCCTGCCTGCAGGACAGGCCCATCCATTGTGCCCTACCTGGGCCCGGGTTTGAATATACTCAAACTGACTGATTCGGTTCCAGCAACCAGAGCCCGGCCTCACCTTCTTTGGCGTGCACCACATAACCTTTTACCCCGCCAGGATGCTTGAAGCGTTGTTGCTGTTCTTCCGGCAGACTCACCTCCACCAGGGTACCCTGGGGAAAGGGCATGTCATCGAGACGCACGGCGATGCCTTCGTGGCTGATATCGAGAACCCTTGCCTCTTTGCTGCCATAGCGGGGGTTGCTGATGGTGACTGGGAAGTCTTCCTTATTTCGAGGATAGAGTCGATGTTCCATCGTCGCCCTCCCCGGTTTCCAGAAGACGATCCACCAGAACCTCGGCCTCCAGCCAGTCATCGAGGGGGGAACCTCCCACAAAGCCCCGACGCTCGGCGATAAAATACGAGGTCTCGGCAATCATGCGCCGGCGATGTTCCGGATCGATCTTCTGCAACGACTGTTCGCCGCTCTTCATTTGAGAAATGACTTTAGACTTGGTTTTGCCAGGCGCTTTTTTGACGGTCTTCTTTTTCGCCACTTTCTTTGTAACAGGCTTTTTAAGCGACTTCTTTTTGGTATTTCCGGCGGTCTTTTTTGTGCCGCCGGTAGATGTCTTGCTGGTGGTTTTCTTAGGTACAGATTTTTTCTTTACGGTCTTTCCCGTCTTTGCTGAACTGGCCATATCCCTGCTCCTTTGCGCTGTTTGCTGTACGAAACATGGAGGCTTGAACGACAGCTTTCAAGTAGCGCCCCATGAACAAGCCTCAAACTATTCGCCCACCATTATCAATCGTCTCAAGCAAGACAGTTACAACAGCGTTATTCTCCCGCCCGGAAAGGCGCTCCTACGGTATTTGCGCTACCAGAATAAGTACGCTGATGGCTGACTTACGTTCATTCACCGTCACTTTCGGCATTCCCAATGTGGCGACTACTC
This sequence comes from Gammaproteobacteria bacterium, assembly GCA_011051685.1. GTDB lineage: Bacteria > Pseudomonadota > Gammaproteobacteria > SZUA-152 > SZUA-152 > SZUA-152. The sequence continues at coordinate 15,183 of DRKQ01000263.1, forward strand.
AGAGATGTCTGGCAACCCTAATTTGAGACCTCTAAAAGATTAAAGGTTAAACATGACAGGCTGGTGACAAGAAAGTTTATTGATTGTTACACGATGACGAATGTGTATATTTGGGTACTATCCTGGGTCTGGCAGCGATTTGCGATTGTCATGCTGGGCCTGTAGATACAGGCTAAGGTATTTCCTGGCGCTGTGTTGCCAGGAAAAATCAGCCTGCATCCCAGTGAGTTGTAGTTGTTGCCACTGTGCCTTGTCGCGAAAACGCCGTAACGCTCGTTTGACCGCTTTGATAAGCGCCGAACTATCGTCACTATCGATAATAAAACCGTTGGCCCTGCTCTCCGCCAGGGTTTTGGCGCTGGTGTCCACCACGGTATCCGCCAGCCCACCCACGTTGCGCACGATGGGCACCGTACCATAGTGCAGGCTGTACATCTGGTTGAGACCGCAGGGCTCGAAACGCGAGGGCATGAGATACATGTCCGCACCCGCCTCGATGCGATGGGCAAGCGTTTCGTCGTAACCGATGCGCACCGCCAGCTTTTGCGGATATTGCTCCGCCAGTTTGAGAAGCCGGGTCTCCATGTCACGATCTCCGCTGCCCAGCAGGGAAAATTGCAGCGGTAACTTCAGCAGGTCGGGCATGGCCTCGATGATCAGGTCGATGCCCTTTTGGCTCACCAGCCGGCTGATCAGACCGATCACGGCCGTGACGGGTTTGTCAGGTAGTCCCATTATGCTTTGCAACACCTGCTTGTTGGCCTGTTTACCGGACAGGTCATGGAGATCGTAGTGATGTTCCAGCAACGGATCACTGGCTGGATCCCACTCCCGGGTATCGATGCCGTTGAGGATGCCGCTCAACGCCGCACTGCGATGGCGCAACAGGCCTTCCAGGCCATAGCCGAATTCCGCTGTCTGTATTTCCCGGGCATAGGTGGGGCTGACCGTGTTGATACGATCGGCAAACACCAGGCCACCTTTGATGAAGGACAACTGATTGTGAAATTCCAGGGCATGATGACTCCACCAACTGGCGGGCAGGCCCAGCTTGTGAAAGGTATCCTCCGGAAACAGGCCCTGATAGGCAAGGTTGTGAATGGTGAATACCGTGGCGGGCCGCTGCGTCGCAAGGTCCAGCAAGGCCGGCGCCAGTCCCGTCTGCCAGTCGTTGCAGTGCACGATATCCGGGGCCCAGTCCAGGCCGGCCTGGTTCAGCGCCAGGCGGGTGACCATACGACTGAACAGGGCGAAGCGCTCGGCGTTGTCCGCCCAGGGCTGACCGTTGCTGTCGAGGTAGGGATTGCCGGGGCGATCGAAGTAACCCGGCGCATCCACCAGCCAGACCTTCAGCGGGCTTTCGGGCATCTGGCCTTCCACCACGGAGACACTCTGCCCGGCCTCGGAAAATTCCGCCAGGGTGCGCGGCGCCTCAAGCTGGCCCAGCACCGTGGCATAGGCCGGTAAAATGAGGCGTACGTCCTGTCCCAGTTCGAGCAACGCCCGCGGCAGGCTGCCGGCCACGTCACCCAGGCCACCGGTCTTGATCAGCGGGTAGGCCTCACTGGCGGCAAACAGGATGCGCACGGGGGCTACCCCTGTGGCGGCCGCAGCACCACGGCGGCCAGGGGCGGCAGGTCCAGTTGCAGGGAACAGGGGCGGCCCATCCAGGGAATGGGTTCGGCGGCCACGCCACCGGCGTTGCCCACATTGCTGCCGCCATAGTGGGCGGAATCGGAATTGAGCGCCTCTTCGTAAAAGACGTCTTCGGGCACACCGATGCGGTAGGCCATGCGCGGCACGGGGGTGAAATTGAGGATCACCAGCACGTGGCTATCCCCATCGCGACGCAGGAAGGACAACACGGATTGATCGGCATCGTGGCAATCGATCCACTCGAAGCCCTCGGGTTCGAATTCGTGGCGATACAGCGCCGAGTGCACGCGGTACAAACGGTTGAGGTCGCCGAGCAGTTTTTGCACCCCCTGATGCAGGGGATAGTCGGTGACGTACCAGTCCAGGGCCTGCTCGGCATTCCACTCCCTGCCCTGGCCGAATTCATTGCCCATGAACAGCAGCTTTTTGCCAGGGTAGAGGTACATGTAGGTGTACAACAGGCGCAGGTTGGCAAAGCGCTGCCATTCGTCGCCAGGCATCTTGTTGAGCATGGAACCTTTGCCGTGCACCACCTCGTCGTGGGAGAACGGCAGCATGAAATTTTCGCTGAACAGATAGAGCAGGCCGAAGGTCAGGCGGTCGTGATGATAATGACGATGCACCGGATCCTTGCTCATGTAGTCCAGGGTGTCATGCATCCAGCCCATGTTCCATTTCATGCTGAAACCCAGGCCACCCACCCAGGTGGGCCGGGTTACCTGCGGCCAGGCGGTGGATTCCTCGGCGATGATCATGGTGCCCGGCTGCTGGTCATGGGCGACGATGTTCAGCTCACGCAGGAACGCGATGGCCTCGAGGTTTTCGTTACCGCCATAGATATTGGGCAGCCAGTCGCCGGCCTCGCGCGAATAATCAAGATAGAGCATGGAGGCCACGGCGTCCACGCGCAGGCCGTCGATGTGAAATTCCTCCAGCCAGAACAGCGCACTGGCCAGCAGGAAGTTTTTCACCTCGTTGCGGCCGAAGTTGTAGATCAGCGTGCCCCAGTCGCGGTGTTCACCGCGTCGCGGGTCTTCGTGCTCGTAGAGGGCGCTGCCGTCGAAACGGGCCAGGGCGAAGTCGTCCTTGGGAAAGTGGGCCGGCACCCAGTCCAGCAAAACGCCGATGTCGTGCTGATGGCAATAGTCCACGAAATAGCGGAAGTCATCGGCCTGCCCGAAGCGGCTGGTGGGGGCGAAGTAGCCGGTGGTCTGGTAGCCCCAGGAGGCATCCAGTGGATGCTCGGTAATGGGCAATAACTCGATGTGGGTGAAACCCAGCTTGCCGACGTAGTCCACCAGGCGATGGGCCAGTTCCCGATAATTGAGAAAGTTGCCTGCGTCATCCCGTTGCCAGGAACCCAGGTGCACCTCATAGACCGAGATGGGCTTGTGCAACCAGTCGGCGGACTGGCGTTGTTGGCGCCAGGCGGCATCCTTCCAGGCATAGTCGTCTTCACGTGTGACCACCGCCGCGGTATCGGGCCGCAGCTCGAACTGCTGTGCGTAGGGATCGGTCTTGGTGAGCACGGCGCCGCTGTCGCGGTTTCGCAACTCGAACTTGTACAGGTTCCCCGGATGCAGTTCGGGGATAAACAGCTCCCACACGCCGCTGCCTCCGCGACAGCGCATGGGATGGGTTCGTCCATCCCACTGGTTGAAGTCGCCTACCACGCTGACCCGCTCGGCATTGGGCGCCCAGGTGGCGAACAACACACCACAGATGCCATCTACCTCGTGTTCATGGGCGCCCAGGACGCGATACAAATGCCAGTGCCGGCCCTCGCCGAACAGATGCAGGTCAAATTCCGAGATTTGTGGCGGAAAACTGTAAGGATCGTGAGTCTCCTGCGTCTGACCGTCACTCTCCGTGCACTGCAGGGTGTAATACCGCGGGACCCTATGCGCAGGACCGGTCCAGGCAAACAAGTCCGTTGCGCCCCGTCGTTGCATCAGGGGACCTTCTGCGCCCAGACGGATTTGCTGGCAGTGGGGCCGGAATACGCGGATGGTTTCCTGTTCGCCGTCCCCATGCCTGCCTAACACCATAAAGGGATCATGGTGGCGGGCCTCGATGATCTTCAGTTCATCATCTGACAGCTTTGCTGAATTTTCGCTGAGGGTGCTCATACAGTGATTGTACGCCAGTTTTTTTCATAGCGCCTTGTCTGTTTAAATAAAAGCGGTTCCATGTCAAAAGGTGCTATTCTTAGATTGAGCAAGGCTCGCAAGGATCATTAAAAAAGTCCGGCATATTTCGCCATACATGTTTTGCCACACATGTCTTGCCATAATAAGGGGAGGGTCAATGTCATGAGTCATTCACCGCGTTTCGTGAGCCGTCTCACCCGCGATACACTGGCGCTCATTCTCGCCGGAGGGCGTGGCTCACGACTCAAACAGTTGACCCAGTGGCGCGCCAAGCCGGCGGTACCCTTTGGCGGCAAGTTCCGCATCATCGACTTTCCCTTGTCCAATTGCATCAACTCGGGCATCCGCCGCATTGGCGTGCTCACTCAGTACAAGGCCCATTCCCTGATCCGTCACATCCAGCAGGGTTGGGGGCACTGGCGGGGTGAATTCGGTGAGTTCGTGGAGCTGTTGCCCGCCCAGCAACGCATTGCCGATTCCTGGTATGCCGGCACCGCCGACGCTATTTACCAGAATCTGGACATCATCCGCGCCCATAATCCCAGTTATGTACTCATTCTCGCCGGCGATCACATCTATAAGATGGACTATGGGCCCATGCTCGCCGCCCATGCGGAGCACGAGGCGGATCTCACCATTGGTTGCATCGAGACAGACCTGCAAACCGCCAAGGCCTTTGGCGTAATGGGGGTGGACGATGACTACCGGATTCGTAGCTTCGAGGAAAAGCCGGATGAACCGACGCCTATCCCTGGTAAACCGGATACCGCCCTTGCTTCCATGGGCATATATATTTTCAACACGAGTTTCCTGTTTGAACAACTGATCAAGGATGCGGATCTGGCCCAATCCGCTCACGACTTCGGTAACAACATCATCCCTTCCCTTATCGACAAGTACCGGGTACTTGCCTATCCGTTTCTGGATGTGCAAAAAGGTATCCAGGCCTACTGGCGTGATGTGGGCACCGTGGATGCCTTTTGGCAAGCCAACCTGGAACTCATTGGCGTGACCCCTGAACTTAATCTGTACGATGAAGATTGGCCCATCTGGACCTACCAGGAGCAGGCACCACCGGCTAAATTTGTGTTTGATGACGAAGACCGGCGGGGCATGGCGGTTGATTCCATGGTTTCCGGTGGCTGCATCATCTCCGGTGCCAGGATCCGTCATTCCCTGTTGTTTTCCAATGTGCACGTGAATTCCTACAGCGAGATCGAGGACTCGGTTATTTTGCCCAACGTGGAGATCGGCGAGAATAGCCGGATACGTCGTGCGGTGTTGGACAAGTGCTGTCAGATTCCACCGAATACCACCATCGGCTACGATGCTGAAGAAGACGCCAAGCGCTTTCATGTTTCGCCCAATGGAGTGGTGCTGGTAACGCCGGACATGCTGGGACAGGAAACCCACAGGGTGCGATAATCACCACTGATCAGCAACCGGAAACCAACATCGTGACCCAAGAACACAAGCTCAAGGTGGTGCTGTGCTGGCACATGCATCAGCCGGAATACCGTGACCAGCGCAATGGCCAGTACTATTTGCCCTGGACCTATCTTCACGCCATCAAGGACTATGTTGACATGGCCGCCCATCTTGAGGCCGTGCCTGAAGCCCGTGCAGTGGTGAATTTCGTGCCCACCCTGCTGGAGCAGATCGACGACTATGCCCAGCAGGTACAGCACTTCCTCAATAACACTGGGAGTATCAATGATCCATTGCTGGCCGCCCTGGCCGAACCGGTACTGGAATCCTCTGCCGACACCCGCCTGCGCCTGATCAAGGAATGCCTGCGCGCCAATCGCCAGCACATGATTGAGCGCTACCCCGCTTTCAGGCAACTGGCCACCATTGCCGACTGGCTGCTCGAGCACCCGGACGCCCTGGTCTACACCAGCGAACAATTCATCATCGACCTGCTGATGTGGTATCACCTGGCCTGGCTGGGAGAAACCGTGCGGCGCAGCGACCCGCGGGTCAAACGCCTGTTGGAGCAACAGACCAGTTTCAGCCTGCAGGATCGTCATGAGTTGCTGGGCATCATGGGCGAATTGCTGTCTTCGCTCATCGGCCGCTATCGCAACCTGGCGCTACAGGGACAGATCGAGTTGTCCGTCACTCCCTACGCCCATCCCATCATGCCCCTGCTGCTGGACATCCAATCGGCACGCGAGGCCATGCCCGATATCACCCTGCCCTCGCTGCAGAGCTACCCCGGCGGTGAAGAACGGGTACGCTGGCACCTGTCCCGCGGACTGGAAGTGTTCAAACATTATTTCGGCACTACGCCCCGCGGCTGCTGGCCCTCCGAAGGCAGTCTAAGCGAAGCCACCCTACGGCTGCTGAGCGAGTATGGTTTTGAATGGACCGCCAGCGGCGAATCCGTATTACGCCACAGCCTGCACAAACCCGCAGAGGACAACGACCTGTGTGGCGTCGAAAGCGTCCACCACGCCTATCGACTCAAGGACACCGAGACCACCATCTTCTTTCGCGATGACGGCCTCTCGGATCTCATCGGTTTTACCTATGCTGACTGGAAGGCCGACGATGCCGTGGCCAACCTGGTGCATCATCTGGAAAACATCGCCGAAGCCTGCAAGGATCAGCCAGACAGTATTGCGTCCATTATTCTCGACGGGGAAAACGCCTGGGAGTATTACCCCGAAAATGGTTATTACTTCCTGAGTGCACTCTACGAAAAACTGGCGGCCCACCCTAAGCTGAAATTAACAACCTTTGCCGATTGCCTCGATGAATCCATCATTCCCACCGAATTGCCACACCTGGTAGCCGGCAGCTGGGTCTATGGCACCTTCTCCACGTGGATCGGTGACACGGACAAGAACACCGGCTGGAACATGCTGGGGGATGCCAAGCAGGCCTTCGACCGGGTGGTGGCCAGCGGCCGGCTGAATGCCGAGCGCCTGGCCCAGGCCGAACACCAGCTGGCCATTTGCGAGGGCTCGGACTGGTTCTGGTGGTTTGGTGACTACAATTCGGCGGAATCCGTGGCCAACTTCGAATACCTGTACCGCAGCCATCTCTCCAACCTTTATCATCTCCTTGGGGAGACGCCGCCCTCTTACCTGTCCCAGGTATTTTCCCACGGCAGTGGTTCGCCAGCCATGGGTGGCGCCATGCGCCCGGGCCAGGCCAAGGACTGAAAACGACACGGATTGTTTGTTAAGGGGCTCTAAATTGGTTTAACAGCACTGCTGTCCCACTAACTTACATTTTGTTTTGATGCAGCTGGTGACACAATTGGGAATCAGGGAGGTTAGCGGAATTGGAGACATAAACATCGTTGCTCTCTTTTTCCGTCATTCCGGCGTAGGCCGGAATCCAGCGGCTTTAATGACTTACTGGATCCCGACCTACGCCGGGATGACAAATCTGAAGTTAGTGGGACAGTAGTGGTTTAGTGAGCATTAGCCACCTGGGGAATGCCTGAAGCGGCAGTTGTAGGCTGGGCATGTTTTTCATGCCCACGCGGAACATTCAGCCAAAGCGTGGGTACAAGGCACGTGCCCACCCTACGATTTCCAGGCGCGAATCGCGCCTGGAAAGGCGCTCCCACAGAGGGGAAACAACCCTGTTGCAAGTATTTTGAGACGATTAATCTATGATGGACACCATCGCCACTTCCGGCGAGCGATTACAGAGGCGGCAACGCCGTTGCGGTCTTTTGTTACATCCCACCTCATTGCCCGGTGATCTGGCGCAAGGTGATCTGGGTCATGAGGCCTTCCGGTTCATCGAGTTTTGTGCCGCCAGCGGAGTCCATCTTTGGCAAATGTTGCCGCTGGGGCCTACCCACGAGGACGGCTCACCCTATCAATGCCTGTCGGTACATGCGGGCAATCCCCTGCTCATCAGCCTGGACTGGCTGGTGGATCGCGGCTGGCTGGATAAATCCCGTTGCCCGGACGACACCGAACAACATGAGGCCTATCGTCAACACTGCCTGCAGATGGCCTGGGTCGGTTTCGAGGTGGCTGCCGACCCGGATCAGCAACAGGCCTATGAGGCCTTTCAGGCCGAACACGCCCACTGGCTGTCCGACTTTGCACTGTACATTGCCCTTCGCTGGGAACGGGGTCATCGTCCCTGGTGGGAATGGCCGGCCGGGGAACGGGATCGCAAACCCGCGGCATTGAAAAAGGCCCGCCAGCGCCTGGCCAACGAAATCGCCCAGGTGCAATTCGAACAATTCGTGTTTTTCAGCCAGTGGCGTGAACTGAAGGAGTACGCCCACCAACACGGCCTTGCCCTGTTTGGTGATGTGCCCATCTTTGTTGCTCACGACAGCGCTGAGGTATGGGCACATCCCGAGTATTTTTCCGTGGATGCCCTGGGCAGGGCCGAGACCGTGGCCGGAGTGCCACCGGATTACTTTTCCGAAACCGGGCAACTGTGGGGCAATCCGTTGTATCGCTGGGATCGATTGCAGGCCGACGGCTTTCAGTGGTGGATTGAACGCCTGCGCACCCAACTGGAATTGTTTGACCTACTGCGCATTGATCATTTTCGCGGTTTTGAGGCCTGTTGGGAAATTCCCGCCACGGCGGAAACCGCCATTGAAGGACACTGGGTGAAGGCGCCGGGAGAAGCCCTGTTACGCGCCCTGCACGAAGCCTTTCATCAGTTGCCATTGGTGGCCGAAGATCTGGGCACCATCACTCCCGAGGTGGTAGCCCTGCGTCAGGCCTTTTCTCTGCCCGGTATGAAAATCCTTCAATTCGCTTTTGATGGCAATGCCGACAATCCCTACCTGCCCCACAATCACGAACGGCACAGTGTGGTCTACACCGGCACCCATGATAACGACACCACACTGTCATGGTACAAGAACCTGAATAATGCCGATCAACAACGGGTAGCGGATTATCTTGGGTATGCCATCGCCAAGGACATGCCTTGGCCACTCATCCGCAGCGCCATCGCCTCTGTGGCGGAGTTGGCGGTATTACCCATGCAGGATGTGCTGGGGCTGGGCGAAGGAAATCGAATGAATCTGCCCGGCACCGTGGAAGGTAACTGGCGCTGGCGTTTTCAGTGGTCGCAATTACCGGCGGAGCTGGCCCCGCGGTTACGGCATATGAACCGGCTTTACGGGCGCAGTGATGACTGAACACGGACCCGTTCCAGCGATGACTCGCAAATTTCCGTTAGAGCCAGATCATACAGCCCGTCTCAAAGGGATGGGTCTGCAGTTGATGATAGGGATAGGCGCGGATCTTGTAATACTGCAGGCCGGGTAGCACCGGTTCCAGATCCAGGCAATAGGTCTGCCGATTGTCAACCTTTTCACCTTCGGCATGGAACGGTATGCGTTGCTGGACAATGAATTCCTCATGGGCCGAAACAGTACCCACCAAGCATTCCACGACAAGATCCGTGGACGCAAGTCCATCAAGATAGGCGCTGACCTCAATCTTCAGGGTATCGCCATGCATGAGTTTTTGCGGTGAGTTATCGATACGTTGCAGGCTCACTTCATGCCAGCGCTCATGGATTTTCTTTTTCCAGGCGGCCAGTTCACGCGCCGGTCCACCTTCATCCACCAGCAGCTTGCGCTTTTGCCTGCTGGCCGGGGCATAGAATTTTTTCAGATAATCCATCACCATGCGTTGTGAATTGAATTGCGGCAGGATGGACTTCATGGAGTTCTTGGACATGCGCACCCATTCCTCGGAATAGCCGTGTCCATTACGCTCGTAATAGCTGGGAATGATGTCATTCTCGAGGATATCCAGCAGCGCCTGACCTTCTTCGCGATCCCGGAAATCCGCTGCATAGTCCGAACCATGGGGCACAATGCCCCAGCCATTCTCCCCGTTAAACCCTTCACCCCACCAGCCATCCAGCACGCTGAGGTTGAGTACGCCGTTGAGTCCGGCCTTTTCCCCCGAGGTGCCGCTGGCCTCCATGGGGTATTCCGGATTATTGACCCAGACATCCACGCCGCTCACCAGTTTGCGCGCCAGGGCCAGGTCATAGCCTTCCAACAGGATGATCTTGCCCTCAAATTCCGGCTGGCGGGAAAAATGATGAATGGTGCGAATCAGTTCCTGCCCGGGCTGGTCATTGGGATGGGCCTTGCCGGCGAAGATGATCACCACCGGGCGCTGCGGGTCATTGAGCAGGCGTGCCAGGCGCTGTGGATCGGAAAACATCAACGTGGCGCGTTTGTATGTGGCGAAACGTCGGGCAAAACCCAGGGTGAGGATGTCGGTCTGGTGTTCGGATATCTGGCTGGTCAGGCGCTGGATATGGAATTCACCACAGCCATTTCGCGTCAGCTGCAGATTCAGACGGTGGCGTACATCGGCAAACAAACGCGACTTCAAGGTTTGGCGAATACTCCAGTAGGACTGATCCGGAATCTCATCGATACGCTGCCAGTACGCTTCATTGAGTTGTTCATTGCGCCAGCTGCGATCAAAGGTCATGTCGAACAGGTTGAACCACTCCCGCGCCAGGAAGGTGCTGAGATGCACACCATTGGTGACATAGTCGATGGGGTTTTCCTCGGCAGGGATCTGTGGCCAGACATAGCCTTCGTTCTGCGATGCCACCGTGCCATGAATACGGCTGACGCCATTGTGAAAGCGTGAACCCCGCAGGGCCAGTGCCGTCATGTTGAAGCCGCCGGGATTGTCGGGACTGTGTCCCAGGGCAAGGATATGCTCCAGGGGTTCATGCAGGTCTTTGACGAATGATTTGAAATAACTGCTGAACTGATGATGGTCGAAAATATCATGCCCGGCGGGTACCGGCGTGTGGGTGGTGAACACCGTATTCGCCGCCACCAGTTCCAGGGCAGCATCGAATGGCATGTCGTCAAGGGTGTATTCCCGGCATCGCTCGAGAATCTGGAAGGCGGCATGGCCTTCGTTGATGTGCCAGACACTGGGTTTGAGGCCCATGGCCCGCAGGGCACGTACCCCACCAATACCCAGGACGATTTCCTGCTGGATGCGCGTATTGATATCCCCACCATAAAGCTGCCGGGTAATGGTTCGGTCTTCGGCGGAATTTGTTTCCAGGTCACTATCCAGCAGGTACAGTGTGATGTGCCCGGCCTTGGCCTGCCAGACCTTGAGGGTCAGGGTGCGGCCAGGCAGTCCCACCTGTACCTTCAGTTTCTCTCCCTGACTGTCCAGGGCCGGTGAAATGGGTAAATCACCAAAATGGGTTTTTGTGTAGTGGGCGATCTGGTTGCCCTGGCCATCGATGGTTTGGGTAAAGTAGCCCTGACGATAAAGCAGTCCTACGCCGATAAAGGGCAGGCCCAGGTCGCTGGCTGCCTTGCAGTGATCACCCGCCAGAATACCCAGGCCTCCGGAATAAATGGGCACGCTTTCATGCAGGCCGAACTCCGCACAGAAATAGGCCACCAGATCCTCTTCATCATCCAGCAGGTCCGAGACGGAGGGGTGTCGGGTTTTCTGCTGATAGATGTCATAGGCCGATAGCGCACGCTCATAGTCCTCCATGAAAATGCGGTCGTCAGCCACGTCTTCCAGGCGCTCCTGGGAAACGCGGCGCATGAACACCTTGGGATTATGCTGGCAGGCCTCCCAAAGAATGGGGTCCAGGTGATGGAACAGGCCTCTCACCTGTCGATCCCAGCTGTAGAAGAGATCATTGGCCAGCTCATTGAGCCGGCTCAGGCGCTCCGGCACATGGGGCTGAACTTCCAGTGAAAAACGTTTTCCGGTCATGATCTCGTCCAATATGTGTTCGTGGCCATGAATCGACCATTGATTGATGAAGTGTCAGGCACTGACATGCCTGGATAGGATTATAATGAATCCAATCCCGCCTTGGATAGAGAAGCCGGCAACATGCAGGGGATATGTCCGGTTATTTATCTGTCAAGCAACCTCGGGACGCACAATCGGCAGACTGCTGTGGGCCCAGCCAATCATGCCACCACGCAGATTGAAGACATTTTCAAATCCCTGTTGCTTGAGAAAGACACAGGCCTGGGCGGAGCGCGCCCCACTACGACAGATAAACACCAGTTTTTCGTCCGGAGCGAATTCACTGAGACGCATGGGCAACGTGGCCAATGGCAGGGCCTCGGCCCTGGGCGTGGTGCCTTGGGCGATCTCCCGCATCTCGCGCACATCGATGATGCGAAAGGACTGTGACTCGTCATTGATCCAGCTGGCCAGCTCCGGAGCGTCGATTTCTTGAATACTGTTGAACATGGGCGAAGTGATTCTCTCTGTTTCAGTCGTTGGGTAATAGCAATTGCAGAATATTAGTTTTCTCTAATATTGTCCAGAGGTATCTTTGGGTCTAGTCGGCAAAATTCAACCAACCGGTGATGATGAATTTTTCCTGGGTCTTGGATACCACGCCATGGTGCGTGTGAGTAAAATCCGAAGGCCACACCAACAACCGCCCCTTGCGCGCTTCGAAGGTATGGCGCTGATAGACAAAATGGGTGCCACCACCATCGCTGACGTCATTGAGGTACATCATCCACACCAGCATGCGTGTGGTGGAATCCAGCCCGGTACGTTCACAATGAGGCCAGCGATAACCCCCGCCCCGTTTGTAACGTTGAATAATCGGCGACTCACCAATGTGATAGGCGCCCAGTTGCTTGATGATGGGAAATTTCTCTGCATATTGATCGATACAGTCCTTCAAAGCGCCATAGAATTCTGGCAGCCGGTGCTGTTCGGCCAGTGCATCAGGAACGGTAATAAGCCCCAGGTCGTAGGAATCTTTTTTCTTTTTATCGACCACCATGCCTTGATCCGTGCCCAACCGGCCGCGCACCACAAGGCCCTGCTTGGCACAGGCCTTGTGCAAGGCAATGAGGTCATCGCACAGAGTCGGATCTACCTGATAATCACCCACGAATTGCATGTGTCGTTATCCTCGATTCACTGACAGTAGGCAGATTACCCTGTTTTGCCACTGTTTTCAGGCCGAAAAAAAAGCACTCCGAAAATACGGGAGTGCTTTTTGGGATTGGTAGGCGCGAGTGGATTCGAACCACCGACCCCCACCATGTCAAGGTGGTGCTCTAACCAACTGAGCTACGCGCCTGCGAAGGCCGGCTACTTTACCCGAAAGCGGGGGGCATTGACAAGCGACACCGGCGAATCACGAAGCCGCGCATACCCTACGCCTCGATCACGGTCCTGCGCAGCGCCCGCAATCTTCCTCTAGTCAACAAGCCCTGGCGGCGACTCACCATACCTCTTCTGTCTCCGCCGTTGCGGTCACACGTTGCAGGGAACCGGCGACGTCCGCATTCAGGTAAAAAATATCGGACTGTGTGGTCGGTGTCGTCATGGAATTGAGGGTGATTTCAACCCCGCAAAGTGCATTTGCACCAATCGAAAAACAATCGATCGCGGATATTGGATCCGTGTCAGGCAGCGTCCCCAGTATGGCCACATCGGCCGAGGTGGATGCATCCACGGATTTGATCGTGGCCCCCGCGAACCCTGCACCAGACGTGTCGGCCTCGGCGAGAATCAATGTCTTTACGAGGTCGGGATAGAACAATCCGTTCATGGGCCATTGGTTCGCAGTATTCAAGCCGGCCCAGGCGGCATCCGTGATCTCGACGGGATTCGCCCCGCTGCTTTCGATCACACCCGCCAGTGACGATGTGCCCTGGATGTTGTAATACATGAGCTTGTCGCCGACGTAGTAGATTTCCAATTCATCGGTGCCGCTGGCCGTTGCCAGGGTCATGGGCGTGCCACCGGTTTTGGCCACCGACTTCAGGCTGGTTCCTCCGGCATTGTCGCTGACGGAATAAACCAGGGTGGAGTTGGCGATGTACAGTTCATCAATCCAATCCGTCTCTGTCGCCACGGTTGTCGCCGCGGCGCTTCCGTCGATGGGAACCTGGAGGATCCACGAGCCCGACATCGAACTGGACGCAATATAAAAATTGACGCCATCCTGGTACGCATCGAAAACGCTGCTGCCGGAGGCATCGAACAAGGGCTGAGACAGGGTGTTCGTTGCAACGGTGTACACATACACCTGGCTGTCGATCTCCAACAAAAACGCCGTACCGAAACCGGACTGAAAATCGAGGGATGACACGAAACTGCTCACCGGCGCAAGCGTCGTGCAATTGGCAAAACCGGCATCACAGCGTTGCAGTTCGCTCGCAGCCTTGTCGTGCACCAGCCAGCCGGCAAGGACGCCACTGCTGGAATCCATGATTTCCCCGACCACGGGCTTGGCGCTGATCGGAGCCTCGGAGGCGCTCATACCGAGACGTACCATTTTCCAGACATCGTCATCGGTATCACAGGTTGCGTCCATGCCAGGCAAGGCGTACACGTATTGCGAGTCGTCCGCCGTGGCAAAATCCATGCTCACTATGCTGCTACTGGTACACAACTGATTCGCCATGGTTTCACTTGACACGCGCACCGGCGAAAGCGTCCCACTCTTGAGCGCGCTGACCTTGTAAAGATAACCATCGGCATTGGGGTAAATGATGGCATGCAGATGTATATCCCGAAGCATGCCCGAATCGGGTGTCGCCGCATACACGCGATTGATCACGGCCAGCGTATCGAAATCACCTGGTAGAAGGCTCATTGCCGGCTCCACCTCGGTGGGCGAGGTGGGCGAGTCCGGATCCACCGCCTTCAGACCCAGCGAGTCCAGCATGTAAAAGAGGTCGGTGGGGGTTGTCGTTCCACCACCGCCATTACCGCCATTGTCATTACCACCCCCGCCACAAGCGGTTAGCACAAGACCGACGACACCAACCCATAAAAATCGAATAACCTGCTCCATGTTTTAAGACTCCTTTCAGACGATCTGCCAGACGATCTGCCAGACGATCTGCAAAATGACGACGCCCTGCCCCAACCCGAATGGGAAGGCACAGGCTATTGAACTTTTTTATTATAACAAACGATTATTTTATAGTTCAAATCACTGCTGTCCCGTTAACTTGCCTTTTGATTTGGCGAAGCTGTTGAAAAAAAACGGGAAAACAGCGAGCCTTGCGGCACTGGAGACATGAATAGCGCTGGTCTTTTTCCGTCATTCCGCGAAGGCCGGAACATAAGCGCGTAGCGCGTTGAACGCCCAACGGGCGGCCCGTAGGGTGCGCGCAGCGAATAATCCAGTGATTTCTGCAGGTTACTGGATCCCGGCATTCGCCGGGATGACGAATCTGAAGTTAACGGGACAGCAGTGAGTTCAAATAGAAAATGAGCGGCGTCAGTGAAGATGGGCCAAACCCATGGCATTCTCCTGAATGTGATTGATCTCATCCCGTAGCCGCGCTGCTTCTTCGAATTCCAGATCCTGGGCATGCTGATACATCTGCTTTTCCAGTGAGGTAATGCGCTTGGCCAGTTGTGCCGGTGTCATTGAGGCATATTCGGCGATCTCGTCGGCCACCCTGGCGAAGTCGCCGGGCTTGAGCCGGTCGTAGCCCTTGCCCGTGCTGCGCCCCCCTTCCATGATGTCGGCGATCTGCTTGCGAATGGTGGTGGGGGTAATGCCATGCTCCTCGTTGTAGGCCTGCTGTTTGGCGCGGCGTGCCTCGGTGATGTCCATGGCCTTTTGCATGGAGTTGGTGATCTTGTCGCCGTAGAGAATGGCCATGCCCTCGGCGTTGCGCGCGGCGCGGCCGATGGTCTGGATCAGCGAGCGCTCGGAACGCAGGAAGCCTTCCTTGTCGGCGTCCAGAATCGCCACCAGTGACACCTCGGGCATGTCCAGGCCCTCGCGCAGCAGGTTGATGCCCACCAGCACGTCGAACTCACCGAGACGCAGGTCACGGATGATTTCCATGCGCTCCACAGTTTCGATGTCCGAGTGCATGTAGCGCACCCGTACGTCGTGGTCGCCCAGATAATCGGTGAGGTCTTCGGCCATGCGCTTGGTCAGCGTGGTCACCAGCACCCGTTCGTTCACCGCGGTGCGTTTGTGGATCTCCGACAGCAGGTCGTCCACCTGGGTGCTGGCCGGGCGCACCTCGATCAGCGGATCCAGCAGACCCGTGGGCCGCACCACCTGCTCGATCACCGCGCCGGAGTGCTCTTCTTCGTAGGCCGCCGGGGTGGCGGAGACGAAGATGGTCTGCGGCATCATGCGCTCGAATTCGTCGAAGCGCAGCGGCCGGTTGTCCAGCGCCGAGGGCAGGCGAAAGCCGTACTGCACCAGGTTTTCCTTGCGCGAACGGTCGCCCTTGTACATGCCGCCGATCTGCGGCACGGTGACGTGGGATTCATCCAGAATCATCAGCGCATCCCGCGGCAGGTAATCGATGAGCGTGGGCGGCGGCTCCCCTGGCTGGCGCCCCGACAGGTAACGCGAGTAGTTTTCCACGCCTGAGCAATAGCCCAGCTCCAGCATCATCTCGATGTCGTACTTGACCCGCTGCTCCAGGCGCTGGGCCTCCACCAGCTTGTTCTCCTGGTAGAAATACTCGAGCCGTTCGGGCAGTTCCTGCCTGATCTGCTCCACGGCCTCGAGAATCGTCGCGCGCGGCGTGGCGTAGTGGGTCTTGGGATGGATGGTGACCCGTGGCACCCGCTGCAGCACTTCGCCGGTGAGCGGGTCGAAATAGGCGATGTTGTCGATCTCGTCGTCGAACAGTTCCACGCGCACCGCGTCGCGGTCGGAGTCGGCGGGAAAGATGTCGATGACATCGCCGCGCACCCGGTAGGTGCCGCGATGCAGTTCCACGTCGTTGCGCTTGTATTGCAGCTCGGCGAGGCGGCGCAGGATTTTACGCTGGTCGATGGTTTCGCCGCGCGACAGGTGCAGCAGCATCTTCATGTAGGACTCGGGGTCGCCCAAACCATAAATAGCGGACACGGTGGCGACGATGATCACGTCCTTGCGCTCGAGGATGGCCTTGGTGGCGGACAGGCGCATCTGCTCGATGTGCTCGTTTACCGAGGCATCCTTTTCGATGAAGGTGTCGGAGGACGGCACGTAGGCCTCGGGCTGGTAATAGTCGTAATAGGAAACGAAATACTCCACCGCATTGTGCGGGAAGAATTCCTTCATCTCGCCGTAGAGTTGCGCCGCCAGGGTCTTGTTGGGGGCCATGATGATCGCCGGGCGCTGCACGGCCTGGATCACGTTGGCGATAGTGAAGGTCTTGCCCGAGCCAGTGACGCCCAGCAGGGTCTGCCCCGCCTCGCCGGCCTCGATGCCTTCCACCAGCGCCTTGATCGCGCCGGGCTGATCGCCGGCGGGTTTAAATTCTGACTCTAATTGAAATCTTTTGCTCATACTCTTTCTTGCGTGCAGGCCAATCGAGTATATTACCCCAAAACACCGTCATTAGTTCCCAACCATTGAGGAGCCCCACTTGAGCCAGCCGTCGTCCCAGTCCCTGTCGCAGCGCGTGCAAAATATCAAGCCCTCGCCGACACTGGCGATTACCGCGCGGGCCAAGGCGCTCAAGGCGGCCGGGGAAGACATCATCGGTCTGGGCGCCGGTGAACCGGATTTCGACACGCCGGCGCACATCAAGCAGGCGGCCATTGCCGCCATCGACGCCGGCGACACCAAGTACACCGCCGTCGACGGCACCCCGGAGCTGAAGGCGGCGGTGGCACGCAAGTTTACGCGTGACAACCAGCTTGAATACGGCATGGATCAGATCCTGGTCTCCTGCGGCGGCAAGCACAGCTTTTTCAACCTGGCGCAGGCCCTGCTCGATCCCGGCGACGAGGTGATCATCCCAGCGCCCTATTGGGTCTCGTATCCGGACATGGTAACATTGGCTGAGGGTGTGCCTGTGATCGTTGCCGCCGGCATCGAATCGGGATTCAAGATCAGCCCCGAGCAACTCGAGGCCGCCATCACCCCCAAAACCCGCATGGTGGTGATCAACAGCCCCTCCAACCCCACCGGCGTGAGCTACAGCCATGCCGAACTGAAAGCGCTGGGTGCGGTGCTTGCGGCGCACGAGAACATCATCGTGGTCAGCGACGACATCTACGAGCACATCCGCCTCACGGATCATGAGCCCTTTGCCAATATCGTCACCCTATGCCCGGCGCTGGTGGAGCGCGCCGTGGTACTCAACGGTGTATCCAAGGCCTACTCCATGACCGGCTGGCGTATCGGTTACGCCGGCGGCCCGGCCTGGCTGATCGGCGCCATGAAAAAGATCCAGTCGCAAAGCACCTCCAACCCGGCCTCCATTTCCCAGGCCGCGGCACTGGCGGCGTTGGATGGCGATCAGGGCTGCATCGGAGAAATGGTGGCCGCCTTCCGTGAGCGCCATGTCTACGTGGTGGACCGGCTCAACGCCATGCCGGGCATCCAGTGCCTGCCCTCCCAGGGGGCGTTTTACAGCTTCCCCGATTGCCAACAGGCCATTGCGACACTGGGCCTGGCGGACGACCTGGCCTTCGCCGAGCACCTCATCAGCGAGGCCGGCGTGGCGCTGATCCCCGGCTCGGCCTTTGGTGCACCAGGCTATGTGCGCCTGTCATTCGCCACCAGCATGGACAACCTGCGCAAGGCCCTGGATCGCATCGAGGCCGTGGTCAGCGCCTGACACCGAAATGAGTAAAAGCGCCGGGTCTATTGACCGAATTCGGGCCCGCGGTTAACATACGCCCCGCTTGATTTGACGTTCCCCTGTAGTTCAGTTGGTAGAACACCGGACTGTTAATCCGTATGTCGCTGGTTCGAGTCCAGCCGGGGGAGCCATTTATTTTTCAGGTACATTCGTTGCCTGACCTTCAGTACATTGAATAGAATCCGTAGACTCGACCCAGCGCGCTGGTTGGCGCAAAAGACGCGCCCCGTTTTCTCGTTGGAAAACGGTCAAGTCCA
>DRKQ01000264.1 GCA_011051685.1 Gammaproteobacteria bacterium
CACCAGCACGAGTTCAAAGCGGTTCTTGACGTTTTCGAGACAGTCTTCGACGGTAACGCGAGCCATGTTTTCTCTCCGGAATGTGCCCGCCGGCAGGGGCGGACAGGGTCAAATTCGCAAGGTGACCGGAAATTATAGCGATCCGTCCCCGATCACGCCAGCAGCCGGGCCAGCAGATCGGCGTGGCGGGCCGCCTGCCGGGGCGTGGCCAGGCGCTGACAGGTGACGATGGCCTGCAGCTCACCCAGGGCCACGTCGAAATCGTCGTTGATCACCAGGTAGTCAAACTCGGCGTAATGGGACATCTCCCGCACCGCATCGCGCATCCGCCGGGCGATGACCTCGTCGCTGTCCTGCCCGCGACCCCGCAGACGCGCCTCCAGCGCCTCCCGCGACGGTGGCAGGATGAAGACCCCCACCGCATCCGGAAACTGCTCCCGCACCAGCCGCGCGCCCTGCCAGTCGATCTCCAAAATCACGTCCACCCCGGCCTGCAGCCGGCTCTCCACGCTGGCCCGGGCGGTGCCGTAGTAGTTGTCGAAGACCCTGGCGTGCTCCAGAAAGGCGCCCTCGGCGACCATCTTCTCGAAGGTCGGCACATCCACGAAATGGTAGTCCACCCCGTCCACCTCGCCCGGACGCGGAGGACGGGTGGTGTGGGAGACCGAAACCTCGATGCCATCCATGGCCTCCAGCAGGGCCTTGACCAGACTGGTCTTGCCGGCGCCGGAGGGCGCGGAAAATATAAACAGGGTGCCGGTTGCCGAATCGGACATGTGTTTGCCATAGAAAATGTGTGGTAATGAGGCTGCCTATCTTATCGCCTGTAACCCGCGGCGTCACGATTTCCTCAAGCCATCCCCGGCCTGTCCGCTATCCTGATCGAACACGCCGGTCCCAGACCCTGAACCGCCATGGATGCCCTCACTGCCCACGAATGGTCCTATGCCCTGATCCTCGAAGCTTTCGTGCTGCTTGGTGCGCTGCTGGTTTTCTTCGTCTGGCGCAACCGCATTCTGAAACGCCGCCTGACCGCAACTGCCGGCATGGGCGACGGCAGCGAGGATCCCATCCAGGTCTGGCTGGAAAAGGAACGCACACTCACCCAGGCACGCCTCGAACAGGTCGGCGACAATACACCGGAAGCCCAGCACCTCAAGGCGGCCTGCGAATTCCGCCAACGGGTCCTCGACGGTGAACTGCAGGTTCGCACCAGCGGTGAGGACGAGAGTCTCTACTGGCAACACGTCAGCGACTACTACGACAACATCAACAAGGGCTTCCTGGCGCAGGTCCATGAACTGGAAGATCGCCTGCGCCTGCAGCAGGAACGCATAAACAACCTCGAAGGCTTCAAGGAACAGGTCTTCAAGTTGAGTGAAAAGCTCCAGGCCTCCCGGCAAACCATTCTGAAACTCGACGAGGAACTGCAGAAACTCCTGCCCGCCGAAAGCCGCTCCGCCGAACTCGAAACCCTGCTGCAGGGACTGGCCGACGAAAAGACCCAGCTCGAGGAACAGATGAAGCTGGTCGAGAACGAATACGAAACCCTGATGAAAAACGCCGAAGTGCTACAGCAACAGATTGCAGAAAAGCACCCGCCGGCATCGGAACTCGAAGAGGAACTGGCGTCGCTGAAAGAAGAAAACGAATTCCTCTGCAACCAGATCGCCACCCTGCTCAAACAGGAACTCGAACACAAGAACCAGTTGACCAGCCAGGAAGAATCCTTCGACAAACAGCTCCACGAACGCAACGAGGAACTCGCCGCGACCCAGGCCAAACTGGCGGAGATGGAAAAGAAATACCTGGAGCTTCTGGAAGCGAAATAGAGGTGTACGCAATCCGGCTTCAGGAACCCGCCGCCACCGCCGGCGTGCTTCCGGACTCGTTATCCCCGGTTTTCGGCTTTACCTTGTCCGGCTCCCCTTCCCCGAAGCCCGAAGGCTGCCAGCCCCACATCATGGCTTCCTCGCGGGTCTTGCCCCAAAGGAAGGTCTTGGCGGCCTCGACCGATTTCTTCTTCATCTCCTCGGCTTTTTCAACAGCCATGTCACGCCAGTAGTTCTCGTACCGGCCGCTGCGCCGGTCGTGTTCGGCCGTAACCGGATCCTTGTGCCGGAACGGCTCGAACATGGGCACGTCCGGCAGGGGCGTGAGATGTCCATGAAGTGCTGCATGTATTCCCATTCCACCTCCACCTGCCACGGATGCTCGTTGCCGGCAGGATGCTGGGCGAACATCCCCGTGGACCGGTGGTACAGAAACAGGTGATAGCGCACGATGCCCGGATGATTGACGATGTGCCGCGTACCCGCCTCCAGATCCACGAAGGGAATGGCATGACGCTTACCCTTCCAGGTCAGGGTCATCATCCCCGTGCGGCGGTCGAAGATGGTGTTGTTCTTGTCCTTTACCCAGCCGCGGCGAAGGGCAAGGCGGGCGAGTTTGTATAGAACATACAATGATGGTGTTATCCCCACCCAGTTAATACTGGCATTACATCACCAGCAACAACAGAGAGCACCGTCGTAAAAATGAACCCTGATATTGCACCGGATCAGAAAGAAACCCATCACTCCGGCAAAACCTCTGTCGCCATGGCCGGTTTTTTTAACACACTCCATTCCAACGTGTTGACCTGGTCTTCGAGTTGCTTCTTGATCTCGTGGTCGTTCTCCATGCCGAGAATCTCAGCAAAGCCATTGCGGATGTCCGGCTCCTTCGCATTGAAGTTTTCCCTGGCTCGATTCTGTTATGTCTTTCAACGCCCCCGTGCTTCCGCAAGGCGGCTTTGCCATCTTTCCTGAAGCACTTCAGTAAGCCGATCGATATCAGTGGGGCCAATAATCCACCAGGGAATGACAAATGGCTTTTTACTGTTATCCAGTTGCATAGCGAGACCAGACCCCTTCCGCTTGATGTCAGTAACAGCCTCAAACCGGATTGGCTCGATCGCCCGGGCGACTGGCGCGACGATTTCAACCCGGTCGGCATAGACCTTCACCCGGCCATGAGTAAATGCAACAATGCTTCTCAAACCATAGACAATACTGACAATCGCCACAAA
>DRKQ01000265.1 GCA_011051685.1 Gammaproteobacteria bacterium
ATATCAAAATCCAGTCGGTCATAGATCTCGTAGGGCTGTTTCTTGCGCAGATCCCATTCGAAGCCGGAACCACGCAGCATGGGGCCTGTAAAGCCCAGTTGCAGAGCGCGCTCGGGGCTGACCACACCGATATCCACTGTGCGTTGCTTCCAGATGCGGTTGTCGGTAAGCAGGGTTTCATACTCATCCACGTAGGCGGGAAAGCGCTGGGTGAAGTCCTCAATGAAATCCAGCAGACTGCCCTGACGGTTGGCATTCTTGGCATCCACTTCTTTCTGGTTATGCCACTTGGATGGTTCGTATTGCGGCATGCGCTCCGGCAGGTCACGATACACCCCGCCTGGGCGATAATAGGCGGCATGCATACGCGCACCGGAAACGGCCTCATACATGTCCATCAGGTCTTCACGTTCACGAAAGGCGTAAAGAAAGACCGTCATCGCGCCGATATCCAGGGCGTGGGCACCTAACCACATCAAGTGATTCAGGATGCGCGTAATCTCGTCAAACATGACGCGAATATACTGAGCGCGTTCTGGTGCAGAGATACAAAGCATTTTCTCCAGCGCCAGCACATAACCATGCTCGTTACACATCATGGAAACATAATCAAGGCGATCCATGTACGGGATGCTTTGATTGTAAGGCTTGGTCTCCGCCAGTTTTTCCGTGGCGCGATGTAACAGGCCAATATGAGGATCGGCGCGTTCAATGGTCTCACCGTCCATTTCCAGCACCAGGCGCAATACGCCGTGTGCCGATGGATGCTGGGGGCCGAAATTCAATGTGTAGTTTTTGATCTCAGCCATGATGCTCACCCCTTTCCCGGTTCACTGGCGGATCCAGTGCATCGTCACGAATGACCTTGGGTACCAGAGTGCGCGGTGTGATGCTCACGGGTTCATAGATCACCCGGCCTTTCTCGATGTCGTAGCGCATTTCCACATTGCCAATCAATGGGAAATCTTTGCGGAAAGGATGTCCAATGAAGCCGTAATCCGTAAGCAGGCGCCGCAGGTCCGGATGGCCCGCAAACATAATACCAAACAGATCGAAGGCCTCGCGCTCGAACCAGTCTGCAACATTCCAAATAGGCACCACGGTGTCGATTATGGGTTGTTCGCCATGAAGATAGACCTTCAACCGCAGGCGTGCGTTGTGATCGATGGACAGCAAGTGATAAACCACGGCAAAACGCCGATCATTCTCACTCGCATCGGCGGTGATAGGGTGTCGCTCGACGCCTCGACTAAAACCGCTTCCGGTAGCATCATGAGTTTGCCATTCCGCTTCGCCGAACGCGAGGTAATCCACCGCGCATAGATCGGAAAGTTGCGCAAACGCAAACTCCGGCTCATCACGTAAAGCGGTGCAAACAGGGATCACGTCCTTGGCGGCGATCTCGGCAGTGACCTCTCCATAGGCCGCGCTTACGGATATCGCTTCTCCAAATCGTTTTTCCAGCTTTGCAACGAGTGTTTCAACAACGTTACTCATCAGCAAAAAAGTCCTCTCCCTCTCGCAAACATTGCCCCTCATGAGGCGCGCCGGCTATCAAACTAGCGGGCAATTGTGTTGGTGCGTTTTATTTTATTTTGTAATTGGATAATGCCGTACAGCAAAGCTTCTGCAGTAGGCGGACAGCCCGGCACATAGATATCCACGGGTACGATACGGTCGCAGCCACGCACCACGGAATAGGAATAATGATAATACCCACCCCCATTGGCGCAGGATCCCATGGAGATAACCCAGCGCGGCTCGGACATCTGGTCGTAGACCTTGCGCAGAGCCGGGGCCATTTTATTCACCAGAGTACCCGCAACAATCATCACATCGGACTGACGTGGGCTGGGGCGGAAAATGATGCCAAAGCGGTCAAGATCGTAACGCGCGGCTCCGGCATGCATCATTTCAACGGCGCAACAGGCCAAGCCAAAGGTCATGGGCCAAAGTGAACCGGTGCGCGCCCAATTAATGAGTTTGTCAGCAGAGGTGGTGACCACGCCTTTTTCAAGAATGCCTTCTACTCCCATTCCATTGCACCCCTCTTCCACTCGTAGGCGAAGCCGGCCACCAGGATGCCAAGAAACACAAACATGACCCAGAAACCATAGGTGCCCAGATCTTCCAGTACCACGGCCCAGGGAAACATGAAGGCAATTTCCAGATCGAAGATAATAAACAGGATAGCCACAAGATAGAAACGCACATCGAACTTCATGCGCGAATCCTCGAAGGCTTCAAAACCACACTCGTAAGGTGACAGTTTGGCATCATCGGGACGATGCGGCCCAAGCATATATGCCATAGCAATGGGCGCTATGCCAAAGATCAGCCCCAGCACCAGGAACACTAAAATGGGTAAATAATTTTCAAGCATGAAGAGTCGCGTCCCACCCGCAGAATATTATTGTTATTTTTTGTTGTAAGTAATTTCCAGTCAGCGCTGTCGTTACATATAAGTGTCACATTAAGTGACGCATACGCAACTCACGCCTAACCATAACAAAAACGACACTCACTCGCCGCCTTTCTCCGCCTTTATTATTGTTAGAAACCCACTATGGCGGCGCGCTACAAATCATATGCGCGAACCACTGAGTCTAGGCCAGTTCAAAAGTGCTTGTCAAGGCTGGAAGGTGATGCAATAACCCAAAAGAATCAATGTGTTATTACAACTGAAATTTGCACCAAACGCGGGCAATTCCGGGGCGGAGATGCATTCTTTCGCCATAAAATGGTGCCTATGGAGTCAATATCCAGGGTCGGCTGTTTTATCTGGAATAAAACAGGGCAGTCGCACACGTTAGGTTGCCCGTAGGATTCATGCCAGAGATGGTGTAAATCTGCTGCACGGCTACCGTGTCCGGCACATACTGCTTGTCATACATTTCACAATATGAAGTTTTTGATCATTTCAAAAAACGACTAAAAGGGGAGTATCCCCGTGTGGGAGCGCCTTTCCAGGCGCGAATCGCGCCTGGAAAGGCGCTCCCACCGTATTTGACATACAGTATTTGGCATTCGCAATAAGTGTGCAATGGATTTCGCTTGCGTTCACTCACCGCCCTTCAGGCAATGCCAAACTAGTATGTCCGTTAAACCAATTCCAAGATGCTTATCTAATAAATTGTATGGTGCCGATGGCCGGAGTCGACTGTTTTGTCTGGAACAAAACAGGACAGCCGCAGGCTGCCCGCAGGGTTCACGCCAAGGATGGCGTGAATCCACCGCACGGGTACCGTGCCGGCACGGACTGCCCTCTAAACCTCACAAATAAGAAGTTTATAAATTGTATGGTGCCGATGGCCGGAGTCGACTGTTTTGTCTGGAACAAAACAGGACAGCCGCAGGCTGCCCGCAGGGTTCACGCCAGGGATGGCGTGAATCCACCGCACGGGTACCGTGCCGGCACGGACTGCCCTCTAAACCTCACAAATAAGAAGTTTATAAATTGTATGGTGCCGATGGCCGGAGTCGAACCGGCACGGCTTTCGCCACTACCCCCTCAAGAT
>DRKQ01000266.1 GCA_011051685.1 Gammaproteobacteria bacterium
AATGACAAAGGTGCCGAGATCACGGGCCATGGCGGCCGCGAGCAGGCGCCGTAATCCGGACAGTTTCCCTTGGCGGGCACCGGTGATCATGGGGCGTTTCCGTTCATTGTCTACGCAGGGCGCCTTGACTCCAACCGTACAGCAAACCCAGAAACAGAATGGCCAGGAAGACCCCCATATCGAGCAGGGCAACCAGTCCCACCTGTTTGTACACCACCGCCCAGGGATACATGTAGGCCATTTCCATGTCGAAGGCCAGGAACAATAAAGCGTAGCCATAGTAGCGCGCGTGATAACGCACCCAGACCGGGTCACGTGATAACTGGCCTGCGGTGGCGGGCACGTCCTTGGCTGGCTCCGTGCGCACCTTGCCGATGGCGCGGGCAAGCGCATACAGGCTGAGAACAAATCCTGTCGTGCCAACGATCAGGCCCAGCAGCAGTCCGTATTGCGCCAGTGCGTTCATTGTCTATCCTCGTGCCGATTCAGTCATGGGTAAGCAAACCGCTTGCTACAGATAACGTAAATAGAACAGGTACAGCCGCTCGAACATATCCTTGACGCGAACGAGCTTGCGCGAATGACGGGGAAAGAGATTCCAGAACGGTGGTTTGTCATCACTGGCGGCATGCAGCCACATTGCATCGTTCTCCATGTTGAGAATGCAGGAAAGCTCGAAGCGATAGGTGTGCGAGGGTTGGCCGCCCTTTAAGACGGCGCGCATGTTTTTCGCCGCCGCCTGCGAACGCAATTGCGCCATGTGCGCCTGATGGGGCACCCAGGGCGGCGGATTTTCATGGTTACTGCAATCGCCGGCGGCGAACACCTTGTCCAGTCCCTTTACGCGGCCAAACTTGTCGACCTCGATGTGTCCGCCAACGGAAACCGGCAGACAGGACTGCTGTACCCAGGCCGGTGCCTTGATGCCCGGCGTAAATAGAACCAGATCCGCCTTGCGGAAGGCGCCGTCCGCATCACGCATGCCCCCTTCGACGAAGGCCGCCGGCTCATAGCCGTAGTCGAGAATGATGCCGCGCTCCTGCAGCCTGTCGGTGATGGCGCCGGTTTCCCCCGGTTCAATATCCGGGGAAAAGAGGTGGATTTCAAACTTGTCTCGCAGACCCTTTTTCTTCAAGGCATAGTCGAGCAGGCAGGCACACTCGTACATCTGGCCACCGCGGCCGGCGACGAAGCCGTCGCGCTTGTTGAGCTTGAAGCCCACATAGATGATGCCCTCCTGCAGGCCCTCCAGCTTGTGCATGAAGGCGTCCATATCATCCGGTCCGGCACAGGGTGAAAAGGTATGCGTGCCTGTGCCGGGAATGTCATCGACCCTGAAGGCGGGGCCGGTGCCAATGAACAGGGCGTCATTGCTATAGCGTCCCTGAGTGGTCACGACGGTTCTCCCCCCATCCTGAACGTCGACGACCTGATCATCCACAAATCGAATGTTCCTGCGCCACAGCCACGGCCGGATATCCAGGGTAATACCTGCCTTGGTCTTTTTCCCAATAATGAACTCGGGTATGGCAGGAAAATAGATGAAGCGGCCATTGCCAATCAGCGTAATGTCATAGCGTGATGTGATACGACGGAGAAAGAATGCGAAGACTGGAAATATCGGCAATGACAAAAAATAACCGATAAAAAACAGAGAAGCAAAACCGTTCCCGATGATGACGATCCTTTTCTTCATGGCACTCACTTCTTGGTTATTGTTTTTTAGCATCTGACCGGGCCGTCAACCAACATGATTCCATGAGTATCGCGCACATGCAAGGCAAGTAATAGACCTTTTTATTTCTGCCTTATCCACTCAGCCATCCGTGTCCGACAGACGCCATTAATTTTAGTGACCTGTGTGTAGGCCTATGATCTACACACAGGTATGTGTGGCAAAACATTGTAAAAAACAAATGGGGTAGTGGTATGCAGCCGAAATGGTCTACGCTATCGCATGAGACCATGCACTTAAATTCTCAACCTGGTCATGGCATTCATTTTTCTTTTCGTAAACACCATTAACCCGGAACTTTCCAACCATAATTATCCTCATAAATCCTGTAATGCTTGAAAGCGCATGTTGAAGAACCTGGTAAAGTCCAGGCGGCAATGAAAAATAGAAGGAGGCTGCGATGAGCGCATTGAGTGATATTTGTCCCGTGTGCGGCATGAAGACGGCGCCTGAAGTGGCTGCTATCGAGTACCATAAGATGTTTTTTCACTTCTGCTCTGAGCAGTGTCGAAAGATGTTTCTGGATCACCCAGCGCTTTATAGTGGAAAGATTGGAAAAGAACAAAGCAAGATTCTTAAACGGCGAACGATGAGCCTGGCTGAACCCGTCGATGATGAGATTCGCAAACGGATCATTTCCTCCTTGATGAAAATGATGGGTGTGCAAGAGGTGACCGCCGAGAAAGGAAAGGTAAGTGTTACCTATGACCTGCGGCAGGTGACAGAAGGGCGGATCGAAGAAGTACTGGCCGAAGTGGGCACAAAACTTGGCGGTGGCTGGCTGGATCGCTTGCGTCGCGGCTGGGTTCATGAGAGCGAGGAGACCGAACTGGACAACCTCGCTGCACCACCTGCGCCAAAGAGGAATCGACCGCCGCCTGGCGTATGAACAGGTGGTCTTGGTGAAGCAGTTTTATGTGTTGTCTGGAAACGCATTTTGTTCAAGGATATTTGACGACTGGAGAAGTAAAGAACCTGCCTGTTTCAATCGGTAATAGGGGCTGCAGGGGAAAATGATAATCAGGAGAAATAACCATGAATAAGTATGGGGTTATCTTCGCTGCAATCCTGCCACTATCGCCGCTGGTGATGGCCGAGCCGATGATGTATGTGCCCACCGGCAACACCAATGAAGTTGTGATAATCGACCTTGAGACGGACACGATCGTAGGCCGTATCGATGGACTGGAAAATGCCCATGGCCTTTCCGGCAGCCCCAATTCCGAGTATCTGGTCGCGGGTAGTATGCAGATGCCGCAAAGGGGTATGTCGGTAGATACGGAAAAGCCCGTTGCGGTTAGCGAAAAAGATCATGCCGCTCACCACAAAGCTGCCGATGGCGGCAATGTAAAATCCGCCGGTGAAAGCCACCTTTCCCTCATACATCTGAAACATGGTCATGTCATGCGCCGTGTTGCTGTGCGGGGTCTTACTCATCACACCGCCATATCACCTGATGGAAAGACCGCCGTAGCGGTTCATTCCGGCCTTGGTGGAATCTCGGTCATCGATCTCGACAAAATGTCGGTATTGGTGTCTATCGATACGGGAGAAGGGGCGAACTATGCCGTTTTTTCAAACAATGGCCAGCGTCTATATGTATCCAATGCCGGCACGAACGCCATTACTGAAATCGACACCCAAACCTGGAAACGCACCGGTGAGTTCAAGGCCGGCAAGGCGCCTGAGCACATGGTACTTGGTTTTCAGGGGAAGCTTCTCTATACCGCCAATACGGGCGATGCATCCGTGTCGGCAATCGATACGAAGAGCGGCGTGACAAGACAGACCTATGCGGTAGGTCAGAAGCCGCATGGCATCGATATCTCCGCCGATGGGCGTTGGTTGTTTGTGGCAAGCAAACAGGATAATTCGATCACCCGCATCAACCTCTCAACGGGCGAAGCCAAAGGCGCTAAGTTAAGTCCCAGCCCATACCATCTGGCATACCTCGACAGGCTCAAAAAGCTTTACGTCTCCAGTCGCAAGGAAGCGAAGATCTGGGTCATCGATCCAGTGACACTGGCGGTGAAAAACACCATTGCCCTGGGGAGAGGTGTAGCGCACCAGATGGTTATTCGTGATGAATAGAGCTAGTGCTTATTGATTTGAAGAAAACCATTGACCTGTGTGCCGCACCTAGGGTCTATGCTCAAGATGACTAGGAGATAAATCATTCGACAATTTTACAGGTGAAGAACATGTTGACGGTCAGTGAGTTGGCAAAAGAGACGAAAGCGACTCCGGATGCAATACGCCATTATGTGAGGATTGGATTATTAACGCCTGTACGCAATCCTGATAATGGTTACAAGCTATTTAATAGCAATGACATTAAAAAAGTGAAGTTTATATGCCGGGCCAGAGGGCTTGGTTTCACGTTGAGCGATATTCAAATTATTTTTGACCATAGCAGCGCGGGACAATCACCTTGCCCGGCCGTACGCGAAATCATTCAACAACGCATCAATGAAAACAGGAATAAGTTGGTCGAGCTAAACAGACTGCAGAAGCGTATGGATGAGGCCTTGGAGAAGTGGAAACAGATGCCGGATGGCGAGCCCGATGGCGATGCTATCTGTTACTTGATTGAGTCGACAAATTGACGATGAGGTCTTGATATTTATCCTTTCTCTATTGGTAGGGAAAGGGATCAAGAGCCATGGATATACTGAAGGAGACAGAAAATGGAAACCGATCCAGTATGTGGAATGAATGTTACCGAAGACTCAGAGCATTACACAGAATATGCGGGTAAGACGTACCATTTTTGTAGTGAAAGCTGTCTGCGCAAATTTCTTGCGGCACCGAGCCAGTTCGTTGCCGCAGAGACGGAATCCAGCGCGGAAACATACACCTGCCCCATGCATCCGGAAGTCCGGCAGCAAGGGCCGGGGCGCTGCCCAAAGTGTGGCATGTATCTGGAACCACTAACAGCATAGTGGGTTCCGGGTAAGGACGGTGGATTGATGCAAGGTGGATCTGAATA
Organism: Gammaproteobacteria bacterium; assembly: GCA_011051685.1. Classification (GTDB taxonomy): domain Bacteria; phylum Pseudomonadota; class Gammaproteobacteria; order SZUA-152; family SZUA-152; genus SZUA-152. Next base: position 4,725 of record DRKQ01000266.1, read on the forward strand.
TGCCTACGGCATGTGGATAGTAGCCGCCTTTAATGCCGGCATTTTCCTCTTTTTTATGCTGAGCTTTCTCAAGCCTCGGGGCGGCGAGGAATGGCGCAGCATGGGTGTGGTGGTTGCCTTTCTGGTGGCCCTGTTTAGCGAGATGTATGGTTTCCCCCTGACCATCTATCTGCTGACTGGATGGCTGGGTGATGCTTATCCGGTGTTGCAACCCTTCAACCACAAGTTCGGCCACCTTTGGGTCGTGGTATTCGGTGGTTCAACCCTGGCCTGGGCCATTGTGATGGGCCTGAGTCTGGCGTTGATGCTCATGGGCTACACACTGCTTTCGAAAGGCTGGACACAGATTCATGCCGCTGGTGGTGGCTTGGTCACTGACGGCATCTATGCCTACGTTCGTCACCCACAGTACACGGGCTTGTTTCTCGTCATCA
>DRKQ01000267.1 GCA_011051685.1 Gammaproteobacteria bacterium
CTGGAGATGCTCGGCATCGACCCGCTGGAGCACGATATCCGTTTCGTGGAAGACAACTGGGAATCCCCCACCCTGGGCGCCTGGGGTCTGGGATGGGAGGTGTGGCTCAACGGCATGGAGGTGACCCAGTTCACCTATTTCCAGCAGGTGGGTGGCCTGGAATGCAAACCGGTGAGCGGCGAGATCACCTACGGCCTGGAGCGCATCGCCATGTATCTGCAGGGCGTGAAAAGCGTTTACGACCTTACCTGGGCCGATGGCCCGCTGGGCAAGATTTCTTACGGCGACGTGTTCCATCAAAACGAAGTGGAGCAGTCGGCCTACAACTTCGAACAGGCCAACACCGAGGTGCTGTTTGCCGCCTTCGACCATTGCGAGCGCGAATCACAAAAACTCATCGAGGCCGGGCTGCCCCTGCCCGCCTACGAACAGGTACTCAAGGCCTCGCACACCTTCAACCTGCTGGACGCCCGCCACGCCATCTCGGTGACCGAGCGCCAGCGCTATATATTGCGTGTGCGCACCCTGTCCCGCGCCGTGGCCCAGGCCTATTTTGATGCGCGGGAGAAATTGGGTTTCCCGATGTGTTATTAGCCACAGAGGGCACAGAGGACACAGAGTAAAAGCTGAACAACAAGCCAACAATGTTTTTACCTCTGTGAACTCTGTGCCCTCTGTGGCAAAAACGGAAATGATTAACAGGATTGCTGAAAGCAGAGGGAAAATATGGCGGATGAGCTGACGAAAAGGATTATCGCAGCAGCAATTGACGTACATAAGATTTTAGGTCCCGGTTTATTGGAATCGATTTATGAAGAGGCGTTGTGCCATGAACTTGGCCTCCGGGACATCACCTTTGAACGACAAAAGGCGGTCGAAGTAAGGTATAAGGACTGCGCGATAAAGGGCCAGCGAATTGATTTGCTGGTTGATGCCAGCGTGGTTGTGGAAATAAAAGCGGTACGCACATTGCCAGATGTTGCTCTGGCGCAAACCTTGTCTTATCTCAAGGCAACAAAACTGAAAACGGCATTGTTGATGAATTTTGGTGAAACCAAACTTGTAAACGGTATAAAGAGAATATCTCTGTGAACTCTGTGAACTCTGTGGCAAATTGCCATGACCTGCTAATTGAAATCGGCACTGAAGAATTACCGCCCACGGCGCTGAAAAAAATCTCCGAGGCCTTTGGCCGCGGGATTGCCGAAGGGCTGAAGGCCGCCGATCTGCAGCACGGTGCGTTGACCAACTACGCCAGCCCTCGACGCCTGGCGGTGCTGGTCACGGACTTGGTGGAACGGCAGGCCGACAAAAAGATCGAGCGCCGTGGCCCGGCGTTAAAGGCGGCCTTCGATGAGGAAGGCTGCCCGTCCAAGGCCGCCACCGGTTTTGCCAAATCCTGTGGACTGGCTTCCGTGGATGAACTGGAGCGCCTGGAAACCGACAAGGGGGCGTGGCTGGTGTATCGCGCCGAACAGCCGGGACAGAGCACCGCCTCGCTGGTGCCGGGCATCGTGCAGACCGCGTTGGACACGCTGCCCATTCCCAAGCGCATGCGCTGGGGGGATCTGGATGCGCAGTTCGTGCGCCCGGTGCACTGGCTGGTGCTGTTGTTCGGCGACCAGGTGATCGAGGCCGAAATCCTCTCGGTGAGCGCCGGGCGCGAAACCCGCGGCCACCGCTTTCATCATCCCCAGACCATGTACCTCGCCGAGCCCGCCGGCTACGCGCCCCTGCTGGAAAGCGAGGGCTATGTGCTGGCAGATTTCGCCACGCGCCGGGAAGCGGTGCGCGCCCAGGTGCTGGAGGCCGGTGAACAACTGGGCGGCACGGCGGTGATCGACGAGGCCCTGCTGGAAGAGGTCACCGGCATGGTGGAATGGCCGGCGGCCATTGCCGGCAACTTCGAGGAGCGCTATCTCGAGGTGCCCGCCGAGGCGCTGATCCTCACCATGAAAACCAACCAGAAATATTTCCACGTTGTGGACGGCTCAGGGAAATTGCTGCCCCACTTCATCACCGTGGCCAACATCGACAGCAAGCGTCCCGAGGTGGTGCGCGCCGGCAACGAGCGGGTGATCCGCCCGCGCCTGGCCGATGCGGAATTCTTCTGGAACCAGGACCGCAAACAGAAGCTCGACAGCCACATCGAACAACTGAAAACCATTCTGTTCCAGAAAGCACTGGGCACCCTTTACGATAAGAGCGAACGCGTCGCCCAACTGGCCGGCAGCATCGCTACGATGATCGGCGCCAACCGGGAATGGGCCGAGCGCGCCGCCTGGCTGGCCAAGTGCGACCTGATGACCGAGATGGTGGGCGAGTTCCCCAGCCTGCAGGGCATCATGGGCCGCTATTACGCCCTGCACGACGGCGAGCCCGAGGAGGTGGCCCTGGCCCAGGACGAGCAGTACCTGCCCCGCTTCGCCGGCGACGAGCTGCCCGCCACCCCCACCGGCCAGGCCCTGGCCATCGCCGACAAGCTGGACACCCTGGTGGGCATGTTCGGCATCGGCCAGCCACCCACGGGCAGCAAGGACCCCTTCGCCCTGCGCCGCTCGGCATTGGGCCTGCTGCGCATCATCATCGAGCGTCAGTTGCCCCTGGATCTGCAGGCGCTGGTGCAACAGGCGGTGGAGATTCTGGCCGACAGGGTCACGGCGAAAAATGTCGTGGAGCAGGTGTTCGATTTCATGATGGATCGCCTGCGCGCCTACTATAAGGAGGTGGGTGTGTTGCCGGAGGTGTTTGAGGCCGTGCTGGCCCAGCATCCCACCCAGCCCCATGATTTCGACCGCCGGGTGCGCGCGGTGAATCATTTCCTCAGCCTGCCCGAGGCGGACAGCCTGGCCGCGGCTAACAAGCGCATCGCCAATATCCTGCGCCAGGCGGCGGAAAAGGGCATCAAGGTCCCCGATGCGGTGGACAGCGCCCGGCTGGTGGAGCCCGCCGAACAGGCCTTGGCCGAGCAAATCTGCACAATGGAAAAGGCCGTCATCCCGCTTTTCGACCAGCGCGACTACGAACCGGCCCTGGCCCAACTGGCAGGCCTGCGCGAAACCGTGGACCAGTTTTTCGATGAGGTCATGGTGATGGCCGACGATGCTGCGTTGCGCGACAACCGCCTTGCCCTGCTCGCTCAATTGCAAAACCTGTTCTTGCGCGTGGCTGATTTGTCGCATTTGCAGGGCTGATTGAAGTTAGCCACAGAGAACACAGAGTTCACCGAGAAAAACACAGGCTGCCTCTGGTGCACACCCTCTGGGGCATAAAGGCCGGAGTCCAGCAGTATTTAACCGACAATTTTTTCTCTGTGTCCTCCGTGTTCTCTGTGGCTAAAATCCCCTACACCCAGCTGATGTAACAAATAAAGGGAAAGAAAATGCAAAACCGCGATTCCTACCAGGCCATGCTCGCGGCCGTACAGGCCTTCCACGACAAACACGATTTCAAGAACACAGGCGGCGAGGACATGACCTACCGCATGGCGCTGATGGCCGAGGAGCTTGGGGAAATGGCCGCCTGCGTCACCAAGGGCAAGCCCACCGAGGCCCTGGCGGAGGAGACCGCCGACCTGTTCATCCTGCTCATAGGCACCGCCATTGCCGGCGGTTTCGACCTCAACGAGGCCTTCTGGGCCAAGATGGACAAGATCATGCAGCGTGAGTCGCGCATGGTGAATGGCCGGGTGAGGGTGTCGGAATTCCGGGATTGAGTCACAACCTCGAAAAAACCTCCTTGACAGTGAGGAAATAGCGACTAGGCTTTGAGCGCTGTTTATGCATTTTCCGCAAATTCTGAGCGGTTTTCTAAGGAGGTTGTCTATGAATACAGCGATAATCCTGTTCGTCGTTCTGTTCGGTTTCGCCTTTTTGTGCATGGCCGAATCCTGATTCTTTTTCCTTTCATCTAACCCATTCTTTTTTCAGCATGAGTTCGGGGGCCGTCATCGCGGCCCCTTTTTTTTGCCCCCGCCCCGCTTCTGTTAGAATACGCACCCCATTTGGGGTGTGATCAATGCCGATGAGAAGGATGTGGATGAGTATGTTGTTTGTGGGCGTGGGAAATGACTCGACTGGTAATCCTTGACCGGGACGGGGTGGTCAACCAGGACTCTGAGGACTTCATCAAATCGCCGGAAGAGTTCGTGCCTCTGCCGGGAAGTCTCGAGGCCATTGCCCGGCTCAATGCGGCAGGCTATTCCGTGGCGGTGGCCAGTAATCAGTCGGGGATTGCCCGCGGGCTTTTTTCTGAAGCCACCCTCGAGACCATGCACCAGAAGTTGCATGATCTACTTGAGGCAGTGGGCGGACACATCGATGGTATCTTTTATTGTCCCCATGGACCGGATGATCACTGCGATTGCCGCAAGCCCGAGCCGGGGTTGCTGCGCCAGATTGGCGAGCATTTTGGCGTTGACCTTGCAGGCGTTCCTGTGGTCGGTGACTCCCTGCGTGATTTGCAAAGCGCCATGGCAGTGGGTGCCATGCCCATACTGGTGCTTACCGGTAAGGGTGAATACACCCATCGTCAGCTAAGTAATGCGCCATCGTTGTCGGCGACGCCTGTTTACGCCGATCTGGCCCAGGCCGTGGATGTGCTGTTGGCGGGTGCGTTGTCAGGGGACGCCCACGAGGACCATCATTAATGCTGTTTTTGCGTTCGTTATTGTTTAGCGCCACCATGATCAGCGCGACGCTGGTGACATCATTGGTATTGATACTTTGTGCTCCTCTGCCTTTTCGCCTGCGCTCGGGGGTGGCCAAGACGTACGCCATGTTTGTGGTCGGGGCATTGAAAAGCCTTTGTGGTCTCGATTACCAAGTTCGCGGTCGGGAGCACATCCCTCAGGGCCCGGCGATTATTTTCGCAAAACACCAGTCCACCTGGGAAACCTTTGCCCTGCAGCTGATTTTTCCACCCCAGGTGTGGGTGCTCAAGCGTGAATTGATGTGGCTGCCGTTTTTTGGCTGGGGCATGGCCACACTGCGACCCATTTCCATCGATCGCTCATCTGGACGCAAGGCGGTGAAACAAATCGTTGAACAAGGCAGGTCACGCCTGGAGGCGGGGATCTGGGTAACGGTGTTTCCCGAGGGCACGCGCGTGGCACCTGGTCAGCATAAACGCTGGGGTATGGGTGGCGCCATCCTCGCGGAACAAACCGGGTATCCGGTTGTGCCCGTGGCGCACAATGCCGGTGAATTCTGGGCCCGGCGGGCCTTTGTGAAACGTCCGGGCACCATCACTGTTGTGATTGGGCCCACCATCGAAACCAAGGGCAAAAAGGCGGCAGAAATTAATACCGAGGCGCAGATCTGGATGCAGGCCGCCATGGCGGAGATCAGCGATGTGGAAAAAAAAGCCCTTGCTGAGGTGCAGGGGGATAAGCGCAAATAGACGGCTTGGGTTGCAAGCGGTATGCTTGCGTCTCTGCTCACATTACATTTATTGCGCCTGTAGCTCAGCTGGATAGAGTGTCGCCCTCCGAAGGCGAAGGTCACAGGTTCGACTCCTGTCAGGCGCGCCATTATTTCTTGCAGTGTAATTCATGCGGTGTAACTCTTGCGGTGAAATTAATGCTGTTCCGGAACATACGACGAAAGCAGGATATTCGGACGTGCTGCCATGCTCTGGCCATGTTGCTGTTATTTGCAGTCTCTTCTTCAAGCCATGCCGCTTTTGAAACGAGCCTCTCTACCGGGCAGATCGAGAAAGTGCTGGAGCAATACTTCCCGCTAAATGAATACGCGGCATTCGCACGTATGGAGATGCATCGGCCACAGGTCCGGCTGGTGAATGGGAATGAAAAAATCGTTCTTATTGTGCCTGTTGTGGCCAATATCGTTGGCGGAGAAAAACACCAGGGCCACGCCACCATTAGCGTCAGCCTTGCCTACAAACCACATATCGGCGGCGTCTATTTCAGCCAGCCCGAACTGCTCGAACTGGCGATTCCCGGCGTGGATGGACAAATGCAATCGGCGCTGAAAGGGATCATCGATGTCATGAGCCAGAATTCGTTCCCGGTAGTGAAAATTTATACGGTGAAAGAACGTATGCTGAATCATACCCTGGCTAAAAGTACACTGAAATCCTTTCGCGTGGCAGATGACAAACTCCATCTGGTGATAGGTTTTAAGTGATATGCGTCAATCACCGCATGAATTTATTATGTGACTGATCCTACCCGCCGACACTTTTAACCTTATTCTGATATGTGCGGCATCGCCCTCTACTGCAACACCCATGGCATCTTGGTCGGGAATCAGGTCATTCAGCGCATGGTTGGCGCTATTGAACACCGCGGGCCGGACGCGCTAAATCATGTTACGCGCGGGTCGGTCTCCCTTGGGCATAGCCGCCTGAGTATTGTCGACATCGAGCAAGGCAATCAGCCAATGCTCAGTAATGACGGCCTTCTGGCTTTGGTGTTCAACGGCGAAATATACAATTATCAGGACTTGCGCAGGCAACTGGAGGCGGGTGGAGCCCAATTTAAAACCCGCTGTGATACGGAAGTGGTTCTGCATCTGTTGGCGCGCGATGGGCTTGCCGGAGTCAGATTCTTGCGCGGGATGTTTGCTTTTGCCCTGCATGATCAACAAAGCGGTGCTGTGCATCTTGTACGTGACAGGCTGGGTATCAAGCCATTGTTCTACCATTGGGATGGCGAAGTCCTGCTGGCGGGTTCCGAAGCCAAGGCCTTGTTTGCCAGCGGCCTGGTGGAGGCTCATCTGGATCCTGCCGCCATCCGCGACTATTTTCGCTATCAATTTGCAGTTAGTCCAAAGACCCTGTTTAAGGGTGTGATGGAGTTACCCCCGGGGCATAGCCTGACACTGGAGCCGGGAGGTGAGCCACAGCTTTGCCAATACTGGGATCTGCAGTTTCCCCGTGACGGGGAATACGAGAGCATGGATGAGGACTACTGGGCAAGGCGTTTCGCAGATGGACTGGATGAGGCAGCGGCGTGCCACATGATTGGTGACGTGCCCATTGGTGCCTATCTGTCAGGTGGAATAGATTCAGCCGCTACCACTTACCTGCTCAATAAGCATGCGCCGGAATCTGCCACCGGCAATGTGCAATCCTATACCATCAAGTTCAGCAACCCGACCAACGACGAATCTGCCCTGGCGAGGGAGATTGCCGATCATCTAGGCGTGCCCAATCAAACCATTTTACTGGATGACGGGCGTGTGACGGGTTTTCTAAGCGAACTTGAGCAGAGTCTCTATCACCTGGAACAACCCCAACGACTGGCGGTGGACGTCCCCCACTTCATGTTATCCGCTCTGGTGCAGAGTAACGGGCAGAAGGTTGTGTTTACTGGAGATGGTTCGGATGAGCTTTTCGGCGGTTACGATTGTTACCGGCAGGATGCCATTCGCGTGTGGGGCAATAAACAAAAAAACCAGCGCCAGCGGCGGCGTTTCTACCTCAATGAATTTGGCGGGGATTTCGCCGCTGAGCATCTTCGTCTATTGAGTGAATTACATCGTGTAAAAAATCAGCGTTGCGTGGAGCGGCGTTTTGGTTGTTACCCGGCATGGCATGATTTCTGGCATATCCTTGATGATATCAGCGCCCCCTTGTTCGCCCAGCCCCGTCCAAGTGATGATGATCAGACAATGAGTGATTTGATGAACACCCTGCGTCCCAGACTCGACGGCCTCCATCCATTGAACCAGTCACTGTATATCGAAACCAAGACCCGTTTGCCTGGTTGGATTTTATGGAAGAGTGACCGGTTGTCCATGGCTCATAGCGTGGAGGCGCGGGTGCCGTTTATGGATCATCCTCTGGTTGAGATGGCGGCTCAAATTCCTCCCGGCCTCAAACTCAATGGAATGGATGAAAAATATATCCTGCGCAGGGTCATGATGCCCCACTTGCCCGAGCATCCCAGTGCCTACAAGAAACGCGCATTTTACACACCGATCCGCGACTGGTTCTTTACCGCAGAGCGGCAACCGGCATTGGCGAACTATCTGTCGGCACAGGCCATTGAAGAGGCGGGCTACTTTCGGGCGCATACGGTGAGTAAGTATTTAAAGTTAATTCGTGAGATGCCCCCGGCACAGAGCATGGATGAATATTATCGCATCATGAAACTGGAGTGGGTGTTGTTGATGGTATTGAGCGTACAAATCCTTCATCGTCAGTTTGTGTTACGTAAGGCTGCCTGTTTTCGGTAAACATTACTGTTGTTTGTCGTCACAAACTAATTGCCATAGGGTTATCCCTCCCCACTTTTGTGTGGGAGCGCCTTTCCGGGCGCGATTCAATCCCGGGCTGGTGTCGCCGCGGGATTCGGCATTGTGTGAGGCGTGTTATGGGCTAACCTGTGCTCATTCACTGTTGTTTCAGGCCTTCCTAAGGGGGGCGGATACTCACCGATATTTGTTAAACCAATTTTGTGACCCATACTGCCACATCCTTGACGGACTCCTAGGCCTTGTTAAACAACCAGGGAAACAGTTTGCGTAATTGGGATTCGTTGAGTGTGTTCATGCGTTGAATATTACGTTGCGGAATTTCTTCCGGGTGTTGTACATCGGCCAGCACAGTGGTCAGGCTGTCTTCGCGTATCAGATGCAGTAAGGGAAAAGGCGCGCGATTGGTGAGATTCCCTGCATCCCCGGGGGCTGTCCCGGCAAAGCAATACTGCGGGTGAAAGCTGGCTACCTGGTAGATGCCTTGCCAGGAAAATTCCGTCAACAGTGCGTCCACCTTGTCCAGAAAGGCATTGAATCCGCGGAAGTCCGCGAGCAGGTGCGGGATCACCAGCAGAGTGGTTTCCAGCTGACTTGCCGGGGTTTGGTCCAGGCGGTGGAGTTCTTCATGGAGGGAATGCAACAGGGCAAGTTCATCCCTGGCCTGACAATGCTGGATACGCACGCGGCCCTCGTTCAAGGGCTGTGCGGCGAAGGGGCACAGGCCGAGGCCCACCACAACCTGCTCGAGCCATTGCCGGGTTAGCTGCACAGGATCGCTCCTTTTCCCATTGGTTGTATCAGCGCTTGTATATGGGGTCGCCAAGGCGCACCTCTCCTGCGGTGATGATTTTTGCATACACGCCCCGCAGGCGATGCAGGTCGCCCAACGGAGAATTGACGTGTCGCAGGGCAGTATCGCCAAAACGCCGGCGAAATTTTTCACAACCACGATGGGGCTCGGTGGTGATTTCTAGCTCGGCCTCACCCACCTGCAGTCGTTGCCCGTGGCTGAGGTGCGTCCTGCTCAGGTTGAAATCCACAAACAATTGATCCCCCGCAAGGGGCCAGTGTTGCGGCGCGCCGGCGATAAGCTCAATCATCCGTGCATTCATAATGGCTACCTGTACCTCGGTATCGGCGGGTTTATAGGCCTGGCTGCTCCAGTTATCACCCGCCACGCCGGTTTCGGGGGTGAAGCGTGTCTTTTCCGGTGTCATACGCTGACCGGTACTTGGGCGCACCACCAGCAAGGCCACCTTGCCCTGTTGCCGAGGTGATTGCAGCACCCAGGGCATACGGGCGTTGATCTGTTCCTGTGTCACGTATTTCATTGGCGCATCAGTGTATGCTTCGAGGGAAAACTTTTCAGGCTTATGGATAGAGTGCCGCTAAATATGACCATGCAAATAAAAGAAATAAAGCCCCTGCTGGATGCTATCACTCAGCAGGCCAGCGAAGTGGTGCTGGGCAAGCAGCACGAGATTCGCCTGGCCCTGGCTTGCCTGCTGGCCCGCGGCCATTTGCTCATTGAGGACTTGCCGGGAGTGGGCAAGACCACCCTGGCCCATGTACTGGCGCAGACCCTGGGCCTTCAATACCGCCGCATTCAGTTTACCAGTGACCTGTTACCGGCGGACATCCTCGGTGTGTCCATCTTTGACAAATCCGAGCAGGGTTTTCATTTCCATCCCGGGCCTATTTTTGCCCAGCTGATTCTTGCCGACGAAGTGAACCGCGCAACGCCCAAGGCCCAGAGCGCCTTGCTGGAAGCCATGGAAGAGGGTCAGGTCACCATCGAGGGCGAGACACGGTCGCTGCCCGAGCCGTTTTTTGTTATCGCCACACAAAACCCAACCGAACAAATCGGCACCTTCCCCCTGCCCGAATCCCAGCTCGACCGGTTTTTGATGCGCATTTCCCTGGGGTATCCCGATAGCGCTGCCGAACGCGCCCTGCTGACCGGTGAAGACCGCCGCGACCTGCTGAAACACCTGGAGCCAGGCATCCGTCCAGGCCAGCTGGCGCAGATGCAGGAACACGCCGCAAAGGTACATGCCTCAGACGCCCTGCTGGACTATATACAGGCCCTGCTGGACGCCAGCCGGCGCACACTCACTGTGGCTAATGGTCTCTCACCCCGCGCCGGACTGGCCCTGCTGCACAGCGCCCGCGCCTGGGCATTGATGGCGGGGCGGGACCACGTCATGCCCGAAGATGTTCAGACCGTGTTGCCACATGTGGTGGGTCATCGTTTGCAAGCCGAACGCAGCGCAGACGATCCCCTGACAGCCCTGGAAGCCGTCCCCATTCCCTGACCGGTTGCCGGTCGGCTGGCAAAGACTGAGCAATGCAAGGTATGGTCACTTCGTCGAGCAAGCCTATGACCCTGCGGCAGCGCTTCAGCCTGCAGCGTTTTCTTCGCGGTGAAGGCCCGGAGCCCGGGCCTATCCACCTGGTGCAACGCCGTGTGTACATCCTGCCCACCAAGATGGGTATCTATTTTGCGTCGATGTTGCTGGTGATGTTGCTGGGGGCAGTAAATTACAATAACTCCCTGGCCTATGCTCTGACCTTTCTTCTTGCCAGCATGTTTTTCATCGCTATTCTTCACACTTACCGAAACCTGTTGCATCTACGTATCGATATGGGGCAAGCGGCACCGGTGTTTTGCGGTGAGACCGCCCAACTACCGGTAATGCTGGACAACCGAAACAACGCCCCGCGGTATGCCATCAGATTGCAGTTAGCCGGCCAAGCCCATGTCACCGTGGATGTCCCGGAAGATAACTGGCTGCAGATCAAAATCCCCCTGCGTGCAACACAACGGGGCAGGTACAAGGTGCAGCGTCTGCGTCTTGAAGGCAGCTATCCGTTGGGACTTTTTCAGGCATGGGCCTATGCGCAGAGGGATGTGGACTATCTGGTCTATCCGGCGCCCGATGAAGAACATTCATTTCCCAGCGTCCCCGGTTACAGCGAGACGCAGCAAGGTGATCGTGGCAAGGGCATGGATGATTTTGCCGGTCTGCGAAACTATCAGAGTGGGGATTCTCTGCGTCAGGTTCACTGGAAAACCGTGGCCCGGGGCCAGGGTATGCATACGAAATTGTTCGCTGGTAACCAGGCCGTTGAATTATGGTTAGACTGGAGTACGTTGCCCCAACTCGATATTGAAGCGCGTTTGTCCCGCCTTGCCCGCTGGGTGCTGGATGCCGATGCCCAGGGTCTGGCTTATGGGCTGCGCATACCTGGGCTGACAATCCCCCTGGGTAGTGGCGGCACGCATCGTCATCGTTGCCTGGAAGCATTGGCATTGTTTGAAACAGGTAAACAAGAAAATGATAGTGGCTGATTTGCAGCAGCGGATACATCGGGCAAAGGCCGAAAATCTCTGGCTGTTGGCGGCCTTGGTGTTGGCCTTTTTGCCACATTTCCTGCGCCTTTCACCATGGATTATCCTGCCCAGCGCCATCCTGCTGGGATGGCGTCTGCTCTTCGAATTGCAGTATCTCAGGTTGCCACCACGCAGTGTGCGTTGGTTGCTGACCCTGTTGGGCATCGCGGCAACCTATTTGTCGTTCGGTACACTGGTGGGGCGGTTTGCAGGCGTGGGCCTGTTGGTGATCATGCTGTCCTTGAAACTCATGGAAATGAACAGTCAGCGTGATGTGGGTGTAGTGATCGGCCTGTCATTCTTTGTTGTGGTAACAGTGTTCATGTTTGACCAGTCGATTTTCATGGGCGGCTATATGTTGTTAGTGGTGACGTTGCTGACTACCGCGTTGATTGCATTCAGCCGGGATCGTAGCCAGGTATCGCAAGGATCGAATCTGCGCCAGGCCCTGTGGATGCTGGCGCAGGCTGCACCATTGACCCTGTTGTTGTTCATGTTGTTCCCGCGTATCCCCGGCCCGCTATGGAATCTGCCCAGTGACAGTGGCGTGGCAGGGACGGGACTATCCGACAGCATGAGCCCGGGCAATATCAGTCAACTCAGTGACAATGACAGTGTGGCGTTCCGCGTACAGTTCGAGTCCGCCTTGCCGGCACAGACAGCGCGTTACTGGCGTGGGCCCGTGTTTACTTCGTTTGACGGCAGAACCTGGCGCCAGGCACAGACAGGTGAGCAGGCCGGGTCGAAAAAAGCTGAAAGTCGTTTCGAGACCCTTCTCGAAACAAAAGGCAATCCCGTACGCTACAGCGTGACCCTGGAGCCTCATCAGCAGCGCTGGTTGTTTGCCCTGGATCTGCCGTCCCTGGTTCCACCAC
>DRKQ01000268.1 GCA_011051685.1 Gammaproteobacteria bacterium
AGGATGCCCCCATCTGGCCCCAGGTCACCTCCACCACCGACAACTGCCTGGGTAGCGATTGCCCGGTCTACAGCGATTGCTTCGTGGTCAAGGCGCGCAAGGATGCCCAGGCCGCCGAGGTGCTGGTGGTGAATCATCACCTGTTCTTTGCCGATCTGGCATTGCGCGACGAGGGTTTCGGCGAGGTGCTGCCCGGCGTCAACGCCTTCATCTTTGACGAGGCCCACCAGCTGCCCGACGTGGCCAGTACGTTTTTCGGCAGCAACCTCAGCGCCCGTCAGCTCACCGAGCTGGGTCGCGACGCCCAGGCCGAGGTGCTGGCCGAGGCGCCGGACGTCACCACGGTGGAGGCCAGCATCACCAAGCTGGACAAGACCGTGCGCGATTTCCGCCTGGCCCTGGGCAAGGATTCGCAGCGCGCGCCCTGGGCCTCGCAGGATGACAACGCGGCCCTGGCCGGCGCCACCGAGGATCTGGCCGAGTCCTTGCGGCGGCTGGAATCGGATCTCGAGCCCCTGGCCGAGCGGGGCAAGGGCCTGGAGCGCAGCTGGCGGCGCTGCCTGGAGCTGAAAAACCGGCTGGATCAATTTATCGATGGCGGCAGTGACGAGCAGGGCATGATCCAGTGGTTCGAGACCCATGCCCGCGGCTTCGTGCTGCATTCGACCCCGCTGGAGATCAGCGAGACCTTCCGCGGCTACGTGGACAAACACAAGAGTGCGTGGATCTTCACCTCGGCGACCCTGGCGGTGGGCGATGACTTCAGCCATTTTTCCCGCGAGCTGGGCATCACCGACGCCCACGCCCGGCGCTGGGACAGCCCCTTCGATTTCGCCAAACAAGCCCTGCTGTACGTGCCCACCGCACTGCCCCAGCCCAATGCGCCGGACTACACGGCGGCGGTGATCGAGGCCGCGCGGCCGGTGATCGAGGCCAGCGGTGGCCGCGCCTTTTTCCTGCTCACCAGTTACCGGGCGCTGAACATCGTTGCCCGCGCCCTGGAAGACACCATCGACTATCCTTTGCTGGTACAGGGTAGCCTGCCGCGCGGCGAGCTGCTGGAGCGTTTCCGCGAACTGGGTAATGCGGTGCTGGTGGGCACCAGCAGTTTCTGGGAGGGGGTGGATGTGCGCGGCGAGGCGCTGAGTTGCGTGATCATCGACAAGCTGCCCTTCAGCTCTCCGGGGGACCCGGTGATGCAGGCGCGCCTCGAGGCCATGCGCGAGCGCGGGCTGAATCCGTTTTTTGATTACCAGGTGCCGCAGGCGGCCATTACCCTCAAGCAGGGGGTGGGGCGGCTGATCCGCGATGTCAGCGATCGTGGCGTTTTGATGATCTGCGACCCGCGGTTGTACGGTAAGGGCTACGGGCGCATCTTCCGCCAAAGCCTGCCACCCATGCCGGTGAGCCGCGAGCTGGCGGATGTGCAGCAGTTCTTTTCAAAGGAAGCGGCGGGGCAGCATCCCGGCAAGGAAACGCATGCATGAAACTGTTGGCCATCGACACCGCCACCGATGCCTGTTCCGCGGCCCTGTCCATCGACGGCGAGATTCGCGAGCGTTTCGAGGTCGCCCCCCGTGCCCACACCGAGCTGATCCTGCCCATGATCGACGAACTCATGGCCGAGGCGGGGCTGGTTATCGGCCAACTGGACGCCCTGGCCTTCGGCCGTGGTCCCGGGGCGTTTACCGGGGTGCGCATCGCCGTGGGCGTGGCCCAGGGCATCGCCTTTGCCGCGGATCTGCCGGTGGTGCCGGTGTCCACCCTGGCGGCCCTGGCCCAGGGGGCGGAGGCGGATAAGGTGCTGGCGGCCCTGGATGCGCGCATGGACGAGGTCTACTGGGGTGCCTATATGCGTAATGGGGCAGGGCTCATGGAAGCGGTGGGCGAGGAGCATGTTTCTGCCCCAGAGCAGGTGCCACTGCCGCCAGGTGACGCCTGGCAGGGGGTGGGAGAGGGGTGGGCCGCTTATGAAACGGCATTGATGCAGCGCTGCGCGGGGCAGGTGGGCGCCTGGGATGCAAAGGCCCTCCCTCGCGCCCGTGATGTCGTCCGGCTGGGTGAGGCGGCTGCAGGGGATGGCCGGTTGCTGGCGGCCGAGCAGGCGCTGCCCGTGTATTTGCGGGATAAAGTCACCTGGAAGAAAGTCCGATAGAATTACTGAGGGATTGGGATGAATGTCCCGATGTTATAATCCATGCCGGTCTTTGAAATCTGGAATTCCAGGTTGTATTTACGGAACACGTTAATGCCCTACATGCGGTTTGGCACAATCCTTTTACTGATCCTGCTCACGGGATGTGGCGGCTCTCCTGCCAAGGATACGGCGAGATTCGCCAAACCCTTGTCCAAGCTCGAGCTGGTGCGCATCCTGGCGGGGCGGGAAAAAAGCCGGGTTATCAATCTCGCCAGGAAAAATATTTCCCAACTGGATCTGCGCAAGTTCAATTTCCAGAACACCGTGTTCACCCAGTCCTTTCTGGCGCAAACGGATTTCAGTTATGCAAGTTTCCGTCAGGCGCGTTTCGACAAGGCTGATTTGACCGGCGCCATCATGGAAGACGCCGATCTGCGCGGCGTGAACTTCACCGGCGCCAATCTCACGGGAGTGGATTTTACCGGAGCCAACCTGAGTGGGGCGGATTTTACCGGGGCCAATCTTCAGGGGGCGGTCTTTAACCGCAGTCTGGTGCAAGGTATAAAACTCAAGGGAGCCCGTTTGCATGAAGCGCGTTTCGTCAATGTCTATCTTGGCTCAACCGATCTCAGCAAGCTGGATTTGCGGGAAGTGGATTTCAAGGGCGCAGACCTGAGTAATGCGATTCTCCGTGGATCAAATCTGGAAGGCACCGACCTCAGTGGCATCAATCTGCGCGCAGCGGACCTGGGTTCGGCCAATCTGGAACGAGCCAACCTGGATTCGGCCATTCTCAGCGAGGCGTTGTTGAGCAGTGCCTTCTTGCAGGATGCCAGTCTGGAAGAATGCGACTTACGCGGTGCCAACCTGTTTCATGCGCGCTTGCAGGACGCCAATCTGAAAAAGGCCTTGTTGCGTGGTGCGAATCTCAGCGAAGTGAATCTAACCGGTGCCGATTTGCGCGGTGCTAACCTGTTCAGTGTCAGTGCGGTGAATTCCAACTTCAACTGGGCCGATCTTCGTCAGGCGATACTGACCAAGGGTGATTTTACCGGCACCGATTTCAGTGATGCCAAACTGGATGACGCTATACTGGTTAACGGCATCCTGGTCAGGGCGCGTCTGGTGTCGGCCAACCTGAGCCGCGCAAACTTGCGTGGTGTGGATTTCAAAGGCGCGGATATTCGTGGCGCCAATTTCCGCAATGCCGATTTGCTTGGCGCGAAAAACCTTTCCCGCGCCCGTGGTCTGGACAAGGCCAGGCATCTGGATGAAATTGTCTTGTAACTCTCCGTCAGACCAAGAATGTGCTCATCCCAGGGCCTGTTAACACTAATGACACCTCCGCGGTGGTGTCATTAGTGTTAACAGACCCTAGTTTCGCCCTCTTACCAGACGTACCCGGGAGAATTCATCTTTACTTTTAGCCCTGACGCCCTCATGAGCAAAGTCCAGTACATAGGCCTGATCGAACATCTTCGCCTTGTTTGTCGCGGACCAATATTGGGCAGATGGTGTGTTGGGAAATAACTGTAAATTGATGCGGGGGTTTTTACAGTGTATGTCGACGATGCTTGCCAGTTCCGATAAACGTGGCAGACGCCAGTCGGAGAAACCCGCATATCCCCCCAGACGATTGAGTTTTTTTACGGCGGCCTGTGCCGCCTGCCAGGTAAAGGGTGTGGCCTGGCCCTGACAGGTATGATTCTTCCATTGTTGACCCAGAGAGCAGCGCATCCAGGTAAGCCCGCTGTCGATATCGGTGAGGGTGCCATTGTTATCATCATCCAGCACCTGAACATGTTCACGATCGGCATGCTCGGGACATCGTCCCGCAAATACCAGGTTGCTTGAGGCCGCCAGGCAAAGCGCCGACAACACGTTTGTGAAGATTACTCGATAAGACAATGAGTGCTCCCGTAACAAAGGCGGCAGCCACCGCAAGAACAAACCGTGGTGGCTGCATGGTTGTTAACAGGCCCCAAGATCTTCCGGCCTAAAAGCGCGGATAGCCC
The DNA here is from genome assembly GCA_011051685.1 of Gammaproteobacteria bacterium. Classification (GTDB taxonomy): domain Bacteria; phylum Pseudomonadota; class Gammaproteobacteria; order SZUA-152; family SZUA-152; genus SZUA-152. Next base: position 4,153 of record DRKQ01000268.1, read on the forward strand.
GGTCCGCTCTTGACGGGTACACCACCGTGCTGCTCGTCTTTGCCGAGGTCAATGGCGATCCCCCGGTGGGCGTAGGTGGCATAGGCCTCCATCGCCACCATCTCGTTGCTGTCGTATTCAAGCACCTTGCCTTGCATGGGAACGGCGATGCACCAGTTGATCATTTCACGCAAGGTGCCCACCTTGCCCAGGTTGGTTTGAAACTTGGGCCAGGTGTGAACATTGGTGGCGGAGCCGTCGGGATGACAATTTGCGCAGGCCAGGCCGTTGGTACCCAGTTTGGGACTGTGCCACAGGGCATCTCCCTTGGCGACTGCGGTGAAAAGGGCGGCCCGTTCCTGGGCGGCCTGTGCTTCACTGCGAGGGGGCTTTGCCTGCGCAATACCCAGCGCAAACAACGCGCCCACGAGACTCAGTCCGCTACAGATGCAAATACGTTTCATGTGTGTGTTGTTCATGTCCGTTTCCCCCTGGGCTAAATTTTCAGGCCGTTTTTGATATTCGCGGGCAGTAAATCGGAAAATTCCCGCCAGTGAATGATGGCATCGAAATCACTGTTAAGGGCCAAGTCTGCGGCACCCAGCCCATCTTCAAAATCACCGGGATCCGATCGTCGTTGCTTGATCTGGGGGTAGTCCAGTTTCACGGGTGGGTAGGGCCAAGGCCAGGATGTGGATAACAGACCACTGGAACGAATATTACCGATCTCGTTGTAAACCACCTGGTGCACATGGCCGTGAATGGCAATCACCTTGTCGAATTTACGCAGGGTTTCGCGAATCTGTGGCGCATCGTAGGTTTGGAAATTCCATCGTGGATAATAGTCCCACAGGGGTGAATGGGTCATGATCACCACGGGGGTGTCCGGTGAGACATTTTTCACGTCTCTGGCCAGCCATTCCAGTTGTTTTTCACCCACGCCCCAGGCGCCGCACTGATGACATTCCAGCTCTTCCATCATGCCCATGCGTTCGCGGGGCGTGAGGCCCTTGAGTGTCCAGAAGTCGGGCACGAGAATGGAATTCATGCCAATGAAATGCACTCCCTTGTGATTGAATGACCAGTGCTCATCACCAAACAGGCCGCGCCAGGCCTTGCCCATGTCCAGGTAGTAGTCATGCTCCCCGGGAATAATCTTGTAAGGCATCTTCAGTTGATCGAGGATCTTTTTACCCTTCAGCAGTTCCGCTTTTTTACCGGACTGGCCGAGGTCGCCGGCATACAGCAAAAAATCGGGGCGGGGACGCATGCTGTTAACGTCGGCCACGCCCTTGCGCAGGATGTCGTCAAATTTGTGATCCTTGATGTCGTAAAGATGGGCGTCGGTGAGTATGGCGAAGGTAAACGGGTCAACGCGCTTGGTGGCAGCTTCCGCCACCCCTGCCAGGCCGAACAGGCTGGTGGCGGTGGGGGCAAAGATGCCGGTGAACAGCGTGGCGGCCCCTGCCTTGGTGGACATGCCGAGAAATTGCCGGCGTGAGATTTTTTCCATCTTGAAACCCTCCTTTCATCAGTCCGTGAGCAAAAATTAGACTCATTCTTAATGTGCTGGCACTTTAAACATAGTCTAAATTTATGGGTGTGCAAGGCGGATTGGGGATTTGTTAACAGCGCAATTTATATGGGAATTGTTTGTCCGCCGGCTGGCGGTTGTGCCGAAAACCGCTAGGCTTGAGGGCAGGATTTTTGCCGGCATGGGAGGTGAGCGGCTTTCCCCATACCCCTTTTCCGAACCAGCGGTTTATCGGTATCGGCAAAAAACTCACAAGATTTCAGAGAGTTGGTTTGAGTGGACTAAAGTTGGGTCAGTGCGGTGACGACACTGCTCAATGCCGTACAAGCATTTCAGCACCCGCATAGAGAATACCGAGGCACCATGCAAATAAACGCCGCCCAATCAGGGTTGTATCCCGCGCCGCTGCCCGCAACCCGCAAGCCAGCGGGAGAGAGTGTCGATGGCCATTCCGGGGTGTCTACTGCGACTGAGGTCCGCGTCCCTCAGCCGGTTGCCCCGGTGCCGTCTGTGGGCAGTGCCGAGCTATCGCGGGGTGTGTTGCAGGCCCGGCAAAGAGGAGGATTTGCCGGCGTGGTGAATGATGCTGGTGCCGGGCAGCGCGCCGTGGCGGTCTATGCGGCGGTGGCGGAGCAGGAGCAGCGTTCGGTATTGAACGAGGTGCTGGCGGGCATTGACCTGTTCGTTTGAGCGGCGGCTCAGAAACGCACGCCGATCTTGGCGCTAGTGGAGCTGTTGTCGCCGGTCTGCTCTGTTTCCGCGGCAAAGTTCACCAGCCCCAGGTTGAAGTTGATGCCAAGAAAATATTTGCTTTTGGTTAGGCTTTCATCGGCCAGGCCGGAGACATTGGTCTGGCTGTCGATCCACACCTGGCCGATGCCGGCGTAGGGGGTGAACATGGCGAAGCCCTTGGAGACCGACAGTTCCACACCCTTAGTGGTCATATCCAGTTCATCCACACCGGTGAGGCGTGAGTAGGTGCCGCGGATGGAGAGGGCGGGCATCAGCGTGCCGCCTTCCAGAATGGCGTAGCTGAGTTCGCCGCCGATGAGGCCAATATTGCTGGAGGGTACCGAGGTATAAAAGGCGCCCACATCCAGGCCGAAGGGCAGGCCCTTGCTGACGTGCAGCTTGGGTACCAGGAGGTGGCTTTCGGTGGCATCACCATTGGTGGCCAGTTCCAGGGCGTTGCTTTCCAGTTTGGTGCTGCTGACCTCGAAGCCGATATCAAAGCCCAGGGTGCCCATGGGTTCGGCGGGGCGAATGGCCTTGTAGCTGAGGGCGGCGCCGAGGTCGGCGGTGAGATCCTTGAACAAATCCTGATTGAGGTTGCTGATGGTGTTGATGTCGCCACCGGCCTGGGCTGTGGGAGAGAGCAGGACTGCCGGCGCGAGAATCAGGGCGGCTATGGCGGTGTGGATAGGTGTCCGGTGGCCTGGCTTCGACATGTTGAAAAACTCCTGCTCTGGTGACGGTGATTTCATTCTAGCTGCAACATTCTACCCGCAACAGATAGACCCGCATGTGATGACGCTCACAGGGCAAAAAGTGTTGCAAGCATTTGCATTATAGCGTCGTTGCCTGCTTCGGGTGTAGTGAGTTTGGGTATTTTCTTTCCCGGGGCCGGGGTTCACGCCATGCTTGTGGCGAGAATGCGTTGGTAGCTGTCAAAACGATCCTGGGAAATCTCCCCTTTCTCGAGGGCGGTCTGGATCGCGCATTGCGGTTCCACATCGTGACGGCAGTCGCTGAATTTGCACTGGCCCAGGTAGGGACGGAATTCCCGGAAACCCCAGGTGATTTGTTCCCGGCTGACGTGGCCCAGACGAAAGGCGCGCACGCCGGGGGAGTCGATGAGCTCGCCGCCGCCGGGGAAATGGTAGAGGCGGGTGGCGGTGGTGGTGTGGCGACCCTCGCCGCTGCGCGCGGAGAGGGTGTTGGTGCGCAGGGCCTCGTCGGGCAGCAGTACCTGAATCAGCGAGGATTTTCCCACCCCGGACTGGCCGACGAAGATGCTGGTTTTGTCACGCAGGTGGGCCAGCAGGTCATCCAGGCCACCTTCACCCTTGGTGGTAGCAAAGATCACGGGGTAGCCAATGTCTTTGTAGATGCGGAAGCGCTCTTTGAGCCGGGCTAAGGCCTTGTCGTTGAGCAGGTCGATCTTGTTGATGATCAGCAGCGGGGGGATGCCGGTGAGCTCCGCAGCCACCAGATAACGATTGATCAGGTCCACGTCCAGTGCTGGCTCCGGGGCCGCCACCACCAGGATCTGGTCGATGTTGGCGGCCACCGGTTTTAGCCGGTTGTCGGCGTCGGGCCGCTCCAGCAGGGAGCGGCGAGGCTCCATGGCCACCACCACGCCGGTGTCGTTGGGGCCCGGTTGCCAGACCACGCGGTCGCCGCACACCAGTGGCGGGAGGTTGCGGCGCAGCAGGCAACGATGGCGTTGTTGCTGCTCGTCCTCCACATCCACTTGCGCGCCATAGCGCACAATCACCCGGCCCGGCTGCTCAGGACCCAGTTCGCTGCCCCGCAGTTCCTCCTCGAGGCGGGATGTCTTTTTCCGGGAACGGGCCTGGCGTTCGGCCTGGATCTTTTCGGCGCGCCATTGCTGGCGGCGGGTAAGTTTACGCTTGGCCATGAACCCCGGGCTGGCTGAAGACAGGCACGGTGCTAGGCAGGACTGTTGCTGGAGAGCAGGGCGTCTATCTTCGCCGCACAGATGAAATCGTTTTCCGACAGGCCGCCGATGGCGTGGGTGCTGTAATGCACGAGACAGTGGTTGTAACCCACCTCCAGATCCGGGTGATGGTCTTCCCGGTGGGCGATCCAGGCCACGGCGTTGACGAAGGCCATGGTCTGGTAATAATCCTTGAATCGGAAGTCCTGACACAAGGTCTTGCCGTCGTCGCTGAGCGTCCACCCGCTGAGCTGGGCCAGCATGGCCCGGGCTTCATCGGCGCTCATGGGTGCCGCGCCGCCTTCGCAGGGTTTACAGGTTTTTTTCGTGAGTCCGGCCATTATTTCTTGAACTTGTAATAAGTGGTGTTGAGGTATTCAACAACATCGTCGAGATCGTCGAAGGAAAAATTGGCGTTCGATGCGGAATCACAGAACTCCACCCGGGCACGCAAATCCTCGTAGGTGTGAATGATGCGATTGGGCCGCGTGTATTGGCGATTGTCGTGGCAGCCCATGCATTTTTTCGCCACCAGCACCTCGCCGTGTTTGATATTTGGTTTGTGGTCCGCGGCCCACGAAGGTGTCATCAGCAGCATCGAAATCACCACTGCCAGAACATGCTCTCTACTCTTCATAGATCAAATACCTGTTTTGTTTCAAGGTTTTGTCCGACATGTTGCCAGAATGTACAAAGTGTAGCCGACCCAGGCGACGAACAACAGGGGCTGGCGAGAATACTGCGCTGCCGTTCCCGGCCGGATTCGATTCGCCGACGGAACCATTCATCCCATGGCTCTGGTAGTATCTCTTACATTATCTCAATCAACACGAGAAACACTATGCCTGACAGCATCACACCCAGCGACAAAAACCTCATCTGGATCGACCTGGAAATGACCGGCCTGGATACCCAGAACGATGTGATCATCGAAATCGCCACCATCGTCACCGACAGCGAACTGAACATCCTCGCCGAAGGCCCCATGCTGGCCATTCACCAGAGTGACGAAATCATGAATGGCATGGACGAATGGAACACCAAACAACACGCTGGCTCCGGACTCACCGAACGGGTCAAGAACAGCACCATCGATGAGGCCGAGGCCGAACGCCAGACCCTGGCCTTTCTCCAACAGTACGTGCCCAAGGGCAAGTCCCCCATGTGCGGCAACAGCATCTGCCAGGACCGCCGTTTCCTCGCCCGCTGCATGCCCGAGCTGGAGGCCTATTTCATGTATCGCAATCTCGATGTCAGCACGCTGAAGGAACTGGCCCAGCGCTGGGCGCCGGAGGTGGCCAAGGCCTTCAAGAAGGACTCCAGTCACCTCGCGCTGGATGATACCCGTGACTCCATCAACGAGTTGAAACACTACCGGGAGCATTTTTTAAAGATGTAAAGACACATTTCGGTTCCGTTAAACCAGGAATCCTCTAAAGGAAAGAAAATGATGGACATGTATAGCGTACGGGACTTGCGCGAGCGCACTGGCGAGTTGATCCGGGATGCCGAGACGGGCGAATTGTCAGTGGTGACAAAGCAGGGCAGGCCGGTGTTTATCGCCGTTCCCTTTGATGAAAAGGTGCTGGAATCCGGTATTCCTATGGCGCGGGCGATCAAACTGTATCAGGAGAAGGTGTTGAGTATGGGCAAGGCGGCGCAATTTGCCGGCTGCCCGGTGGCGGAATTTATCCAGCATCTTGTCAAGGCTGGCATTCCCAGTGTGCGCTATTCAAGCGACGAACTGGATGCGGAATTGGCCGCCATTGGCTGATTGTGGCAATCGCATTTTCTCTTCAAGTTCTTAATCATCTCAAAATAATTGCAACAGGGTTCTTCCTCCGTGTGGGAGCGCCTTTCCAGGCGCGAATCGCGCCTGGAAAGGCGCTCCCACAGTATCTGATATTGTAGAACTGTGCTATGGAATAAATATGGAATAACTTGCATTCACTCACTGCTGCTTCAGGCATTCCCACGGAGGCTATTCACCGATGTCTGTTAAATCAATTTTGAGACCCCCAATAAGAAAGAGTTTTCTAAACACAGCGCTAATAATTATTTTTCCTATTTTGTTCTATCATCATTGACAGTTTTCGTTTCACGGACCACACTCAACGCCATGAACTTTTCCTTCAACAACACGCGACGCTTTATGACCCACGCCATGGTTTGGCTGCCCCTGCCGGTAGCCAAGGCCGGTTTGCGCGCGCTGGAGAGTTCAAGACGATAGTCGATTTTTTTATCCCGAATTCAAAAGGCCGCAGATCGCAAGACTGCGGCCTTTTTCGTTTGGTCCCTTTTTCAAAGGGATGACGTATCTGAATCAATGACGTTCAACAAAGGAGGAACACGTCATGTCCGTGCCCGCGGCGTTTCTGGGAGTGGTGCTGATCTGGTCGACGACGCCGTTGGCCATTCAATGGAGCAGCGCAGGCTGGGGATACCTGTTCGGTATCTCCGGGCGCATGCTGCTGGGCGCCGCGGTGTGCGCCGTACTGCTGCAGATCTTCAAGCCCGGACTGCCCTGGCACCGCGAGGCACGCAACACCTATTTTGTCGCGGGCATTGCCATCTACGGCGCCATGCTCAGCGTGTACTGGGGGGCGCAGTTCATTCCTTCGGGGTTGATCGCCGTGCTGTTTGGACTGAATCCCTTGCTCACCGGTGTGATGGCGGCATTGTTGCTGGGCGAGAAGAGTTTCACGCCGGGCAAGGTGCTGGGCATGGGATTGGCGTTTGGGGGGTTGGCGAGCATCTTTGCCGACGACCTGCTGCGTGACAACCATGCCTGGCATGGGGTGTTGGCGGTGTTGTTCTCGGTGATCTTGCACAGCATGAGCAGTGTCTGGCTCAAGCGTATCGGCGGCGGCCTGCCGGGGTTGACGGTGACCAGTGGCGGGCTGTTCGTGGTGGCGCCGTTGTTTGTGTTGACCTGGTGGATCTTTGATGGCGAGTTGCCCACGACGGTGAGTGCCCAGGCGGGCTGGTCACTGCTGTATCTGGGCGTGTTTGGTTCGGCACTGGGTTTCACGCTGTATTTTTATTTGATCCGCAAGATGCAGGCCAATCGCGTGTCGCTGATCACCCTGCTGACACCGGTGCTGGCCCTGCTGCTGGGTAACATGCTCAATGGTGAACAGGTTTCGCTGGAGGTGTTATTGGGCAGCGGCTTGATCCTGTCGGGCCTGTTGCTGCACCTATGGGGTGATCGATGGGTGGCGAGGTTGTTGCCCGGTCGCTTGTCTCTTTGAGTACCGAGTGCGGGGTGGTGGGGAAGGCGTTTACGACAGGTGTTGTTGCAGGGCCCACAACACGTGTTCCCGCACCAGAGGCGACGCATGATGTTGCCGGGCCTGTAAGGCGCTGATGATGTCCGCGCTGGTTGGTGCATTGCCCAGGGCCACGGCGATGTTGCGCAGCCAGCACTCATACCCGATGCGGCGGATGGGGCTGCCCTCGGTGCGTTGCAGAAACGCTGCTTCGCTCCAGGCGAACAGCTCCAGCAGGGTGATGTCATCCAGTGCATGGCGCGGCAGAAAATCCGTTTCCGCAGTGGGTTGGGCAAAGCGATTCCACGGGCAGACCAGTTGGCAGTCGTCGCAGCCGTAGATGCGGTTGCCCATCAGCGGCCGCAGCGCTTCGGGAATCGCCTCGCGCAACTCGATGGTGAGATAGGAAATGCACAGCCGCGCATCCACCTTGTAGGGTGCGACGATGGCGCGGGTGGGGCAGGCGTCGATGCAGGCGGTACAGGTGCCGCAGTGGTTGGCCGCCTTGCTGCCGGTGGGCAGTGATGTGGGCAATGGGAGGTCGGTGTAGATCTCGCCGAGGAAAAACCACGAGCCGGTCTGCTCCGCCAGCAGGTTGCTGTGTTTGCCGATCCAGCCCAGGCCGGCCTTTTCGGCGATGGCCTTTTCCAGCACCGGCGCACTGTCGGTAAACACGCGATAACCGAAGGGGCCGATGGCCTGCTCGATGCGCGTCGCCAGTTGCTGCATGCGCTTGCGCATCACCTTGTGATAATCCCGCCCCAGGGCATAACGGGAAATATAGGCCTTTTGCGGATCGCCGAGAATCGCCTCGGGGTCGGCGCTCCGTGAGGGCAGATAATCCAGCCGCGCGGAGATCACGCTCACTGTGCCGGGCTCCAGTTCGGCAGGCCGGCTGCGTTTTTGCCCGTGTCGTTCCATGTAGGCCATGCGCCCGTGGCGGCCCTCCTGCAGCCAGTCGAGCAGGTGGCGCTCGGCCTCGTCCAGCCGGGTGTCGCTGATGCCCAGTTTCTGGAAACCCAGTGCCT
>DRKQ01000269.1 GCA_011051685.1 Gammaproteobacteria bacterium
CGCCCCGTACCCCGCTGACATGCCTCGCCTCGTCATTCTTGTCGCCCTTGGCATTCTTGCCTGGCTGCTGGTCCGCTGGTTCATGCGCACCTCGCCTCAGCAGGTAACGGCCGTGGTCAGGCGCCTTGGGCTGGCCATAGCCGTGCTGGGCCTGGGCTTTCTCGCCATCACCGGACGGCTCAACTGGCTCTTCGTCGCCGGTGCCGCAGCCTTGCCTTTTCTGAGAAAGGGATTGGTGATGCTGCGCTACCTGCCGGTGATTCAGGGCCTGTTCGGAAACAAGATACGAGCCGCCAACCCGGGAGGCCAGGGAAATTCATTTTCCACCATCGAGACCCGTTTCCTGCGCGTCAGCCTGGACATCACCAGCGGCAACCTGGACGGTGAGGTGCTGGAAGGGGCTTTTGAAGGTCAGTTCCTCAGTAATCTAAGCCTGGAACAACTGTTACGCCTGCTGCAGGAATGCGCCGCGGATCCCCGCTCCGCCGCCCTGCTGGCCGCCTATCTGGATCGTCACCACCCCGGCTGGCGGGCCCAGGCCCAGGGCGGAGGTCCTCGCGAGACCCCGCCGCCGCAGGGCATGTCCGTGGAGGAAGCCCGTGACATCCTCGGCCTGGATGCCAACGCCAGTGAGGAAGACATCATCCAGGCCCACCGCCGACTGATCCACAAACTGCACCCGGATCGTGGCGGCTCCAATTACCTGGCCGCCAAGATCAACCAGGCCAAGGACTGCCTGCTGGAACGCTGAACAATGGCGCCTCCCCCCAAAGGGATACTTGACGAAAATACTCGGTTATATAGAATGGCCGCCAGACAATACCCTTATTTGAACGGAGTAAATTATGCAGGCAGAAGTCAATGGCAAAATCATCCAGCTCAGCGAGGCCGGCTGGCTCGAGGATTTGAGCGAGTGGAGCGAGGAGCTCGCCCACGAAATCGCCAAGAATGAAAAGGTGGAACTCACTGACGAGCACTGGGACATCATCAATCTGGCACGTGAATATTTCGAGGAAAACGGCAAGGTCTGCGAACCCCGCACCTTCTCCAAACTGATGAAGAAAAAATTCGGCAAGGATCGCAGCGATAGCAAGTACCTCTATTCATTGTTTCCCTACGGGCTGATCAAGTCCGCCAACAAGATCGCCGGCCTGCCACGCCCCAAGGGCTGCAGTTAAGCCTTCCCCCAGCACCCCCCGCTGCCCCAACCCGCGGGGGTTTTTGTGTCGGCCCCACCATTCTGGCTCTGAAAGGTGCTGAAAGACACCGATAATCGGCCTTGCTCAAAAGCTGTGTTTTGAAACTCCCCCAATTCCCCCGTAGTCTAGTAGGCGGCGTAAAGGCTGGGCATTTCAGGCGCAAGATACGAGTTCATGAATTGATCAGAAGCCCCTTAACCGGGATCATTGACGGGAAACCCGCAACACGTGGCACAGCCAGTTCCTAACAGCGCAGCACTCATTACGGTCTTGGCTCTTTGCTCGACCTTTTTCACAAGCCTTTCCCTGCGCGCGGCTGAACCACCGGATCCCAACACCACAAACAACCCACACACAAGCACCGAAGATCCCGAACCCAGCCTCGCTCTGCTGGCCCCGCTGGACAGCAGCCATGATGCGATGGCACGTAGTGTGCTCGACTTCGCCAACTGGCTGGATCATTTTTTCGGCGACCAGCGCATCTATGACGAATCCCAGAACAGTCATCTCAAACTTAACCTGCTGCATATCAGCGAACAAGGTTACGAACCACGATTCGAAGCAAACCTGCAAGGCAAGCTCACTCTGCCCAACACCCAAAAACGCCTGAAAATTCTCATTGAAAGCGACCCTAAAGATGACAATAGCGCCGACAATACCGTGTTAGAGGCGGTGGAGTCCCAGGAACAATCCCTCGGCCTGCGCTACATCAAGAATTTTACCGACTGGCTGCGTGGCAACACCGATGCCGGCGTGCGTTTTCGTTCAGGCTCACTGGACAGCTTCGTACGTTTTCGTCTGCGCGGCCTGTTTACCCTGGGCCGCTGGAACCTGCGTGCTGCGGAAACCCTGTTCTGGCGTGAATCCACCGGCCTCGGCGAAACCACGCGGGTGGATTTCGAACGGCGCTTTCTCGATGACTACCTGTTTCGTTCCACCAGTCAGGCTACGTATCTCGACGACACCCGACAATTCGATATGGGCCAGGATTTCTTCCTCATTCATACCATCAACAAACACCGCGCCGTAATCTATCGCACCGGCCTCAGTGCAGAGAGTGAGCCGCAGGCACATGTCACCAGTTACATATTCTCCATCCGCCTGCGCCAGCAACTTCACCGCGACTGGTTATTTTTCGAAATCAATCCCAAGGTGGTTTATCCGCAAGAAGAGAATTTTCGTGCACGGTCTTCCTTGACTCTCAAACTGGAAGTGATCTTTGGCGGAATATAGCCCTGCTTGCACACAGCAAGTAGGTCAGCTCCCTCAACGCCCACTATTCATCCCGCAATAAATGGATGAAAGGTTAAGGAGCCTCTGATTAATTCTGGGACAGTGAGATTGTGAGATGAAATTATTCAGCGCAAGGCGCGGACCGCCGCCAATAGCGGGACTATTGGCAAGATTCGCAACGCCGCGATGGATGATTTCAGTCGCAAGATCGCGTTCCATGAATTAATCAGAGGTTCTTTCATAGCAACGCAGAGAATTTGAATGGATGGAGGTTGCGTTCAATAAAACGGACGCTCATTCCCAGGCCTCGCCTTGAAGCGTTTGTACGCCCACTGGTACTGTGCCGGAAGCTTCCGGGCGCAGCGTTCAACGGCCTGATTCAAATGGCTTGCCGCCACCTGGGCATCGGCGTCCGCCAGCGCCGGCTCCGTGGACTCAATATGCATGTGATAGCCTTTGCCGTTGGGTAAACGCTCCGCATAAGCCATCAACACCGTTGCCCCCGATTGGGCGGCGAGTCGCGAAAGAAGAGTCATGGTGTTGGCCTGAATACCGAAGAAAGGCGCGAATACGCCGGCATTGCGTCCGGGATCCTGATCCGGCAGGATACCAATCAATTCGCCACGACTCAGGGCCTTATAAAGCGCGCGCACACCACGCCCGTCAGTGGGCACCAGTGTGGCGCCGGCGCGCTCACGCCCCTTGCACATAATGCCCTGCATTGATGCTTGCCGAGGCGGACGATAGAGGCTGGTCATGGGCCAATGGGCGGAACCGTACAGGCCAACGATTTCCCAGGCGCCCAGGTGAGGGGCTGCGAATATCACTCCCTTACCCCTGGCCATGGCTTCCTTGAGCAGATGTTCCCCACTGACCTGGCGAATCAGCGGCATCACCCGCTCAATAGGCCACAGCCACAATGCACCCAGTTCAAGGGCAGCCTTGGCGGATTCCTGCAGGCTGTGCTTCACCAACTCCTGCTGTTTTTCCGGCGACCAATCGGGAAAGCAGTGCTGGATGTTAATTCGGGCAACATCGCGCAGATCATTGCTGAAAAGGTTCAGACTATAGCCCAACAAATCACCCAGACGATGCACCATCGGCAAGGGCAGCCAGGACATAACCGTAAATAAGATGCGCAGCATTCAGGTTTCTGCCATTCCAGAAATTTTTTCCCTCAGCCCAACATCAGCCTGGCCGGGGCGGACATCATGCGAGCGATAATAATCGGGCTCCATCAGCGGCTTGAGTGTGGTGAGCAGGCTCTTGAACAGCAACTTATTGTTAGCCTCCTCGGCAGCAAGCAGTTCCTTCATGTGCTGACGCTGAGTGGGCATCTGAAAACAGGCGGGGCAACTGTCGGGAATCACCGGCAGTCCTGCAGACTCGGCAAAGGCGGCGGTCTGTCGCTCCCGGACATAGACCAGGGGCCGGATCACCCGTACATCGCCGGCGTCATTGAGGTAGCTGGCCTTCATGGTGCGCAGCTGGCCGCCATGGAAGGCGGACATCAAAAAGCTCTCTGCCAAGTCATCGAGATGCTGGCCCAGGGCCAGTACGTTGTATCCCTCGTCGCGCAGGATGCGGTACATGATACCGCGCTTGATGCGTGAGCAGAACGCGCAGTAGGAGGGCTTGCCCATGTGCTCCCTGGCCATTTCCATGATGGGCTCGGCCTCGAAAAAATAGGCCACCCCCAGCTCA
>DRKQ01000270.1 GCA_011051685.1 Gammaproteobacteria bacterium
GGCCCTATACCTTGACGAGTAATAACTGGGTACTGGGCGAGTCCAGTACAGAGATGTACCGGCAACTCAACCCCACCAGGTTTCCCGACATCTATTTTCTCATCGACGAACAGGGACAGATCCAGGTAGTGGACACGGCACCCAATCTCACCATGAACAAGATCGTGAACTTTGCCAGCAGTGCGGGTAAATGAAGATGATCGTGGCTGCCCTCAAGACAGTCCTGGCCTCTCGGTCTTACCAGCTCATCACGGCATTCAGCTTCGTGGTTTTTTTGCTGATCTACCTGACCACCCTGCCGGCCTCGTACACCGGGGGCTACAGCAGTCTTGAGGCCCTTGAATATCTCAACGCGACGCTGGTAGGTTTTTCCGTCCTCATGGCGGCACTGGTCGCCCTGCTCACCCCCATGATCATCTACCTCGTCAGACAGGGGCAGAAGGCCAGTAAAGGTTCCGCGGCGGGCGGGGTGCTCATCGGCATCCTCGCCCCCATCCTGTGCTGCTCCCCGCTGCTGCCATTGCTCATGGGGTTTATCGCCGCCCTCATTCCCACACTGTTTGGTACCCTGGGCGTGCAGGTGCAGGGTTTTATCGCCACCCACCAGATCGAATTGTTTAGCGCCGCGTCGCTATTGTTGTTTGTGGCGCTTTACCAGAATGCGAAAAAGGTCACCCAGGGTGTGTGCTGCAAGGTGTGAAGGGATGGTTTTGTCAATGAATAACATGATCGATGAGGAGACAAGGTGAAGGCATTTTTCAAGGAATTCAGCAGTATCATCGGTGCAGCCATTGCGGCCGCCTGTTGTCTGGGGGTTTCGGTGGTTCTCACCGCTATGGGTGCGGTAGGTCTGGGCTTTCTCATCCAGGACGCCTACCTGATGCCCATCTTCGTGGGCTTTGTGGGTTTCAGCGTCTGGACCCTATACCGCTCGGCCAGGGCCCACGACAAGCTGGCGCCTTTCTGGCTGGGACTGGTCTCCGCCATTGTCAGCAGCATCGCCCTGTTCCTGATGGTCACCGGGCTGTTTCCGGTACCCTGGCTCATCTATGTCAGTTTGACGGGCCTGATCGTGGCCAGCATCTGGGACTTCATCATCGGCCGCAAGATGCCGGCGGCCTGCGAGGTGGAAAAGACAACGCGCAAGGAACCGGTGGACATGAGCAAACGCCTGGTCACCGGCGCGGCATTGAGTGCCGGCGCCGCGGCAACCTTTTATGGCTTGTACAAATCCGTTAGTGTATTGGCACCCGTCGCGGGTGAAGGGGAGATCGCCTGTTATGGCATCAATGACTGCAAGGGCACCACGGACTGCACCACCGCCTTCAATTCCTGCAACGGCCAGAATGACTGCAAGGGCAAAGGCTTTTTGAATGTGCCGGAAAAAGAATGCGCCCTGAGGGGCGGGGTGCCGCTGGAAGGCTCGCCTGCTGATCCGGCTAATGGGTAGAAAGAGGACTGCAATATAACACTGTCTTTCTTATTTCCGTCATTTCCGGCGCAGGCCGGAATCCACTGCTTTTAAACAGCCCTCTAGATTCCGGCCTGCGCCAGAATGACGGATTGATAACAACATGAGTGCGTGAAATCGGTAGCCAACAAATCAACCATCAACCTAACCACAAAAAGGAAGTCAATATGAAAAAACAAAAAAATGCTACGGATAAAGTCGATCTTTCCAAACGCAAACTGGGCGCAACCGCGCTGGCGGTAACTGCTGCCGGGTTGTTCGGCGGCATAAGTAAAACGGGCCTGACATTACTTCCCGAAGCCGAAGCCGGTAAGAAAAAGTTCGCCTGCTGGGGCATCAACAGCTGCAAGGCCACCACGGACTGCACCACCGCCTTCAATGCCTGTAATGGTAAAAACGACTGCAAGGGCAAGGGTTTCAAATATGTCAGCTCGGCGGAGGCCTGCAAGGAGAAGGGCGGGGTACCACTGAAAGGCTCACCGGCTGACCCCAAAAAGAGCTAACGATGACTCAGCGTGTGGGCACGGGTTTCGGTCTCGGCCTGCGGCCGCCATTTTACCAGGCAGCAGCCGCGGGGGAGATTCCTGTGGACTGGTTCGAGCTGATCAGCGAAAACTTCATGGTGGCGGGGGGCAATCCGCTGCGCATCCTCGATGCCGTGGCCGAGCGTTATCCCATTGCCCTGCACGGTGTCTCCATGAACCTCGGCGGTACCGACCCCCTCGACAAAGATTATCTTCAACGACTCAAGGCCCTGGTGGCGCGGGTGGAGCCGGTACGGGTCTCCGACCACCTGTGCTGGACACGTCACGGCGGACACCATTTGCACGATCTGTTGCCGTTGCCCTACACCGAAGAGGCCGTCAGCCACGTCGCACAGCGCATCGGCATCGTGCAGGATGTTTTGCAGCGGCGTATCCTCATCGAAAACGTCTCCAGCTACGCCGAGTTCAGTCAAAGCAGTATTAACGAGTCAGCCTTTCTTGCTGCAGTGGCCGAGGCCGCGGACTGCCATATCCTGCTGGATGTGAACAACATCGTGGTCAGTGCTCACAATCACGGCTTTAACGCTGAGGCTTACTTGCAGGACATCCCGTTTGATCGGGTGCAACAAATCCACCTCGCCGGACATACGGTAAATGAACCTTTGTTAATCGACACTCACGACCATCCCATCGCCGACCCCGTGTGGGAATTGTACCGGCAGACTCTCCATCACCTCGGTGCTGTGCCCACCATGATCGAGCGGGACGATAATATCCCGCCATTAACGGAGTTGTTAACGGAACTGGATGAGGCACGACAAATCAGTCAGCGGGCGTTGGCGGCATGACCGACAACATGCATCGTTTGCAGAGTGAATTTCAGACCTTTCTGTTCTCAGGTAGGAATGAACAAGAGTTGCAAACACGCATTGCCGAGAGCAATGACATTCCGGCCACTGCACGGCTGGCAGTATATCGCAACGCCTATTACATCCGCCTGCAGGAGGCCCTGGCCCATGATTTCCCGACCCTGCTGGCCGTGGCCGGCGACGCCCGTTTCGGTAAATTGAGCGCGCGCTTTATTCGCGCCAACCCTTCCCGCCATCCCAGCCTGCGTGATTTTGGTCGCGCCTTGCCAGGCTGGTTGCGTGAAGGGGAGGAGGGCGATCTGGCAGAGGTGGCCGCGCTGGAATGGGCGGTGCTGGAGGCCTTCGATGCCGCCGATCACACACCCGTGGCCGCCGAAGCACTGGCGCAGGTTCCACCCGAGGAGTGGGAATATCTTGGATTTGATTTTCATCCCTCGGTGTCACTGCTGAAAGTGTCGTGCAATGTACGTGAGTGCTGGTCGGTGGTGCGCAATGACAAGGGGGCCGTTCCCGCACTGCGTGATACGGAGGAAGAACGCCTGGTGGTGTGGCGGGCCGCGTGTGGCCCGGCGGTACAGGCCATCGAACCGGCCCTGTTTTCCGCACTGCTAGGTTTGAAAGACGGCCGGCGGTTTGGTGAATGCTGTCTGCAACTGGCAGAGCAGACCTCCGCCGAACAGGCCCCGGCCATTGCGGCTCAGGCCCTGGCTTTGGCCTGCAACAGCGGTTGGATAACGCACATCCAACATGACACCGATCAAACATAGACTGGCAATGGCAATCAAACTCACCATCGGCAAACTGGCCGAACAGGCCGGGGTCAGCGTGGAGACCATTCGTTATTACCAACGCATGCAGTTACTCAATGAGCCAATAAAACCGCTGCAGGGTTATCGTATCTACCCGGAATCCGATATCGCACGGCTGCGCTTTATCAAACGGGCCCAACAACTGGGCTTCACCCTCAAGGAGGTCCGCGAACTCATGGCGCTGGGTGAAGGCCACTGTCATGAGGTACAGGAGCTCGCCAAACACAAGCTGGGGCTCGTCGAAGAGCGCCTGGCGGATCTGCAAAACATGCGCAGTGCCTTGCAGGAACTGCTCAGCCAATGTGAAACCAATGCCGAGGATGCGCACTGCGCCATCATCGACACGCTGGGCAAGACCTGATCGTTGCAACATGCCGGAAGTGGCATAACGACTTTTGGGTGGCTTGTGTTTCTTATATTGACCCGGCAACTATTAAGGGTCTCAACACTGGTTCAACAGATATCGGCGGGCATTCGCCACCTTGGGATAATGCCTGAAGGGACAATGAATGAACGAAAGCCAATCTCAGAGTGTACTTTTACAGTACCAAATACTGTGGGACTGTGGGACTGTGGGACTGTGGGACTGTGGGACTGTGGGACTGTGGGACTGTGGGACTGTGGGACTGTGGGAGCGCCTTTCCAGGCGCGATTCGCACCTGGAAAGGGCGCTCCCACACGGGGAAATAACCCTATAGCACTTATTTTGAGACGATAAATAATATTGTCAATTGTCAGGTTAAGATTCGGCTTGCAGCCAGCGCAGTGTCTGCGGATGAAAATATGCCAGCCCTTCCAGCACGCCGGCCGCGTAGTTGCCATTCATTCCCAGAAAACCACCTTGCGCGAGGTATAAACGTTGCGCAATCCCTTTTTCCTGTACGCGACGCACGGCCTCTTCGCGTACCTCCTGGCGGGCGTTGCGGACCAATATCGCATACAGACCGGAGGTCAGTGCCGGCAGGTCGTTGCCACTGTCACCGGCGAACACGGTATTGTCTTCATCGAAGCCCTTTTGCGCCATGAGAAAACGAATGGCGTGGTACTTGGTTGCCCGTTTGGGCAGAACGTCGAGCAGTCCCACATGTTTTGCTTCATCGATGCTCCAGATCAGGCTGGCCTGTATGCCCAGGGATTTCAGACGGGCCTCCATCTCTGTCAGCAGTGGATCGTGTTGGGTGTCTTGTGGGGCGTAGTAGCTCAGCTTGAAGGTGTTTTGCTTCTGCGGCTCCTGAAGGGTGAGGGTATCGATATCCGTAAACAGTGCGGCCAGTTCATCGTGCCGGTGGCCCGCCCAGTCCGGGGCGATCTCTTCTTCCCATGAATGCCAGGGGTGCCATTGATCGTTCTTAATCTCATACACCGTGGTGCCCACATCGCCGATGGCATAATCGGGCAGGGGCAGCTCGTAGTCGCGTATGGCTTCCCGCAGCAGGGATTGATCTCGGCCACTGACATAGGCCAGGGTGAGTTCCGGGCGTTGTGCGAGCTTGCGGAACAACGGTCGCGCCTGTGGTGATTCCTCCTGCTTGCCATTGGGCAATAGCGTTCGATCCAGGTCGCAGCATAACAATAAATTAGTCATTATCACTCCGCAGTAGTGGTATACCCTGCAGGGCATGATGAGCGATCACCGCCGCGGCGGCGCTCCAGCCCTGGTGGCGCGTGCCGCCGGCGACAAAGGTTTTGCCATTTATATACTCGGGGAAGCTCCAGGGTTTGTCGTCCATGGGCAGACTGTTGGCACGATGGATGCCCGCCAGGTAGTGTTGCCCAAGCTCGTGCTTGCCACGTGCCGCCAGGTCGGCCACGTAGAAGCCGGTGACCATGGGCCACAAGCCGGCGTTGTGAAATTCGTAGGGCCTGTTCTTGAAGGTATAGGAGAAACTCATCTGCAATTCCTGCCAATCCGTGTCCACCGGTTGAATCACCGGGTAAAAGGCGGGCAGCAGGGCCATGTCATCGGGCACTATGCCTTCGTCGACGATGAAGGCGTCTACTCGGTCG
This sequence comes from Gammaproteobacteria bacterium, assembly GCA_011051685.1. Lineage (GTDB taxonomy): Bacteria > Pseudomonadota > Gammaproteobacteria > SZUA-152 > SZUA-152 > SZUA-152. Next base: position 5,642 of record DRKQ01000270.1, read on the forward strand.
CGCTGTTCGTCATCGGCCACATCCAGCACGGAGACCAGGACATTGGCCAGGGTATCGAAACGGTAGCCATAGCCCTGGGGAGAGAAGAAGGACATCCAGTGGTGGCCGGCGCAGTGGGGTGAGGCGGCCTTCCTGCCCTTGCGATAGAGGACTTCGTGGTAGACGTCATCGGGCAGGCCATTACCATCGTCGAACCAGTAATTGTCACGAATCATGTGTTTGAGACGTGCGGCCTTTTCTTCCAGGGCATGATCGGAGGAGCCGTTCAGGTAGCGGTGCACGGCACAAAGCTCCTTCAGTACCTGCAGGTAGAGCAACTGGTCGTAGAGGACATAGCCGTGGTGAATGTACTCGTCCGCCCAGTCACCGGTCTGGGGCACATACAGCAGCCCCCGGTTATTGAATTCCCAGGCGCCGAGCAGAAAGCGCACGCGCTCCATAACCGGCTGCATGTCGCCAAGAAATTCATCATCACCACTGACCCGCCAGTACTGACAACAGCCGATGACAAACCATAGATCCGCATCCACCCGTCCCGTGGTGCCACCATAGCTGACCCGCCTGGCATGGGTATCCACATTGCTTGGGATTTCGCCATGGGGTCCCTGATGATGCGCCAGGGTTTGCAGTGTATGACGCAAGCCTTTCACCAGCTCCTGGTCGCCGGACATCAGCGCCGCCAGCCCCAGGATCACGCCATCTCGGGCCCACACACGGCGGTAGTTGTCGCGTTGCGAGGGGCTGGCGAGAAAGCCATCTTCGCTGTTGCACTCATGTAATAGTGCCAGGGCGCGGCGGTAGCCTTCCTCAAAAATGCCTGGAGTTGGAACATCGTTCATGGGTTGGATTCTCTCCGTTCATGCGAAGCTTTGCCTCACTGCTATCTCATTTCTTAATCGTCTCAAGGTAATTGCTACAGTGTTATTTTCTCTGGGTAGGAGCACCTTTCCAGGTGAGAATCGCGCCTGGAAAGGTGCTCCCACGGTGTCAAAACATAGGTTGATTGGACATTAGCAGTGTGTTTGCCTGGATTTTTTCCTTTCATTTTCAAATCATCACATTGGCCTTGCGCTTGCGATAGTAGCGCAGTACAGCCATTTTTACGGCGTCGTTAAATACAAACCATGATAGGGCATAGGCCCACATACCCAGGGCCCATTCCCAACCGATGGGGGTCATGAGGTCGAAGCCATAGACAGCAATAATGGTGCCGGCCACCCGGCTGGTAAAGGTGGCGATAAACAGGATCCACGAGGGGTAGGGACGCTTGAAGAACCAGTCGTCGATGCGCGTGTTGTAGATGGTGCCATGGCCAGCAATGACCAGCTTGGCGAAAAACACCGATTGAACGAAATCGATGGGTAACTTCAAGTAGACCATCACATACCAGAACAGGGCAAAAGAGGAGAGCACCCCGGCCACACCCAACCAGCCGGCCATCACCAATACCTCGTGCATGTCCCAGCGGATGGGTCGTTTGCGAATGCGGGTATTGTCATAGGCGATGGCCAGGATGGGGATGTCATTGAGCAGGGCCAGCACAATGATCATCAATGCGGTGACCGGGTAGAACTGGAACACGCCGATGGCCAGGCCCATGAAGAACACGATGCGAATGGTCTCGGCGATGCGAAAGATGGTGTAGCTTTGCATGCGCTCGAAGGTGATGCGTGCCTGGGTGATGGCATCGAGGATTACCCCCAGGCCGGGTGCCGTGAGCACGATGGCGGCTGCGGCACGTGCGGCGTCGGTTGCGCCGCTGACGGCAATACCGGCATCGGCCTTTTTCAGCGCCGGGGCATCGTTGACGCCATCGCCGGTCATGCCCACGATGTGATCGCTCTTTTGCAGTTCATCGACAATGAAATACTTGTCTTCGGGATAGACCTGGGCAAAGCCATTGGCCTGCTCGATCTGTTCGATGATTTCCGATTCGTGCCGTTTTACGGTGCCGGAGGGCAGGGGGATGTTATTGAGTTCCTTGCGTACATCCTTGACCACATTCTCTGCCAACTGGTCGGCCTGTTCGTCTGCGATGCCGCTCTTGAGATTCTTAACCAGCGCCTTGGAGATGAGTCGCGCGAGAAGCAGATATTCCTCGGTACTCTGTCCCTTGAGTTCATGCACATCCTGAATGTTATCGCCAATGTCGAGCATCTTGGCGATGGTTTTGGCCACGGCGATGTTGTCACCCGTGATCATCTTGACCGCCACACCCTGTTGCATGAGTTGGGCGATGACCTCGCGGGAATCCTCGCGGGGCGGATCGAACAGGGGGATGAGGCCGACGAAGACGAAGTCCTGCTCTTCACCCTGCTGTACGGCGACGCCCAGGGTGCGAAAGCCCTTTTCGGCAAAGGCTTCGACGTGGGCATAGGCGGCCTGTTTGTCGAAGTCCTGGTTGTGACACATTTCGATGATGACCTGTGGCGCGCCCTTTACTACACTCACTTTGCCGCCATCACCGGTCTGTAGAATGGCCTGAGAAGATTTGCTTACCGGATTAAAGGGAATGAATTTTTCCAGGCGATAGGCTGTCAGGCGGTCGCGCAGACCGCGTTTGTCCAGTTCGGCAAAGATGGGCTCCTCGATGGGATCATGGTTTTCTTCCCGGCTTGCCAGCGCTGCATAGAGAAACAAATCGTCTTCCTGGAAAGGGGAGTGGATGTGAGGTGGTGCCAGGCTCATGCGGTTCTGGGTCAGGGTGCCTGTCTTGTCTGAGCACAGCACATCCATTCCCGCCAACTCCTCGATGGCATCGAGGCGGCTGACGATAGCCTGTTTCTTCGCCAGCGCCATGGCGCCAATGGCCATGGTGACGGTGAGCACCGCCGGCATGGCCACCGGAATGGCGGAGATGGTCAGCACCAGGGCATAAATAAGCAGGTCGATCTCCGATTCATGACGTGAGATACCCAGCAACACCAGAATGACGATAACCACCAGGGTCAACAGGATAAGAAAATCGCCCACCTTGATGACCATTTGCTTGAAATGGCTGCGTCCGGTCATTTCGGCCCTGGCCACCAGGCCCACGGTCTTGCCGAACTTGGTATTCAGGCCAGTACCGGTGACCACTGCCACCATCTCACCCTGCTTGATGACGGTATTGGCATAGGCCTCATCGCCCGGTTTTTTGTTTACGGGCAGGGACTCACCAGTGAGGGCCGATTGGTCGATCTGCAGATAGTCCCCCTCGCCAATAAGACGAACATCGGCGGGCACGATGTTACCGATTTTGAGCTTGATAATGTCCCCCGGCACCAGCTCGGCGGCATCCATTTCCTGCCACTGGCCGTCACGCTTCACCAGGGTCTTGAAGGCCAGCTTATTCTTCAGCACCTCAATGGCATTCAGTGCCTTGGATTCCTGATAAAAATCCACGAAGGCGTTGACCAGCAGCATGATCAGGATGATCACAAAATCCTCCCAGCGCTGCACCGAGGCGGAGAGGATACCGGCGATCTCGATCATCCAGGGAATGGGCCCCCAGAAGCGGGCCAGGAGCCGCTGCCACCAGGTCTTTTCCTTGGCCTCGACCTTGTTGAGGCCATATTTCTGCTGCCGTGTCTTGGCTTCGGTACTCGAAAGACCCTGCTCAATATTGCTGTCCAGGTTGTTCAGGGTGGCTTCGATATCCAGATGCTGAGCGTCTTTGGTATTCATGGCTTATTATTCCTTTTCTTACTGCCGCAAGCGCAAGGGGGGGCTGTCTGTATAGAATCGTTATATGGGCTGAAGGTATGTAAACCAATACCTGCATCCCGCTTAAATAAACGCATAATGTATATTATGTTAAATAATTGGGGTTGGTGTCTCTGAGGATCTTTCTCGGTGCTTATGAAGGTATAACCCTCCTCTGTGGCTGCGAATAACTGGCAATGGGTGGACTCTGGAGTTTTTCCTGATAATCAATACTGATGCGTTTTGTCGCCACGGGTCGAAATAGATTATCGGCGAAGGCCACGTGTGCCGGGTGCTCCCGGTAGCTGTCGATCACTGCGGGATGACAAAAACGAACTATCCAGCTGTAGCGGTATGCGGCATCGCGTTTCAGTGCTTCTCCGGTGATCACTTCACGCACGCCGGGGATTTGCGACAGTACCCGTTTTCCCTCCGACATCATGCGTTCAATTCCCTGCGTGTTGAGATGATCCACATTGTAGATGATCACATGTTCAACGGGGTTCCATGGCTGGCACTGGGCCAATACTTCCGCCGCGCGTCCGGCCGTTCCCCACAGCCTGAGACAACGCTCGACCTCATCACCGACGGCCTTGTTGATGTCTTTCATTATGCTGGCATAACTGTGACTGGTGGCCGATCGGGCATTGTTATTGATTTGTTTTGCTGCAATATCCGACATCGCGGTGTAATAATTTATCTTAGTGATGCCATTGGCGATCAGTCGCCGGTATTGATCGTCGGAAAGTCCACTGCCGCCATGCACCACCAACGGCATGTTCAGGGCCTCATTGATTTGCTTCAGTCTCGTGTAATCCAGTTTTGGCTTTCCCTTCATGCGTCCATGTACCGTACCGATGGATACGGCGAGGAAGTCTATTCCCGTACGCTCAACATAGGCCTTGGCCTCGGCCAGGGAGGTATAGGCCAGTTCTCCTGGGTATATCTCGGCCCCCTCTCCTTCCGTGCCTGGCACATAGCCAAGCTCGCCTTCCACGGAGACGCCGCAGCCGTGCATGGTTTTCACTATTTCCTTGGTGAGACGGGTATTTTCCGAGAAATCCAGATGGGAAAGATCAACCAGCACGCCATTACAGCCGCGGTTGATGCCGTTGATGGCGGAGTCGAGGCATGTACCATGATCAAAGTGCAGCGCCACCGGAACATGTGCACGCCTGGCGGCGGCCTCCACGGCTGGCATGATCAAATCAAAATCGAATTGTTCGAGATGGGACTCGGCCAGGCTTAATATGACCGGGGCACGGGCCTTCTCAGCTGCGCTCATAATGCCGTCAAGAAAACTCAGGCTTACCACTTCAAAGGCGCCTACTGCGTAATTGTGTTCATAGGCGTGCTGAAGCATGTCTTTCATGTCGACGATGGGCATGATGCGTTACCTTTAAATTAGGGATGCTTACAATTCACCACGTAATGCCGCAATGCGCTCTTCCAGCGGCGGATGCGACATGAACAGACGTTTCAGTCCATGAGCGCCGCCTCCGGCAATACCAAAGGCGGCCAGTTGATCCGGCAGTTGTACTGGCGTGTGGGCTGCCTGAAGGCGCTGCAACGCGGCGATCATTTTTTCACGCCCGACAAGTTCAGCGGATCCTGCATCGGCGCGGAATTCACGCTGACGACTGAACCACATGACAATAATGCTGGCCAGAAAGGCAAGGATCAGTTCCGCAACAATGGTGGAAACCCAGTAGCCAAGCCCCGGACCACGGTCATTCTTGAGGATTACCCTGTCCACCACCCAGCCAATCACCCTGGCGAAAAACACCACGAAGGTATTTACCACACCCTGAATCAGCGCCATGGTGATCATATCGCCGTTGGCCACATGGCTGACTTCATGTGCCAGAACGGCTTCGGCCTCCTCTCTTGTCATGTTTTGCAAGAGCCCGCTGCTGACCGCCACCAAGGCATTGTTGCGTGACATGCCGGTGGCAAAGGCGTTGATTTCATCCGCGTTATAGATTGCCACTTCAGGCATGCCGATGCCGGCCCGCTGTGCCTGTTGCGCCACGGTATTTACCAGCCAGGTTTCGGTGGGGTTTGAAGGTTGGCTAATCACCTGTGCCCCGGTCATGTGCTTGGCGCTCCACTTGGACATGGCCAGGGAGATGAACGAACCGGAAAAGCCGATGATCGCGGCAAACACCAAAAGACTTCCAAGGTTCAGTCCATAGTTGGCGTTAAAATAGGTTTCCAGCCCTAGGATGCGCATGGACAGACTGAGGATGATCAACACCGCGATATTGGTCATTAAAAACAGAGCAATACGTTTCATGTTGTGTTTTTCCTTTTTGTCGATTAAATGGTGTTTTAATGGACTTATGCGTCATCTTTGTCATGCAAAAGCGCATCGAGTTCCCGTTCCATGCAGGTCAATACTTTACCCCGCAGACTGCTGGCCATGTAATGGTAAAAATTAAGTGTGCATGGAATCGGCTTGTACAGATTGTCCCGATGGCTGTCCTGAAAATCCACCCAGGCCAGAATGGGAAGATCGCTCTGGTTTTCATTCACCACCACCCAACTGTCTTCATCAAGGATCAGCACCATTTGCGCCATGCCGGGTAACGCTAGCCGTAATGGAATGCCCAGGTGCAAACGGGCGCGGCGCCACAGATTGTAAATGCCGGCCTCCAGTTCGGCGGGGCGTGAGGCCAGAACGGGCATATCCACGATGCGCGTGGTCATGGGTTCATCCAGTAAGGCTCGCAAATAACAGGGGCAACTGTTCCGGCAGTCTATCCACATGGTCGATCACGGTGTAATTGTTTTCACCGAAGATACGTTTCACATAGGTGTCAGCCAGAGGATCCAGGGTCAGGCAATAGGTAAGCACGCCGTTACTGTAGAGTTCTTCCACGGCCTTTTTGGCGTCCTGGCGCAGGTGCTGGGGATCCGTTTCGTCGATATCGGCCGGTTCTCCATCGGTGACAAGCAATATCAGCTTGCGGCGTTCGGCTTGTTTCATCAGATGGTGTCCGGCATGACGCAAGGCCGCGCCCATGCGCGTGGACAACCCTCCTTGCATTCCCGCAAGGCGCGCCTTTGCATCATCGTCGAAGTGCTGGTTGAAGTCCTTGAAACGATAATATTGCACGTCGTGGCGGCCGTCGGAGGCGAAGCCATGCAGGGCGAATGGATCGCCGATACCCTCGATGGCGGTGGCCACCAGGGTGGCGGCCTCGCGGGTGAGTTCCAGCACGGTCTTTTCGGAATGACCAATCTTCTCATTGGTGGACTCGGACAGATCCAGCAACACTACAACCGCCAGGTCGCGTGTCTTCAGTACATTGCGCAGGGTGATGCGCGGGCTGGGTTGTTGCCCCATGCGAATCGCCACCATGGCGTCCACCGCGGCATTGAGATCGATCTCGTCGCCGTCTTCCAGGCCGCGCTCTCGTTGCACTCCTGCGGGCGCCAGCAGGTCGATGATCTGACGAATACGCTGGGCAATGGGTTTGTGTTCGGTGAGGATGGCGTCTATATCCTCGGGATCACCCTTGGGCTGACGGCGTTCATAGAGCGTCACCCAATCGGGCCGGTGTAACTGGATCTGGTAATCCCACTCCTGATAGTGGAAGGGTTCGGAGACGGGTTCCTTGCCCATGATTTCGTTGAAGGTCAGCGCATTGTCCGTGAGGTCATCCTCGTAGACGCGCATCTGATCGCTGCAGGTCCAGATTTCCTGAGCATCGTCACCGGCCAGCTCGCAATCCACTTCGTGGGCCATCATCAACGGGCTGACTTCGTAGCGCACCTGCTTCCGGCTGGCCGCCAGGTACTCAACGCTTTTGTCCCAGTCGATGTCCTCGAAGTGCCAGACGATACGATTATCGTCCCGATAGGGAATACGGTAGCGTTCGAGGATGCGCAGGCTGGGCAAGGCCTTGCGCCCGGTAAAGATGTTGAACAGTTCCACACCCAGCAGCCAGGAAAAATGGTTATCGTCCTGCTTCTCTTCGATCTCGCGGTGAAATCTTTCAACAAAGGCGTTGAGCTGCTCGTCGTCGCTGGTGACGGTGGGATCAAGTAGCTGCAGGGCGAGATGTTCCAGTATCGGAATGGTCTCGTGTTCCACCGGCTCGCTGTATTCCACCTTCATCAGGGAAACCCACAGCTTTTTCAGACCGGGAAA
>DRKQ01000271.1 GCA_011051685.1 Gammaproteobacteria bacterium
ACGCCAGAACAAACGACAAGGGAGACTCATGAGCGGGCCAATAAACCACTAAAGATCTGCGGCAACAAACCCGATGACATACTGGTAAGCGCAACGAAAGGGATGTGACTACAACAAACTGTGCAAGGAGATGTTGCTATGCGAAATACCGCGCCACACCGACATCATTTCTATCCCATCCACAGACTAACTCCCCCCATAGACACGCCTAGGAAGGTGAACAAACCTACCTTGTGCAGGAACATGCCACATTGAAGCACTTGGTCTTTATCGAAGCCGGCCGTCCACTTCAATCGGCCCTTGAAATACACTACTCGCCCTGGCTCGTGGCGCTCTCCCTGGCCATTGCCATTATGGCCGCCTATACGGGATTTCTGTTGTCAGAACGGGTCCGCGCAGCCAAGAGCCGGCCGGCAAAAACCATCTGGCTGCTGGCCGGCGCCGCGGCCCTGGGGGGTGGCGTCTGGGCCATGCATTTCTTCGGCATGTTGGCACTCAATATGCCCGTTGCCGTGACCTATGATGTGAGGATCACTCTACTCTCGATGCTGCCGGCCTTCCTGGCCAGCCTGGTGGTACTGATGTCCTGCTGCACTGACAAGTATCACACCTGGAGGTGGTTACTGCGGGGCATACTCATGGGTAGCGGTGTCGGACTCATGCATTACACGGGTATGGCCGCCATGCATATGGCTGCGGTCATGCGTTATGACCCACTGATCTTTTCCCTGTCCATCGTGGTTGCCATTACCCTGAGTCTGCTCTCCCTACGCTTCAAGCAATGGGCCGACTCCGGCAACCTGGGATCTTTAACACCCAACCAAGCCAGTTTTGTTGCGGCCGTCATCATGGGATGCGCGATCAGCGCCATGCACTATACCGGCATGGCCGCCGCACATTTTTTTCCTGCAGCGGCAGAAACACCAAGCTCCTTACACTGGGAACCACACTCCCTGGCGCTGGTGATTAGCCTACTGCTGGGCGTTGTGTTGCTACTGCTGATCAGTGCTGTTTTTATCCATCGACGTCTGGGCCTGATGGAGCAACTGCAGAGCAGTAAAAATCAGTTACACGCAATATTTGACACTATTCAAGATGGAATAATCACCATCGATGAGCAGGGGAAAATCAGGTCATTCAATCACGCCGCAGAAAAGATCTTTGCTTACGAGGCAAACGAGGTCATTGGCCATAACGTCAGCCTGCTCATGCCGGAACCCACTGCGCAACATCACGATGGCTACCTGCACCATTACCTGGATAGCGGCGACGAACAGATTATCGGTATCGGCCGCGAGGTCCAGGGATTACGCAAGGACGGCAGCCTGTTCCCCATGGAGCTGACGGTGAGTGAAGCGGGTGTCGAAGGCAAGGTACTGTTCACTGGTGTGGTCCGGGACATCAGTCAGCGCAAGCAGGCCGAAGACGCAATAAAGATTCAGCAACAACAGATTACAATCGTGCGTCGCGCCCAGGCCAGTTTTATTGCCAGCAATGACCCGGTCAAATTTTTCGAGGGCATGTTGCCGGACGTGCTGGCGCTGACTCAAAGCGAATTCGGTCTCATCGGCGAGGCCATGCAGGATGAACAGGGCCAGTGTTATCTCAAGGCCTATGCCGTGAGCAATATCGCCTGGGATGAAGCCACACGGAGGTTGTATAAAGAGAATGCCCCCCAGGGACTGGAGTTCCGCAATATCGACAACCTTTTCAGCAAGGTGATCACCGAGGGAGAGGTCATCATCAGCAACGACCCGGCGCATGACCCCCGCAGTGCTGGCATTCCCGAAAACCATCCGCCGCTATATGCCTTTCTTGGTGTGCCTATTTATCTCAGCGACCAACTGCTGGGCATGATCGGTGTGGCCAACCGCCCTGGCGGTTACGATGAGACAGTGGTCGAACGATTACAGCCGATCCTCACCACCTGTGCCCAACTGCTGGCGGCACTGGGCAAGGAACGGGATAAAAAGCAGGTGGCGAAGGAGTTGAAACGAACCAATAGTTTCATGGCCGCACTGATCGAAAATCTGCAGGCCGGGCTTCTGGTGGAAGATGAGGCGGGTGAGATATTCGCAGTAAACCAGACCTACTGCGATATGTTTCTCCGGGATGAGATGCCTTTGATGCTCGAGGGTAACGACTGTACGCAGGAATTTGAATGTATCAAGCAGCTATTCGCTGAGCCAGACGCGTTTCTGCAACGGCGCCAGGAGTGTCTCGATACTCCTGGCGTTGTCTCCGGGATTGAGCTCGCATTGCTCGATGGGCGCATCTTCGAGCTGGATTGCGTGCCCATCCTTATGGAAGATGAACAAGGCCAGCTCCATCGCAATCACCTGTGGAGTTTCCACGATATCAGTGAACACAAACATATCGAGGCGCAACTTCGACAACAGGGGCAGGAGCTGGAACAGGCAAAGCAGGATGAGCATGCGCTGAGTGAATTACTGAAGCTGGCGCTGCAATCTTCCTCCATGAAGGTATTCCTCGATTTCTGCCTGCAAACCCTGCTCTACACTGTCCCCTGGCTACGCCTGAACCCCAGAGGTGCCGTGTTTCTCACCACCAAAAAAGGTGATGGCCAGGCCCTGCACCTCACGGTCGAACATGATCTTGATCGAGAACTGCACAGCCTCTGTGCCAGGGTGCCCTTTGGCACATGTCTGTGCGGACGCGCCGCCGCTGAACGCGCCATCCACTTTGTTTCCTGCGTGGACGAACGTCACGATAACGGCTACGAAGGTATGCCCGCTCATGGCCACTACAATCTGCCACTCATTCAGGATGACAAGGTGCTCGGGGTGATGGTGCTCTATCTTACCCACGGCCATGAGACCTCCAGCCAGGAATTGGATTTCCTGGAGCAAGTATCAGAAATCATCGCCATGGGCATCAGTCGGCGCTACGCCAGCCGTGCCCTGTTGGAAGCCAAGGAACAGGCGGAAGCCGCGGCCAAGGCAAAGAGTCTGTTTCTGGCTACCATGAGCCACGAGATTCGCACGCCTATGAATGGCGTACTGGGGATGTTGCACTTGCTGGGGAAGACACCACTGAGTGTCAAGCAACAGCATTTTGTCAATACCGCCACCGGTTCCGGCGAAATGCTGCTCACGGTAATCAACGACATACTGGATTTTTCCAAATTGGAAGCAGGCAAGCTGGAATTGGAATCCATATTCTTTGACCCTCTTGAGCTGGTGGAAGACAGCGTGATCCTGATGGCCAAGGGCGCTCATGAAAAGGGGCTGGAGTTGATCTGTTGGGCAGATGAGAGCGTGCCACGACAAGTCAGGGGAGACCCAACCCGTTTGCGCCAGATATTGATCAACCTGATCAGTAACGCCATCAAGTTTACCGAACGGGGTGATGTCGTCGTTTACGCATCGGCAACGGACGAAAATTGCGTCCATTTCGGTGTGCGCGATACCGGCATCGGTATCACGCCGGAGCAGCAAACCCGGTTGTTCCAGTCTTTCAGTCAGGTGGATAGCTCGCACACGCGCAAGTACGGTGGAACCGGCCTGGGACTGATTATTTGCCAGCGTCTGGTGGAGGCCATGGGAGGCAAAATCCGTGTGGCGAGTGCACCTGGCCTGGGTACGGAATTCAGTGTTGAAATACCCCTGGAGACCATAGCCGGCACCACCCTGAAAAAACACAAGCAGGTCTCACATCGGCTGCCCAAGCAACGCATCCTGGTGGTAGACGACAACCTTACCAACCGCGATGTTCTCACCAACATCCTGGCCGGTTGGCAGATAACCAATTGTGGCGAAGCCGAGCACGGTGCCGATGCCATGGCCCAATTGCGCGCGGCTGCCGCACAAGGTCAGCCTTATGATATCGCCTTGCTGGATATGCAAATGCCGGAAATGACAGGTCTGGAGTTAGCACGGGCCATTCGCCAGGATCCGATACTACAGCATATGCATCTAATGATGCTCAGCTCAGTTGACCGTAGCGAACCCGCGCCCGAGCTGGAGTGCTGGATGAGTAAACCGGTGCGTCAATCAGATCTCTACAATAATTTACTGATGATATTGGGCGAAACGGTGCCCGACCAGCCTAAACCCGCAGGATCTGCTGAGGGTGAAACCTGGTGGTTCGGTGGGCGCAAGCTGTTGCTGGTTGAAGACAACCACGTCAATCAGGAAGTGGCGCGGGAGATTCTTGGTGAGGCTGGCTTCGACATCGACATTCGGGAAAACGGTACCGAGGGCGTACAGGCCGTACAGGAACATAGCTACGATGTGGTGCTGATGGATATCCAGATGCCGGTCATGGACGGCCTGGAGGCCACGCGACAGATTCGCTCCCTGGGTAGGCGCTTTACCGAGCTACCCATCATCGCCATGACCGCACATGCCTTGTCGGGCGACAGTGATAAGAGCCTGGCCGCCGGCATGAACGGCCATGTCACCAAACCGATCGACCCTGAAGTGGTGTTCAAGACCTTGGCGCAATGGGTGGAACCCGGCAATCGGCAAGGCGTGACTGCCAAGACCGTAGAGGCAGTCGATATTGCCGAAGAAATGCCACACCTCCCCGGCATCGACATGATCGATGGCCTTGATCGTCTGCGTGGCAACTGGTCGGCATACCGACGCATCCTACTCAGCTTCGCGGATAAACAGGCCGATGCGGCAGACCGGCTTGAACAATTTATCGAGCAGGACGACTGGGAGGAAGCGGCACGCCTGGCGCATACCCTGAAAGGGAGTAGCGGTAACCTGGGAGCAAAACACCTTTATACAGCGTCTGCCGCTCTGGAACAGAGCTGCCGACGTGCCGACGGCAGTGCCGCGCTCACCGATCTCGAGGCCCTGCGAACATCGCTGTCGGTGGTCATCAAGGGCCTGGCACAACTGGCAGAGCAACCGTCCACAAGTGTCAATCGTCCTGCAACGGAACCACTGCCCGATGCACAAGCAGTGGATGCCCTATTGGAGAAGCTGGTACAGCTTCTGGATTCTGACCTGGGTGAGGCACAGGCCTGTATTATCCGCTTGCGTGAGCAAGTCACTGACAGTGATTACCTTGGGCCAGTCAATGAATTAGAAAAGGCATTGAATAATTTTGATATTGAGGCCGCTAAAGCCATTGGGCAACGCATGATAAAACATTCATGAAAAGGGACAAAACAATAACATCAAGAAATACACTCTGGACACGGAGAATTTTCAAGAGTCACGTGTAGCGAGAAATCAGCACAAATGTCAAACACACTCACACTAACAAGCAGCACCTCGTATACTCCACCTCTGCCGGCGCAGGATGTGGTGCTGGTGGTAGATGATGATCCCGATATGCGCATCATCCTGGAAACCATCCTTGTAGAGCCGAACCGCCGGGTAGTGGCCGTCGATTCCGGTGAGAGCGCGCTGGACTGGATGATACAAAACCGGGTATCGCTGGTGCTACTGGATGTACAGTTGCCGGGCCTCAATGGTTATGAGACCGCACAGCACATCCGTGCCCAGGAAAGATTCAGCGACCTGCCTATCCTGTTTCTGACCGCCACCTATCGCACCGAGGCGCTTGTTGCCCAGGGCTTCAGTGTCGGCGCCTTTGACTATCTTAGCAAACCCCTGGACACCCAATTACTGCGCAACAAGGTAAGCATCTTTCTATGTCTGCAGCGCCAACGTCTGGCATTGGAGCTTGAACTGGAGCGCCGACGCCAGGCCGAGGAGGCGCTGCGGCTGTCGGCAATCGTCTTCGAGCACAGCCCGGAAGGCGTGATGATTACCGATAAGAAGGGGACGATCATCTCCGTCAATCGCGCCTTCGAGAAAGTCACCGGCTATACAGAGGCTGAGGCCATTGGCCAGAAACCCAGCCTGCTGCACTCCGGGCGCCATGACCAAGCCTTTTATCACCAGCTCTGGCAGACCCTCGAGAACACCGGCCAATGGCACGGCGAGATATGGAACCGGCGCAAGGATGGCGAAATCTATCCGGAGTGGCTGAATATTGTCGCCGTACGCAATGAGCAGGGTATAGCAAGCAATTACGTCGGGATATTTTCAGATTTCAGCGGCCGTGACCAGCTGCGTGAACGCCTGCATCAGTCGGCCTATTTTGACCCCCTCACCGGCCTGCCCAATCGGCAGATGCTGTTTGATCGCCTGCAACTCATGCTCGCCCAGGCCCAACGAGATAGTGAACAACTGGCATTAGCCTTTATTGACCTTGATAACTTCAAACGTATCAACGATACCCTTGGCCATCCGGCAGGCGATGCACTGTTGCAGGCGGTAGCGCTGCGCTTGCGCAGCCAGGTGCGGGAAATTGACACCTTTGCGCGTTTGGATGGAGATGTCTTTGCCCTGTTGCTACCAGCCCTGAATGATGGCGAAGATGTTGCACGGATGACCCAGCACTTGCTCAGTGAACTCAAGCGACCATTGTCCGTGAAAGGTCGTAGCTTCCATCTCCAGGCAAGTGCCGGCATCAGTGTCTACCCAAACGATGGGGAGACTGCCACGGATCTGTTCAAGCACGCCGATACGGCCCTGCACCTCGCCAAGGAAACGGGTGCTAATGGCATCCAGTTCTATACCCAGGCGATGAGTGTACGATTCCAGGAACGCCTGGAGCTGGAGGACGATCTGCATCAGGCCATCGAGACAGAAGGTCTGAATCTTGCCTACCAGCCTCAAGTATCCCTCACCGATGGGCGCTTGATAGGGGTGGAGGCCCTAGCCCGTTGGCATCATCCACAACACGGTTCCATTCCCCCGGATCGCTTTATTGCCGTTGCGGAAGATGCGGGACTGATCGGCGCCCTGGGGGAATGGGTTCTGGAAAACGCATGCCAGCAAGGCGTGGACTGGCTGGCGAACCACGACCGGCCATTGCGGGTAGCGGTCAATGTCTCCGCACACCAATTACATGACGGAGGCTTCCACCACACCGTGGCGCGCGTATTGAAAGAAACAGGCCTACCCGCCAGTTGCCTGGAACTGGAGATAACCGAGAGCATGCTCATGGAAACGGTGGATGAAACCATTCTCACCCTGGAGCGACTACATGCCCTGGGGGTGCAACTGAGTATCGATGATTTTGGTACCGGATATTCATCGCTGAGTTACCTCAAACGCTTTGCCATTCACAAGATCAAAATCGACCGCTCCTTCGTCTGTGATGTACCCGAAGACAGCAATGACATGGCAATCATCAATGCGGTGATTGCCATGGCCCACAGCCTCAACTTGCAGGTGGTGGCCGAAGGTGTAGAGACCGAGGCACAACTGGACTTTCTTCAACAGGCATTGTGTGACGAGATCCAGGGCTACCTGTTTAGTCCGCCGGTCAGGGCAGACGAAATTGCCCCCTTGCTAGAGCAAGAATTTGTTGTACCCAAAAGGATTATCAAAGGATAGCAAAACCATGACTGAAGAAAAAAAATGCGTTCTCATCGTGGATGACTCAGCAGATGACCTTCATATATTGATGGAGAATCTCAAACAGGATTATGCCGTACTTGCCGCCACTAGTGGAGAAAAGGCATTGGCATTGGCCACCAGGGACCCGCAACCGGACGTCATCCTGCTTGACGTGATGATGCCGGATATTGACGGTTATGAAACCTGTCGCCAACTTAAGGCAAATCCTGACACAAGTGATCTCGATGTCATCTTCATCTCAGCACACGACACCACAGAGGAAAAACTGGCGGGATACAATGCAGGCGGCAGTGATTACCTGATAAAGCCCGTACAACCCAGCGAACTGCTACAAAAAGTCAAGTTGGCCATTAAAAACAAGCAGGCCCATAGTGAGGTATTAGCGGGACAATCCATGGCCATGGAAACCGCCATGACCGCCATGACGAGTCTCGGCGAACAGGGTGTCGTACTTGACTTTATGCGTCGTAGTTTTGCTGTTAGTAGTATTGAGGAACTGGCCCGGCTTATTGTCGAGGTAAGCTCCAGTTATGGCCTGGAGAATACCGTGCAGATCTGTGGCTCACGGGAAATCATTTATGCCAGCACCCACGAACCGGTGTCACCACTCGAGCAGGAGCTTCTGGTCCGGCTCAAGGATGCAGGGCGACTCAGAGAGATAAAAGATGATCTTGTCGCCAACTTTGGCGCCATCACCCAACTGATTCTAGGCATGCCTGAGGATGAAGAAAAACGTGGCCGCCTACGTGATCACATCGCCGTATTGCTTGAAGGGGCAGAGGCTCGTCTGCAGGTGCTCGAAATGGATCTGGAATTGGCGCAACTGGTCAAAGACTCCAACAAGGCATTGCTGCATATAGGTAATATGCAAAAGGAACAGAAGCAGGCTGCCATGCAAATCATGGACAATGTAGTAGAACGGATGGAAACGTCTTTTTTTGGCATGGGCCTTACCGAGGAACAGGAACAAAGTTTGATGTCCATTGTGCAAGAGGGTGTAGATAGATCGCTTGACAATCTTGATAGGGGCGCCAGGATCGACGATCAACTACACGCCATTGTGCATCGCCTGGAAAACTTTTTGCAGAATTGATCGCCAACAAATGGTGAGTAATGATATTAAGTAAATTAAGGAAGAGTGAAAACGATGAACAGCATTCAGGCTACAGTGCTTGTAGTAGATGATGAACCCTTGCAACTAGAACTACACACCGCCTTTCTCGAAGCGGCGGGGTACCAGACTCTACGCGCCACCAATGGTCAGCAGGCTCTGACCTTACTGCAAAAAGATCCTGCTGCCATTGATGTCATTTTGTCTGATGTCGCCATGCCGGAAATGGATGGATATGCCTTTTGTGAACAGGTAAGAGCTCATGAAGAGACTAAAAATACTCCCTTCATTTTTGTTTCCGCGCTGACGAATCTCGAAGAAAAATTAAAAGGCTACGATGCCGGCGGGAATGATTACGTCACAAAGCCTATAGAAGCAGAGGAAATGCTTGAAAAGATAAAACATGTCATAGACTGTCGTGAAAAGCTTGCCAGCCAAGAACAACAGTTGGCGGAATCTTTTAATGCGGCAATGCAGGCCATGACCTACTCCAGTGATCTTGGACAAATCCTGGAGTTTTATAAAAACTCGCTCAACGCGCACAGCTTCGAGGAGTTGGCTGGCTACTTATTCCAAACCATGGCTGCCTACGGACTACGCTGCACACTGCATATTGAAACACTTAATGGACCAATCGATATTGGAGATAGCGGACCCGTACCTCCTTTGGAAAAAAATGTCATCGAACTGGCCCGGCAGAAAACACGATTTTATGATTTCGGTGTTCGCACCATCATCAATTATGAAGATTTCTCCCTGCTAGTGAAAAACATGCCGGTGGATGACGCAGAGAGATACGGTACTTTCAAGGACACGCTCGGCACTCTCTGTAATGCTATTGAAGCACGCGTAAAGGTACTGCTCTCTGATGACGCCAACCGGCAAAAGGCTCAGGTTCTGGAAACGGTAAGACAGGCACTCGGCAAGATTGGTGACTCTTTTGGTAATATTCAAAAGGCCAACCTGCAAGCTATTGAAGGGATGGTGGACGATCTCGATAATGCCATCATGAACCTGGGACTAACAGACAATCAAGAAAATCAAATTCGTGACATCGCGGTTAAATGCTATGAGCAGGTCGACAAAATATTTGATGAAGGTTTGACGCTCAATAACGAGGTCGAAATACTGGATAAGCGACTGACCGAAATTTTTGCTGATATCGATCAGTAATCAACATATTGTGCATGCCCTTCCGCCACCAGGGTATCGTTTAGATTGTAGGGCTGGCCATTGGCATCCTTCACCCAGATATCGGCGATATAGCGGCCGAACTTTCCCTTCTTGTCTTTCAGGGTCTTGATCCAGATTTCCGTTCCGGCCTGGCCCTCAGGCATCAACACATTGCGCACGAAATCACGCGCCCGCAAACCAGCCGGCCGCTCATCGCCGCGCAATTCCGGGCAATTGATTCTTGCCAGGCGAACATGTTCGCCATGCAGCCAAGTCCCCAGGCCCAGATCGATGTTCAGGGTGCAGGTATCGCCGTCATATACCGACTGTACCAAGGCGCGGTAATAATAAAGATGTTCATCCATGTGATTATTCCTTTGCTGAGAGAGTATCCTTTAGTGTCGTAAGCGATAGTGTCGTAAACGATTAGTGTCGTAAGCGATCCGCATCCAGCCGGCGCACGCTGAATACCAGGCTGGTAACTATCAATAACAGGTAATAGACAACATCACTGCTGCTGAAAATCCCCTTGAGCAGGCGCTGGTAGTGACTCAGTAGTGACAAGTAGGCCAATGCCCCACCACCTTCAGCCCCGGAACTGCCTGCCATATTCAACACCCAGAGCAGCAACAGCAGGCCGAAACTGGCCACCGCTGCCACTACGGGTTGACTGGTCAGGGTGGAGATGTACAGGCCGATGCTGCAAAAACTGGCCAGCAACAAGGCCAATCCCAACAGGCCGGAGGCCCACAGACCCAGATCCAGCTCGCCACCAGCATACAGAGTCAACGGCATCACCGCCACTATGGCCAACATCAGCAGTACAAAGGTAAGCACGCCGAGAAACTTACCGAGGATGATCTCTGTCATGGAGATCGGTGCACTGAGCAACAGGCTCAGGGTCTGACTACGCCGCTCCTCACTGACCAGGCGCATGGTGAGCAATGGAGTGACCAGCAAGAGTACCGTTGCAGCGGTACCGAACAGTGGCGCAACAATAATACCGGTAATCCCTGGAGCGCTGGCCAGCCCAGCCAGCTTTGGTTGTAACTGCAAATAGAGGTCGACATAAAGCAGAAAGAAATAAGCGCACAGGCCGCTGACCACGGCAAGAATCACCCATCCGAGTGGAGAAAGAAACAGGGAACGCAACTCTCTCGCCGCGAGGGTAAGTACCATCATGCCGCTACCTCATCTTCCGATGGTGCAGGTTCGGCTGTCGTAATGTCCACAAATATCTCTTCCAGGCTTCGCCGTTGCGGGGTCAGTTCCAGTAATTCCCAACCCTCGTTCACCACCAGGGCCGCCAGCCGCGCCGCCGGGTTTTGTTCAGGCCTGTGTTTGATATGCACGGTGCCGTCATCCACCGACTCCACTGCCAGCACGCCGAGAATCCCTTGCAGCTTTTGCTCATCCACCGCGTGACGGGTTCGCAAACGCAAGCTGGAGGTCTGCATGTGCTGCATCAGTCCATCGATGCTGTCACTCAGCACCAGCCGGCCGCGATTGATAATCTGCACCCGGTCACAGGTGGCCTGCACCTCGGGGAGAATATGGGTGCTGAGGATGACACTGTGCTCGTCGCTCAACTCACGAATAAGATGGCGTATTTCTCGGATCTGAATGGGGTCCAGACCCACCGTGGGCTCATCCAGCACCACCACCGCCGGTGAATGAATGATGGCCTGGGCGATGCCCACGCGTTGCTGATAGCCCTTGGACAGATTTGCGATAAGGCGCGCACCCACCTCCGTCAAACCGCAGCGTTGTTTGGCATTGGCCATCGCCCCGGCCTGCTGGTTGCGCGGGATGCGATTGAGCCGTGCACAAAAAGCCAGATACTCGTCTACCGTCAGCTCTCGATACAGGGGCGGCTGCTCCGGCAGAAAGCCGATATGTGCCTTGGCCTGCTTGGGTCTGTCGAGGATGTCGATGCCGTTGATAAGAATACGCCCGTGGCTGGGCGCCAGGTTGCCGGTAATCATGCGCATGGTGGTGGATTTGCCGGCACCGTTGGGGCCGAGAAAGCCCAAGACCTCACCCCGGCGCACTTCGAAGCTGATATTGTCTACCGCCGCGCCGGGCACCCGGTTTTCGGCTTGCCCACCCCTCTGAGTGACAACCTGCACATCATCCCGCATGCCATAGTAGCGCGACAGTTGCTCTACCTTGATAAGAATTGCATCAGTCATTGTGTGTAGTGGATCACCCTGGAAAATGCAGGCTTTGCCCGCCCGTGGGCTATGATATATTGAACAGATCAAAGTTCAACAAACGCAACCCAAGCCACCATGGCGGCTCTGAATGTCTCTGACCTATTGCGAAAAGTTCGGCTTTAATGCCAGCAGGATTGCTGAACGCCTGCAATGGCTTGATCTTAGCGCCAACGATCATGCCACCGCCGGGCAATTGCAACAAGACATCATTACCCTACATGCCGCCGCCATTGTGGATGAATTTTACCGCTGGCTGGTACAGATTCCCGAGGCTCGCGCCTTGCTTGTTGATGACGAGCTCATCAGCCGGCTCAAACAAACACAAACACAGTACCTGTTGTCTCTCGGCGTCGACTTCAATCAGGCAGACTATTTCGAGTCACGCCTGCGCGTTGGTCAGGCCCATGTCTGGGTAGGGCTGAGTCTCAGCCTTTATCAATGCGCCTATCGACGGCTTGCGGAACTCATTTTCCAACACATTGACTGCCAGCGCGACGATGCACCCATACTTATCTCCTTTCTGCATAAAATCATCGCCCTGGACATGTCCCTGGCCATCGAGACCTATCATCTCACTCATGTGCAAACCCTGGAGGAATCCCTGGATCGTTCCCAGCGTCAGCAAAAAAAACTGCGCGTGGCCGCAGCCACCGACTCTCTTACCGGTCTGGCCAATCACGAAACCATCATCTCCATGTTGCAGGAGGCACTGGCCCGGGAGGAGCGCCCACTGGCCGCCGTAATGGTGGATATCGACCACTTTAAACAAGTCAATGACACCCACGGCCACCCCGTGGGAGACAAGGTACTCATCGAAACGGCACGACGTATCCGCTCAGCATTGCGGGATTTTGATGACATCGGCCGCTATGGCGGCGAGGAATTCCTGCTGCTCCTCAATGGTGCCAACGCCACCACCGCAATGCGCGTGGCGGAACGTGTACGCCAGCACGTGGCCGGCCAGCCCATCAACCTACAGGGGTTGGAGGTTCCCATCACCATCAGTCTTGGGGTAGCCCCTGCACATCCCGGTGAAACCTCCGGGGAACTCCTCAAACGCGCCGACCAGGCCCTCTACGCCGCCAAGGATGGTGGTCGCAACCGCGTCGTCATGGCCGACGCCTAACGAACATTCGATGACATTGCTTGGCGTCGACACCGGTGGCACCTTCACCGACTTTGTCTTGCTCGACGGGCAAGGCGAGTTGCGCGTGCACAAGGTGCTGTCCACGCCGCAGGCACCGGAACAGGCCATCCTCCAGGGCATCGCCGAACTGGGCCTGGCGGACTGCGACAACCTGCTGGTGGTGCACGGCTCCACCGTGGCCACCAACGCGGTGCTCGAGGGCAAGGGCGTACGCACGGTCTTCATCACCAACCGCGGACTGCGCGACCTGCTCACCATCGGCCGCCAGGCGCGCCCGGCGCTGTACGACCTGAACCCCGCCCCCAGCCCACCACCCGTGCCCCGCGAGCTGTGCCTGGAAACCGGCGGCCGGCTGGACGCCCGTGGCAAGGTGCTGGATGAGCTCAGCGAAACCGATCTGCAGCAGCTGCGCGAGGCGCTGGCGGAACTCGCGCCCCAGGCGGTTGCCATCAATCTGCTATTCTCCTGGCTGGACGAAGATTTCGAGAAACGTATCGCCGCCACCGTGCCCGAGGGCATATTCGTCTCCCGCTCCTCGCATATCCTCCCCGAGCCCCGAGAATACGAACGGGGCATCACCACCTGGCTCAACGCAAGCGTCGGACCCCTGGTGCAGGGCTACCTGCAACGCCTGTGCGCCGGCGTGCCTCGCGCCCGGGTGGCGGTGATGCAGAGCACCGGCGGCACCATCGGTACACAACAGGCCGGCGAGGAGGCGGTGCACATGTTGCTGTCCGGCCCAGCCGGCGGCCTGGCCGGGGCCCGCTTCATGGGTCAACTGGCGAACCGCCCGCGGCTGCTGAGTTTCGACATGGGCGGCACCTCCACCGATGTGGCCCTGCTGGACGCCACCACTAGCGACGATCTGCCTCTCACCACCGAGGGCCGCATCGGGCGTTATCCCGTGGGCGTGGCCATGGTGGACATGCACACCATCGGCGCCGGTGGCGGTTCCATTGCATACATCGACAGCGGCGGCCTGTTGCAGGTGGGCCCGGAATCCGCCGGCGCCGATCCCGGCCCGGCCTGTTATGGCCGCGGCGGCACTCACACCACGCCACAGGCCACGGTGACGGACGCCAATCTATTGTTAGGCCGCCTGCGCAGTGATGCCTTTCTCGGTGGCCATATGGCCCTGGACGAAACCGCGGCCAAAGCCGCCATTGCGCCCCTGGCCGAGACCCTGGGCCTGTCCCTGGAAGCGACGGCCCAGGGCATTATCGACGTGGCCAACGAACACATGGCCCGCGCCCTGCGGGTGATGTCGGTGCAACGAGGCGTGGATCCGCAACAACTTACCCTCACCTGCTTCGGTGGCGCCGGGGGGCTGCATGTCTGCGCCCTGGCCGAGGCCCTGGAAATGCGCCAGGCCCTGGTGCCGGCCCATGCCGGGGTATTGTCCGCCCTGGGCATGCTGGCGGCGCCGCGGGCGCGCCATTTGTCCCATGCCATGCAACGCGTACTCAGTAGTCTGGATGACGCCTGGCTGAATAAGGTGCACCGGGCGCTGTGCGCCCTGGTGGAACGTGGCCGAGCGGCGCTGGTGAAAGAGGGAGTGGCGGAAGCAAGCATTGGCTGCTCCCCCAGTGTGGATCTGCGTTATCACGGCCAGTCCTTTACTATCAATCTGCCCCTGGACTGGGCCACGAACCACGCCAGCGCCACCATCGCCAGGGCACTGGACCAGGCCTGTGAGGCCTTTCATGCCCGCCATACCGCCCTGTATGGCCATCGCCTGCACCAGGCCGTGGAGCTGGTCACCCTACGCCTGAAGGTACACGGCCCGTCGCATGCGTTTTCATTGCACACTGATGAAAACCATAACGGGAAACTATTTGAGGTTAGGCGGGTAAAGCTGGCAGGTATCGATTGCCTGGCGCCCGTTTACCCACGAGAAAAATTGTCGGGGGAAATACGTGGCCCGGCGCTGATCACCGAAACCGTCTCCACCACCTACCTTGCGCCCGGCTGGTCGTGCCGGGTAGACAAGAGCGGCTGTCTGTTATTGACAAGGGAGTAATAACCCAAATTACTGCTGCATCATTGCTGCCGATCAGCTTTACTCTAACCCTCATTCCGGTCCCGGCAAAGGCCGGGGCCGGAATGAGGGAAATAAAATAAAACGGGACAGCAGACTACCTCACTCATTTTTTCTTGATCAAGGCATCACTGATCTCACCCGCCCAGCGTATGGATGCCAGGTAGGCATTGCGCAACTCGTCACTGCCCAGTGGACTCCTGGCCAGCTCATCCCACTGCCCGCGCTCATAATTGAGCACCAAAGCAAGTAGCTCCCCCAGCTCACCCTGTTGTTGCAGCAAGGCCTGATTCAGACTGTCGGCCAGGGGCAGGGCCTGGATGATCTCGTCCAGGGACTTGTCGATAAAGGCATCCAGGGCGGAAAACAGGCCCACGGTAAAAGCATGGTCCACCGAAATGGAGCTACGCACAGCGAGTGTTTCACACATGTGGGCACGGACCAGGGCGGTGAGAATCAACTCGTAGGGTTTGTCGTCAACACTGGACATGGCGAGGATTGCCACCCAGGTCTTGATGGTATTGAGGCCCAACAGGCTGATGGCCTGCTGAATGGATTCGATCTTCTGACCGAGATTGAATTGGGCGGAGTTGATGTAGCGCAGGATGCGATAGGACAGGGACACATCCTGGGCCACCAGGGACTGCAGCTCCCCCATGTCCAGGGCCGGATCCTGCAGTCTGGCCAGCAATTGCACGATAGCCATGCGGCTGGTGGGGGTGTGCGCCCCCTTAACAATATTGGGCTTGCAAAAGAAATAGCCCTGAAAATAATCGAAACCCAGGGCCTTGCAGTATTCGTATTCCTCAGGGGTCTCCACCTTCTCCGCCAGCAGGCGCACTCCCATGGGGCGCAGTTTTTTCACCTGCTCGGCCAGGGCGCTGCCGGGCAGGGCCAGCAGGTCGATCTTGATGATATCCGCCTGCTCCACCAGGGCGCGCTTGCTGCCATCGCAAATGAAATCATCCAGGGCAATGACGTGGCCGTCTTGCTTGAGCCTTTTTATGCCGTCGATCACCGCATCCGTGGCCTCGATGTCCTCCAGCACCTCCAACACCACCTTATCCCGGGCCAGGCTGGCGGGCAGGCCTTCGACGATGTAGTGCTCGGTGAGGTTGATAAAGGCCAGGGAATCCTCCACCAGCTCAGGCAGACCGATGTCCAGCAGCGCATTCACCAGCACCTGTGATGTGGCATCGTCGCCATCCACCACCTCGGCAGTCTCTCTTTCTCCCCCGCCACGATAGAGCAGCTCATAGGCATACACGTAGAGTTTACGGTCGTAGATGGGCTGGCGGGCAACGTAGATATCTGGCACGGTGCGCTCCCGGCGGTAAGTGGGGATACCCTGTGTAGCGGCACAGGGAAGACCGGCTTTAGCCGTTCTCTGCGGACCTGCCCAGGCGCAGCGGGGTGCGTTCACCGGTCTGCCGGTAGTGCGCATAGTCTGCCAGGATCAGGCCATGATCGAAGACCAGGGGCGAGGGCAGGGCATCGAGGCTGAAAGCTTGCACATGGGCGGCATCGTCCGCCGCCAGGGGTTCACCGCAGGCCTCGGCGACATACACGGCGCTTACGGTGTGGCCGCGGGGATCCCGGGCCGGGTCCGAATAACAACCCAGCAGGGTGATGAGTTTCACCCGGAGGGAGATCTCTTCCAGCGCCTCGCGCACCGCCGCCTGTTCCAGGGTCTCGCCCGGATCCACGAAGCCCCCGGGCAAGGCCCATCCCAAGGGTGGGTTTTTACGCTCGATGAGGAGGATGGGGCGGCCGGGGCGGTCCACCAGCTCAATGATGATGTCCACGGTGAGCTTGGGGGTCTCAGGCACCGCCATGACGGGCTCAGTTCAATGCCAGGGTGGCCAGGCCCAGGAAGGCGAGAAAACCCACCACATCGGTCACCGTGGTGAGCACCACGCCACCGGCCAGGGCCGGGTCGATACCCAGGCGTTTGAGCAACAGGGGGATGCTTACCCCCGCCAGGGCGGCCACCACCAGGTTGATGAGGATGGCGGCGGCGATGATGATGGCCAGCTGCATGTCATGGAACCAGACCAGCACCACGGCGGCGATCAACAAGGCCCAGATGAGACCATTGAGCAGGCCCACCAATAATTCCTTGTCGAACAGCCGTCGGGCGTTGGAGCGGCTCACCTGGCCCATGGCGATACCACGGATCATCAGGGTCAGGGTCTGGCTGCCGGCGATGCCCCCCATGCTGGCCACGATGGGCATGAGCACGGCGAGGGCCACTTGTTTCTCGATGGTGGCGCCAAACAGACCGATGACCCAGGATGCCAGCAGCGCGGTGAGCAGGTTGACGGCCAGCCACAGGGTGCGCCGCCGGGAGCTGGTCACCACCGGGGCAAACATGTCGTCTTCCTCGGAGAGACCGGCCATGCTCATCAGCGAGTGTTCGGCCTCGTCGCGGATCACGTCCACCACGTCATCAATGGTGATACGCCCGAGCAGCCTGCCCTCCTCGTCCACCACCGGCGCCGATACCAGGTCGCGTTGTTCGAACAGGCTGGCCACCTCCTGGGCGGGCATGCTGGCGGGGATGGCCTCCTGCTCCCGATCCATGACTTCCGCCACCTGGGTCTCCGGATCCCGGGTCAGCAGTTTAGTAAGCGGCAACAGGCCGAGGTATTGGTTTTCACGATTGGTGACAATGAGATTATCGGTCATCTCCGGGATCTCACCGATGCGCCGCAGGTAGCGCTGCACCACATCCAGGGTAATATCGGCGCGCACCGTGATGGTGTCGGTGTTCATCAGGCCACCGGCACTGTCCTCCGGATAAGACATCACCGCCTCGAGGCGCTTGCGATGCTGCTCGTCCATGGACTCCAGCACCTGCTCGGTGACCGCCTCGGGGAAGTCGGGGAGGATATCGGCGAGCTCGTCGGTCTCCAGGCCTTCGGCGGCGGCCACCAGCTCGCTGTTGTCCATCTCGCGGATCAGGCGTTCGCGCACATCGTCGTTGACCTGCAACAACACGTCGCCTTCGTGATCCTTGGAGACCAGTTCCCATACCGCATCGCGCTGCTCACGCGGCAGGGACTCCAGCAGATGGGCTATTTCCGCGGGATGCAGCTCCTGCAGCTCACGCTCCACATTGGCCAGCGTGCCCTCATGAAGCAGTTCCGTGAACGATTCCACACGTTCAGCGCGTTGTTCGTGTTCTTTATTGGATTGAGACATCACGGCCCACCGGTTGCGAGGGGGCATTCTACCCTATGGGGCAGGACTTGGGGCAGTCTGGGGCAGTCAGAGGTGAACGTGTGCCGGTTGTCACACGGTGATGGAATTTAAGGAACCTACAGCCGGCTACCCGGAAAAGGCAACGCCGGCTAGACGCTCATTCAGCTCTCATACGCATTCTACAGTCGGAGAGAACTAGGCCGGTGCCTTCACCGCCCGGGGCCTGCCATCGTCATCAATCGCCACGAAGGTCAGCGTGGCTTCGGTGACCTTCACCACTTCGTGCTGTTGGCGGTTGCGTTCAGCAAAGACCTCCACAAACACCGTCATGGAGGTATTGCCCACCTTTTGCACCTCGGCGTAAAAACTCACCAGGTCCGCCACATACACGGGCTTCTTGAACTGCATGGCATTCACCGCAACGGTAACGGCCCGACCGCCCGCATGACGATGGGCGGCAATGGAACCGGCGATATCCACCTGGGACATGATCCAGCCGCCGAAGATATCCCCGGCGGCATTGGTGTCGGTGGGCATGGCCAGTACACGGGTGGTGGGTTCGATCTCAGGCAGGCTCAGGCTATTCTCGTCAGCCATCAGTGACCCTCGTACATTTTTTCGATGTGGTCTTTGTGTTTTTCCAGGATAATCTTGCGCTTGAGTTTCATGGTGGGAGTCATGGTGCCATCATCGATGTTCCAGGGTTGATTGAGCAGGGTAACAGCGCGCAGCTTGGCGTACCCGGGAAAGTCTTTCAGCAAAGGGGTAATGCGCTCCAGCATCCAGCGGCACATGGGTTTGCTGTTGAGTACCTCGGGATCCTTCAGATCGAAACCCTGGGCCTCCGCCTCTTCCCGCAGCGCCTCGGAATCCAGTACCACGATAGCCGACAGGTAGGGTTTGCCTTCGCCCACCACCAGTGCCTGCTCCACCATGGGATCCAGAGAGATGGCCATTTCCATATCCGCCGGGGGAATCTTTTCTCCGTTAGACAAAACGATGATTTCCTTGAGCCGGCCGGTAATGTAAATATGTCCGTTTTCGATACGAGCCTTATCGCCGGTATGCAACCAGCCTTCACCGTCAATCATTGCCTGTGTGGCTTCAGGGTTGTTCCAGTAACCCAGCATCACCGAGGGACTACGAGTCAGTAATTCATCGTCAGGACCGATCTTCACTTCAATGCCGGGCATGGGTACGCCAACACTGGCGGGGTCGTTGTCGTCCTCCGGATTACCGCTAACGATGGGGCTGGTCTCAGTGAGGCCGTAACCCTGGATCAGATTCAGCCCCAGGCCGATGAAGGTCTTTGCCACTTCCGCGGAGAGCGGCGCACCGCCGCACACCGCCAGACGCAAGCGCCCGCCCAACTTG
>DRKQ01000272.1 GCA_011051685.1 Gammaproteobacteria bacterium
CTGCTCATGGCGGTACCGACGTCACTGCCGGGGGTACGCCTGGCCTATCATCATCTGGCCCAGCTGGCGGAGCAGCAAAGCCACCTCACGGTAAATATCATCATGCTCGACGCCCGCAGCGAGAAACAAGGCGAGCGTTATTTTTCCTTTCTCAGTGACAGCGCCAGCTCCCTGCTGTCACTGGAGGTCAAATCGGCGGGCGTACTGTACCGCCAGGAAACGGCCGGCAATGAGACCTACGGTGGCACGGACAGGGTTGTCGGAAATATTCTAAAGGATGAGGGGGAACGCAGCGCGCCGCTGTTTTCGCCCGAGCTTGAGAGCCCCACGGCACCGCCAACGCTTGGCAGCTTGAGCTGATACCAGCCAGCCGTTACAACAGACTAACGGGAGCCACTGCCATCGGCCGGGCGATGCCATAGCCCTGCGCCAGATCCACACCGATGTCCTGTAGTGTGCTGAGCACGGCGTCATCTTCAACAAACTCCGCAATGGTGCGCAAGCCCGCAACGTGACCGATTTCATTGACCGCCTGCACGATGGCGTAATTCATCGGATCGCTGGTGATGTCACGCACGAAACCACCGTCGATCTTCAGATAATCCACCGGCATTGCCTTCAAATACGAGAAGGAACTCAGGCCAGAGCCAAAGTCGTCTAACGCGAACTGGCAACCCAGGCTGCGGATGCCATGAATGAAGTCCACCGCCAGGTGCAGATTGGAAATGGCGGCGGTTTTGGGGATTTCAAAACACAACAACTCGGGCGGCAACTCATTGACCCTTAGCTGTTCGCCGATATACGAAAAAAAGGCCGCATCATTGAGGGATGCACCCGAGAGATTGACAAAAAACGTGCCCAGCTTGTCCGCATCCGGTGTTTGCCGGTAAAGGCCGGCCAGATGTTCAATCACCGATTTCACCACCCAGCGATCCAGCAGGGTCATGATGCCATAGCGCTCCGCGGCGGGGATGAAGGCGCCGGGCAGGATGATCTCGCCATCATCACCCACCATGCGCAGCAAAAACTCACTGTGCGAATGCAGATGACTGTTCGCTTCCAGGGCCTGCATGGACTGACGGTAAAGCACGAAACGCTCGTCTTCCAGCGCCTGCTTGATGCGCGACACCCAGCGCATTTCATTGTGTCGCCGCAGCAGTTCTGAATCGTCGTCGAGATAGACATGGACGCGATTACGTCCCAAGTCCTTGGCGGTATAACAGGCCACATCCGCCGCGCTGAGCACCTCGTCCACACCCCGGGCATCCGAGGTGATGGGCGTCATGCCGATACTGACGCCGACACTGAAGGTCTTGTCCTGCCAGATGAAACGAAAATTGGCAACCGCCTCGCGGATCCCCTCGGCAATCTGGTGGGCCTGCTCCAGCGGACAGCTTTCCAGCAACAGGCCAAACTCATCGCCACCCAGACGGGCCAGGGTGTCGTTGGAACGCACCTTCTCACGCAGTACCACCGCCAGCTGCCTGAGCAGCTGATCACCCGCCTGGTGGCCACAGGTGTCATTGATGACCTTGAACTGGTCGAGATCCAGATACAGCAGGACGTGGGCATGCTCGCCTTCCCTGGCACTACGCAAAGCCTCCTTGAGACGGCGATCGAATTCATGCCGGTTCACCAGCCCGGTGAGGTGATCATGGAAGGCGAGGTGATGAATGGTCGCTTCGGCCAGACGGTGGGAGCGCCGCAGTTCGGCTTCGCGCAGTTCGCGCTCGATGGCGGGCACCAGGCGCGTGAGGTTGTCCTTCATGATGTAGTCGTGGGCGCCCATCTTCATCGCGGCCACGGCGATATCTTCGCCAATGCTGCCGGAGACGATGATCACGGGAAGGTCCAGACCCGAGTCATGGACGATGGCCAGGGCGGCCTCGGAACTGAAACCGGGCAGATTGTGGTCGGTGACAACCACATCCCAGGTATGTTCGCGCAGGGCCGCCTGCAGCTCCTCGGCGGTCTGTACACGCAGGGAGCGAGGGGCATAGCCTGAACGACGCAACTCCCTGACAAGCAACAGGGCGTCATCCTCCGAGTCCTCTACCACAAGAACCCGTAACGGATTCCCCATCTGACTAACCCCTGGGCCTTACCGGTGACTCGTTCAAGACAAGCCAATACAACCCCAACTGTTTTACCGCTTCAATGAACTGATTGAAATCCACCGGTTTACGAATATAACTGTTGGCCCCACTCGCGTAGCTGCTGATAATGTCCCTTTCCTCGCTGGAGGTGGTCAGTATCACCACCGGCTGAAGCGCCGTACGCGGGTCGGCACGAAGACGCTTCAGCACTTCGATACCGTTGATTTTCGGGAGTTGGAGATCCAGCAATATGACCTGCGGCTGGACACTGGTGTCACGGCCTGCGTATTTACCGGTACCGAACAGATAGTCCAGGGCTTCTTCGCCGTCACGAGCGACGACAACCTCATTCATAATATTATTCTTCTTCAGGGCACGTAGGGTCAGCGCCTCATCGTCTGGATTATCCTCTACCAGCAGAATGATCTTGTCTGACATTGCGTAATCCCTCACAGCTCCCTTCCTTTACCTTAGCATAACGCTTGGGATATTCCAGCTTGCCCTTGATCCTCTAAATCTAGGGCATAACTTCAGACCGGTAAAGAAGATATTATTGCCAACTTCCCCACTCATGAGGGTGATTATCCAGCAATTATGGTCGCTTTCCCACCGCCATGAGGCAATATGCCGTGTTTCACTGGCGTCTCACAGGCCCTCCCTGACAGGGTGGATGGCTTGCCCTTGCAGGCACTGCAGCAGATCCTCCAGCGGCATGGGGCGTCCAAAGTAATAGCCCTGTACCCAGTCACAGCCGTGTTCACGGAGAAAATCCCGCTGCGCCGCCGTCTCCACGCCCTCGGCGATCACGCGCAGATTCAGGCGGTGCGCCATGGCGATAATGGTGTCGATAATGGCCGCGTCGTCATCGTTCTCCGGCACATCGGCGACGAAGGAACGGTCAATCTTCAGCACATCCAGCGGGAAACGCTTCAGATAGCTGAGCGATGAATAGCCAGTGCCAAAGTCATCGATGGCAATGCGGATACCCCGTTCATGGCAGGCCTGAAGAGTCTGCATGGCGAACTCCGGGTCATCCATGACGCTGCTCTCGGTGATTTCCAGCTCCAGCAGGCGCGGATCCGTACCGCTTTCCCTCAACACCTTATCGATCATATGTACCAGATCCCGGCTGCGAAACTGGCGCGGCGACAGATTGACCGCCACCGGTACCCGCCCGTAGCCCTCCGCCAGCCACATCTGCAGATCCCGGCAGGCGCGCCTCAATACCCATTCACCCACCGGGATGATCAAGCCGGTATCCTCTAAAAGAGGGATAAAGCGGCCGGGCATCACCATGCCTTCATCGCCACGCTCCCAGCGCAGCAATGCCTCGACACCGATGATTTCTCCCGTCGACGCATCCACCTGGGGTTGGTAGTGCAAGTGGAACTCATCGCGTTCCAACGCCCGCCGCAGGGCGCTTTCCATATTCAGGCGTTCATCGGCATTGGTATTCATGCTGCCGTGGTAAAACTGATACCCCTCCCCCAACCGCTTTGCATACTGCAGTGCCGTCTCGGCATAGCGGGCCAGTTCGTCATAACTGTTGGCATCGTCCGGGTACATCACCACTCCCATGCTGGGGACGAGGAATATCTCCCGTTTGGCGATACAAAAAGGTTCGGCGAAGACATCGGCAATCTTTTCCAGGAAGCTTTCCACCTCGGCACGCGTCATCAGCGCCGGCACGGCAATGGCGAAATCGTCGCCACCCAGGCGCGCCACGAAATCCATGGGGCGGATATTCTTGGACAGCCGCTGCCCCACCTGCTGCAGCAACTGATCACCCACGGTATGCCCCAGGGTATCGTTGACCTTGATGAAGCGATCGAGGTCCAGATGAATGAAGGCCGTGTGGTCGTTGGAGCGCCGGGTGCGCACCATGCACTGCTGAAAGCGGTCGCGGAACAGGGTGCGATTGGGGAGGCTGGTCAGCGCATCGTAGTACATCAGATGCTGGATATGGTCCTCGGCCTGCTTTTGCTGACTCAGGTCGGTGAAGCCACCAATATAGTGTGTTACTTCACCCGATTCATCACTGACGGCACTGATGGTCAGCCACTCGGGGTAAACCTCACCACTCTTGCGCCGGTTCCAGATCTCTCCCTGCCAGGAACCCGTTTCGATCAACGATACCCACAGATGACGAAAAAAGGCTTCATCATGACGGCCGGACTGCAGCATGCGGGGCCGCTGGCCAATAACCTCATCCTCGCCATAGCCGGTAATGTCCATGAAGGCCTGATTGACGCGCAGGATGCGGCCACTCTTGTCCGTGATCAGGATGCCTTCGACACTGCCCTCGAAGACCTTGGCGGCCAGGCGCAAATCCGCTTCCGCTTCACGGCGCGCACGGCGTTCACCGGCCTCGCGCAGCTCGCGCTCAATGGCCGGCGCCAGACGGGCCAGGTTGTCCTTCATGATGTAGTCATGGGCCCCGGCGCGCATGAGCTCGACGGCGACTTCCTCGCCGATGGCCCCGGAGACGATGATAAAGGGGAGATCCAGCCCCGTTGTCTGCAGCAACTTCAGCGCCGCGGCACCACTGAAGCTGGGCATGTGATAATCGGAGATCACCACATCCCAGCTTTGCGCATCCAGCGCCACCTGCATGTGCTCGGCACTATCGACACGCTGGCAGCGGGGCTCGAAACCCGCCCGTACCAGCTGGCGCCGAGTCAGCATCGCATCATCCTCAGAATCTTCCACCAGCAGCACGTTTAGCGGCTTAGACACCCCTTGAAACCCTCGCATTTATTCTTTTATGTTGGCCTTGTGGCAAGCTGCACCCCACGGTCCACCAGCCCCCATCGGCACAGCCTGGCCACGAAGACTCTCACCGGGAAAGCATCGGCTCAAAGGACATGATTCTTTAGGGCGCTTCCCAAGGCCTGCACGGCCAAGCGCGCATTTGCTATTCTGGGTCGCTGGCCCCCCGACGGCACCAGTCACAATGATTGTTCACGGTATCATTCTGTTCCTGCTCAGCCTCTCACTTGCCCAGGCAGCGGAAACCGCTCCCCCACAGGCGGAACAAGCACTCCGACAACTGCTCGATGACATCGACAAGCATGAGCAGCGTAACGACAGGCAACGGGCCGCCCTGCAGCGGATCGAGCAACAGCTGGCGTGCAACTGGACCCTGATCCGCAGTTATGAGATATGCGACCGGCTGTACCAGGACGAGCCGCAGAACCAACTGACATGCGTGCGCAAGGCGAAGGAAAACGCCGCACGCTGCCTCACCGGCACGAGCGATTAGGCGCCCGTCCGCAAAACCAAGGGCCTTGCAGACGACGAAAGGAAATATTACCACGCAGCCCTCAGTGGTATTGCCTAGGATGAATGGCAGGGATATCCCCTGCCGTCACCAAGGCACCCCTGACAAACATACTGACTTTCCAAGGAGGGAAAGATGAGTCACCCACAGACCCGACGTATCATCACCACCCTTGCCGGCCTTCTCGGCCTGGGCCTTGCCGCCAGCGCACAGGCCATCCTCATCAACGAAATACGCATCGACCAGCCCGGGCCGGACCGGGATGAATATTTTGAACTGGCAGGCATCGCCGGTGAGTCACTGGACGGACTGAGCTATCTGGTGCTGGGCGA
>DRKQ01000273.1 GCA_011051685.1 Gammaproteobacteria bacterium
ATGTCGATGGGCGAGGCCAGCACCGGCAGCAGGATGGTGTCCACCCGTTGCACGTATTCCACCAACCCCAGGCCGGTGACGCCTGCCGGTACATCCATGATCACCCGCTCCGCCTCCACGGGCAGGCGCATCTGGAAGGCGCGGGTCACGTCACGGCGACGCTGGAAGGCGGCAATACCGTGAATGGCGGGGCGCTCGCTGTCGCGCAGGCTCAGCCAGCGCATGGCCGAGCCCTGGGGGTCGTAGTCCAGCAGCGTGGTGACCCGGCCCTGGTGGGCGTAATAACTGGCCAGATTGATGGCCAGGGTGGTCTTGCCGCAGCCGCCCTTTGCGTTGAGAACGAGGATTCGGTGCATACCCACTTTATACGGCAATCCGTTGGCAAAACCTGAGAACCGGTTAACAGAAATAAAAATGCCAAGGGTGTTAAGAGCTTAGCTCACTCCCTTAGCACACTCTCCCCCAACAGGCTTGACGACCAGCCGCCCAATCCATACAGTAGCCGCCTGTTTCAGGTGTCCCGAGAACTTTCGGTTATCGGGATGAAACGGGAAGCTGGTGCGTCGTGCGTGTCGCCACGCAGGCAATTCCAGCGCTGCCCCCGCAACGGTGATTGAGTCAAGCATTGGCCTTATGCCACTGTGCCACCTCGGCACGGGAAGGCGCCAATCCGGCAAGCGCCCTACGCTCGCCACTCATAAGCCCGGAGACCGGCCTGGACCACCGTGGACAACGTTGCGGCGGGCGACGATGGCGGGCGATTGGCGCTTTCGGCTGTCCTTCGACCTACCTTCAACGCTACCCCCCTGTTGTCTGAATCATCATACAAATACAACACGCGCGCGGGTGTGTGCACTACTATTTTTGGGGAGTAACGTCTTGAGCCTTTTAACACATCGACAATTTACCATTTGCAGTCTGTTTATCGCCTGTACCTTTAGCACCATAGCCACCGCCGCTGACGACACCTCCGCCATCGCCCCTGTGGTGGTCACTGCAACGCGTTTCGCCGCCAGTATCGACACCGCACCGGTGAATATCACCACAATCACCGCCGAAGACATCGTCAACGGTAATGCCGACACTCTTGCCGACGTTTTAAAAACCCAGGCTGGCCTGCACGTTGAAGACCTATTTGGCATTTCCGGCTCAAAGGCGAAAGTAGACATGGGAGGCTTCGGACAGGCCGGCGGACAGAATACACTCATCCTACTAAACGGCCGGCGTCTCAATGATGTGGATTTACAAGGTGCCAATCTCGCCAGCATTCCGCTGTCCAGCATTGCCCAAATCGAAATCGTTCACGGCAGCAGCACCGTGCTTTATGGTGACAATGCGGTAAGCGGCGTGATCAACATTGTCACCAAGAATGGTTTTGACGAAAACCGCACAGGCATAACACTGGGCTATGGCTCCTTCGACACCAAGCGACTCAATGCGGACATGCGCCAGGCGAAGGGCGACAATGCCTTTTCCGTTACACTGGACGCCCTGAAATCGGACGGTTACCGCGACAATAGTGCATTTGACACACGCAGCCTGCTGGGTGAACTGACCCATGCCATGGGAGACAAGGAGCTCGGTATCCGCGTCCATGCCAATACTGAAAAACTGGAACTGCCGGGTGCATTGAACGAGCCCCTGTTCAAGGATGATCCCACCCAGTCCTCCTCGACCATTGAACAGGCCAAGGAACGCCGCTATGCAGTGGAAGGCTTTGTACTGGGCGAGAATTACTCCATGGAGCTTGGCCTGCGGGACAAACATCAGGAAGCCACTATTTTTGGTGACACCGAGGCCGACCTGAAAACGCTCTCCCTGACGCCGCGCATCAAGGGCAAGCTGGGTGCGCATAACATCGTTGCCGGCATCGACCTGTACCGCAGTACGCTGGATACCACCGCCATCTTTGGCGGCCTCTTCCCCGCGGAAAATACCAGCGACACGACACGCACCAGCAAGGCCATTTACCTCACGGACACTTCCTCGCTGGGCAACAACACCACCCTGCATCTTGGCCTGCGCCGGCAGTACGTTAACCTGGATATCGAGAATACAAACCTGCTCAGCAACAGCCAGAGCAGTGACAAGCAAACCGATATCCTTACCGCGTGGGACATAACCTTAAGTCGCAAACATCGCTATGGCGCAAAAAACTACATTCGCGCCGCGAAGAGCTTTCGCTTCCCCGTGCTGGATGAAATGTGGAGTTACTTCTCGGGCAATATCGCGTTACTCAACCCACAAACCGGCCGCCATGTCGAAATCGGCACACAACATCGCCTGGATAATGGCTTTGAATACAAACTTAATGTCTTCAAAATGATCCTTGAGGATGAGATCGGCTACGATAGCGCCACTTTCAGCAACGTGAATTTCGACAAAACCCGGCACAAGGGGCTGAACCTGAACGTGCGCATTCCTTTCTCCGAAAAGCTTAATGGACAAATCCGTTACGCCATGCGGGAAGCGAGTTTCCGTGACGGCCCGAACCGGGGCAAGAAGGTACCACTGGTGCCAAACAACAAACTTTCCCTGTCTGGCCAGTATCGGCTTAACCAACAACAACAAGTTGCAGTCGATGCCGTTTACACGGGACAACGCTACTTTGGTGATGACCTTTCGAACGTCGGCAAGCAAATGCCTGGCTATACCAGGCTCGACATGAGTTACAAACACCGCTTCAAGAAATTCAGCGTCAAGGCCATGGTGAAGAATCTCACCAATGTCAGTCAGGCTGATTCCGGGTTTTATAATTCCTTCAGCCCGAACCCCTATTTTTATTATCCGCTCCCCGAGCGGGCCTTCTACCTCAGCCTGGACGCTGAACTTTAAGAGCCCTCCATGCCTGTGCGCAATGCTGGCGATATGTTGCCCCCGATGCGTTTTCTAAGCGCGTCGGGGGCATTACTCGCCTTTGTTGCAGTTTCAATATTGATTCACACCGCTGTTCTGCTGCTTTTGCATGACTCGGCGCCTAAACAAGCCCACAGGCATATTGGCAGCAGTGTCATCAGTGCAATATTGTATCCGGCTAAGAACAGCCCCGCCGTCGATCAAACCATCATTCCCTCTGCTTCCCCTGTCAGAAAGAAGCCCGTCCCTGACAAACCTGAAATCCGCACCGGCGAGATGCCGCCCATGGTCAGCGTGGAGCAAGCCATCAGCCAGGATGTTGAGCACAATACTCTTGTGAAGGCCGGCAGTGATCATAAAAGAGAACAGGAAAGGATTGAAACCTCCCCCACGGAAAACACAGCAGCAAAAACAGCCGACAGTTCCAGACCGTCAACATCGGCCTCGGTCGAACCACTGCAAGATCAACGAAATTACCTGCTGGGTGAAGTACAACATCGTCTCAGAAAATATCTGAGCTACCCACCACGGGCGCGACGTCGCGGCTGGCAGGGAGAGGTGCACATCACCTTTCATATCAACAAGCAGGGCCAACTCAACAACATCCATTTGGCAAAAAGTTCAGGCTACTCATTGCTGGATCATGCGGCACTCAGCGCCATCGGCAAACTCAAAAACATCAGCCTGCCCGATGAACTAGGCACTTTGCAGGCAATGGATCTGCTGCTACCAGTGCGTTACCAGTTGCAAGAGGGTTAACGGGTTGCCGGGGTTTAGCGCTATCACTACGGAGGCCAGAGCCGGGATGACAAACCTGGAGTCAATGCCATAACGATGCCAGGCGTTATTTGGCTTTTTTGTTGCGAACCTGTTCAAGCTGCTCACAAAGGACCTCGGCGCCAAGCAGGATGCGCGGCGTCTGACGCTGCAGGAGATCGGGATTGACCGAATAAACATGGCTGTTTTTGACCGCGCGTATCTGCGGCCATTGTTGCCAGTATTCTTTCCACTGCGGGTTGTTCTCCGTCACACCACCGCCCACGATCACCTGGGGGTTTTTCGCCAGCACAGATTCAAGACTGACCCTGGGCGCCAACGCCGAAAGCCCGGCGAAAATATTTCGCCCACCGCACAATTCGATCACCTGGCTGATCATGTGTCTGCCGCCGATGGTCATCAACGGCTGCTGCCAGACCTGATAAAACACCGACACCGGCTCGCTGTGCCCATAGCGCGCCCGCAATCTGTTCAAACCGGTCAGAAACCGTTCTGCCGCAGCACTGGCTGTTTTGTCCGTACCAGCAAGTTGCCCCAGCCGGCGCAAGTTCTGGGCTATATCTTCCAGTGTTTGGGGTTCACTGGCAAAAACGGGCACACCCATTTGCCGTAGCTTCTGCACAGAGCCTTTGAGGGTGCCACTTTGCCAGACCACCACCAGATCAGGCTTGAGGGCAATAATCCTCTCCAGATCCACTGCATTGTACGACCCGACCCGCGGCAAGGATTTGGCGGCCTCGGGGTAGTCGCTGTATTCCACTGCACCCACCAGCCTGTTACCCGCACCGGCTGCATAAAGCAATTCTGTCACATGAGGTGCCAGGCTGATGATGCGTTGTGCCGGTTTTGCCAGGGTCACGGTATTTCCGGCATCATCTTTCACTGACACGGACGCCTGCGCCATGGGCAAGCACAACATCAAACAAAGCCCTACCAGTCGAACAAGTGTCATATTTAGCCTTTTCTCTGCTAGTAGCATCTCACTGGTAGTATACTGCCCTGGAGACACGAACCATTCTTCATTGCCTATTTTCTTGCACGAAAAGACATATCATGGGACACCGCTTGTCAAAAATTTATACCCGCACCGGGGATGACGGCAGCACAGGGCTGGGCGATGGCAGCCGTACGGAGAAAGACAGCCTGCGCGTGGAAGCCTTTGGCGACATCGATGAGCTCAACAGTTACCTTGGCCTGCTGCTCAGCCAGGAAATACCTGATGAAGCACGGACGCTGCTCACCGGGATTCAGCACGACCTGTTCGACCTCGGTGGAGAGGTGTGCATTCCCGGCCGCGAGGCCCTGGACGAGGCCTACGTCTCACACCTCGAGGAACGGCTGGACACACTTAACGCCAACCTGAGCCCGTTGAAAGAATTCATCCTCCCCGGCGGAGTCCCCAGCGCGGCCACCTGTCATGTGGCCCGCACGGTCTGTCGACGCGCCGAGCGCCGACTGGTGAGTCTGGCGCGCCGCGAGGCCGTCTCCGCCACTTCACTGCAATACCTCAACCGTCTCTCGGATCTGTTATTCGTGCTTGCCCGTTATCTGAACCAAAAGGCTGGCCGTCCCGATATCCTCTGGCAACCAGGATGCCGTCAGACGGACTGACACCGTCTGAGGCAATTAACCACCAACAAAATCAGCGGGCCTGCCAAAGGGTTACTGGCGGCGAAAAATACCCTCAAGGCATCGGGCTTCCGTACGATACAGGGCCTAGCTGTCACTGTTTTTTTTACAACACCAGAGAGAAGGCCACACAGGCGAATACCGGAGAACCAACAATGAGCATTCCCGCCCTCAATGCCGGCATCAAAGGCATCCACCAAGGCCTGAACAATATGCGGCGTGACGCCTCTGCCATCGCCCAGGCCATCAATACCGATGCCGCCGGCAGCAATAACGAACGCCCCGTCGATGTTGCCGGTCCCCTGGTCAATCTGAAAATCGATTCCCTGCAAATCCAGGCCTCGGGCAAGGTGGTGGAAAGCGTCAGTGACATCATCGGCAGCCTGCTGGATGTCACCGCCTGAAAACACAGCTTGCCACTGTGACCACCCGGCAAATTCCGGAACCATGCCGTGCAACTCTCTGTCCTCCCGTCGCTAGCGCAATCCGCGGCACGGCCTCAAATCACCTCTGTCCCGGAGACGGAGAAAAAAGCCACCACGCCCGCTTCTGTTTCCCTGCGGAATAATGAACAAATCCTTTCCGAGAAAGAACAACGCATCGTCGCCCAGCTCAAACAAACCGATCGCGAGGTGCGTGCCCATGAAGCGGCTCACCTCGCCGCGGCGGGCGGCCTCGCCCGAGGCGGTGCCAGTTTGGGTTACACCCAGGGACCGGACGGCCAGCGCTATGCCGTGAGCGGCGAGGTCAGTATCGATACCTCTCCCGCCAACACTCCCGAAACCACACTGATGAAAGCCCAACGCATTCAGGCCGCAGCTCTCGCCCCTGCACAGCCGTCCGGTGCCGACCAGGCTGTTGCAGCGGCCGCCTCACAAATGGCGGCTACCGCACGGGCGGAACTACTGGCACAGCAAAGCAGCGCTAATGGCGGTACCAGTGGCAGCGCGAATGGACGTCAGGATGCCAAGCCAGAGATGCAGTCTGAGTTAAATCAACCACTGGCAGCACAGGAAAATGAGGCCGACAAATCTTTCAAGGACGAGGAAAAGCCAGCAAGCCAGACGAATGTCCTCGTTGACCGTTATCGGCAGACCACTGGCGCAACAAGCCCTCAGGGAAATCTTCTGGATCTCGCGGTATAAAACTGTGGTGGGTTACGAAGGCAGGAAGTCGATGGGATAGGTCACTACCATCACTTCCACATCCCGGGCGCCGAAGTTCAGCAGCTTCACACGTGACACCAACTTGCGCTCCAGGCGCTTGTTATTCAGCTCGCTCGAGACAATCTTCACGTCCGTGACACGTCCCGAAGGCGCGATAGTGATTTCCAGCACCACCTTGCCCTGCAGGGTGGGATCCTTGCGCAGTGCACGACTGTAGAGGGAATAAATCGCCCCCTTGTTTTTATCAAACACCAGGGAAATCTCCTCATAGGTGCGAGACGGCTTGCCGGAACCGTTATCCGAGGAGACCTGCGGCCCGGCCTTTGCCACCATATCCACAGGACTCTCCACCTGTGTGGTCTCACGTCCCTCCAGTGCACTGCGTCCCACACCGGTACTCAAGCGAGAGGTATCAATACCGCCACTCCCGGACACCCCGGAAGTGAGGATGTTACGTTTGACAATCTTCGCCGCAGCGGCGCCCTTGGACAGCCGCTTGCTCTTGTTCAGTACCTTTTCCACAGGCTTGTCACGCAGATCGGCCAGCTCATCGGAGAAAGCCAGCAGCCCCGAGGAGGCCGCTTTCTTGCGAGCCTCGGCGACCTTGTCGACCTTTGGTTTTTCAACCTTCTTTGGCTTCTCTTTTTTCTTTACTTTCTTTTTCTCTTTTTTCTTTTCCTTTTTCTTTTCTTTCTTCTTCTCTTTCTTCTTCTCTACCTTTTTCGGTACCGGCTTGGGTTTGGGCTTCTGTTTTTCCAGCAATAGCTGGGCAAGACGGGGGGGTAATTCCTCGGCCTTGTCACGATCTTCCTTGGGCACAGGAATCAGTGACACCACTACGGCAAAGACAAGCGCCAGCGCCAGGACAATCGTAACGATTTTCTTCAGGCGCCCCTCATCCTCGTCCAGACGATTCCAGGGCAGCGTAAATGAACGATACATCATTACAGACACGAGTCAGCCCTTATCCCGTTTGCGCAACACGGCAAGTGAAATATTGCTATAACTCGCCTTGGTGCAAGTCAGCATGATTTTTTTCAATAATGCGAAAGGAATTTTCTTGTCGCCCATAATGGTCACTTCACGCAAAACAGGCTTACCGTCAGCAGTTTTCTTGCGCACCTTGCGCGCCGTTAGCCTTAACAACTCATCCTTCAAGGGTTTGATTTCCGCATTTTTGTCTCTCATCACATCAGAGACCGAGGCGATCTTTCGACCCTGTACCACGATATCCTTGTCGCCCACCACAATGACGATGGTCTCCTTGGGCAGCTGGTCAGAAGCGGATTCCGGCAATTGAATCTGCTTGGCATTGGGCAAGTCCTGCACCGATGATGAACTCACCAGAAGGAAAAAAACCAGAATCGTGAAGATGTCCATCAGGGACACCATGTTCAAGGTAGCGCTTTTTCTGCTACGCGCATGATGGCGCGACATGCGCTTGGCGCGGCGGGATTTGTTCATGGCGCATCCCCTATGGAAACCTGGGGAAACAGCTCTTTTTTAACCACCGATGCAAACTCCACCACTTCCACTTCACGCACCGTGTCCATGGCCTTCACGAGGAGCTCGTACTCAATGTTCGGCTCCAGCAGGATGCTGATATTTTTCTTGTCCGGGAATCGTAATTTTACTTTTGTCAGAAAATCAGACAGGGCGGCAAAATCGTGCTTGCCGTTCTTGTTTTTTATCACTTTCAGAACACCACCGATGGTATCGGAAACTATCAGCCGGTCGCTGCGCACAATCACTTCAAAATTGCGCACCTTCTTCTGATCCTTGTTGGCCTGAGACTTGGAATCCGGCGGCAGATTCAATTCCAGGATGCTGAGCTGGGAAAACACCGCGGACAACAACAGAAACGGAATCAGCACCACCATCAAATTCAGAAAGGCAGTGATGTTGAGTTCCGGCGCTTCGCGGTGCGCGCGCCTGACACGGGCTCGTACGGACATCGGCAGTACTTCCGCTTAGTCCGCGCTACGCGCAGCCTGCTTGCTTTGTTCGGTGATGGAGTTGAGGAATTTCACGGTGGCCATTTCCATGCTGTCGACGATCTCGGTGGTCTTGGTTTGCAGTACCGTGAACATCAGCAACAGAGGAATGGCCGCGATAAGCCCAAAGGCCGTGGTGTTCATGGCTACGGAAATACTGGCGGACAGCAGGTCGGCCTTGTCTGCAGGGTTGGCATTGGCCACAGCAGTAAAGGCCTGGATCAGACCAATAATGGTGCCCAGCAGTCCCAGCAGGGTGGCAATATTAGCGAAGGTGGCAAGGTAATGTGTTCGTTTCTCGAGACGGGGAATCACCTCCATGAGCCCCTCTTCCATGGCGATCTCGATGTCGTCGCGTTTCTTGGTAACCTGCAAGCGACTCAGACCATAGGCCATGATTTTGCCAATCTCGGATTTCGAGCGACTGGCCAGCGCCATGGCCTGTTGAAGATTATTACTCTTCAACAACGGTGTCAGCTTGTCCCACGTGCTGCGATTGGTTTTCTTGGCGATAGTCAAATACAAATACCGTTCAATCGCAATCGCCGCGCCCAACGCAAATACAACCAGGATGACGTACATAAATACCCCACCGTCCTGGAAAAACTTCACGGCCACGTTAAAGACATCCATACTTTTCTCCTCACATCACTTCATTCGATTTATGCCGCTCACCCGGTACAGGTGCCGGCATTGAACATTTATTGCGCACTTGGCGCACCAGCATGCCACAAATCGCTTTTCACGTGGCCGATCCAGTTCACAAAACCATGCACACCATCACTTCCTAATCCTGACGGCATTTTAACGATATTCTTGAATTTCTGATAGCACCGGGGAGATGTTTTGACTGTCAGACTACCATCGCACCGGCGACTCACGGCGGCAAACCGCTATTTACAGTATCAGGCTAGCGCGGGGCCGAATCAGCCTGTCCTCCACCGCCATACAGCTTGCCGTAGTATTCTATCTGCCGGCGAAACACATCCCTGTCCAGCGCCTCGAATTCGGTATCGAAAGAACTGCTGCCCACGCCACCTTGCAGCAAGCCCAGCCGAGCACTTTTCCAGGGAACTATGTAAAGAATTTTCGGCAATTCACGGCTACCCTGAATGGCCGTCTCATCCAGCTCGAGACGGTCGGCGGAAAACGCCAGGGCCGGCGGCAATACGCACGCTGTAATCAATAAAAGCCGTTTCATTGTTTGACCCTCCGGCCAAGATCCACAATCCATTTTTTAACTTCCACATCTTCCTTGGGTGTCAATGCCTGATAACGCTTGTAATGGGCCAGCGCCTCCTTGCGTTTGCCCATGTACAACTCAAGAAGAATGCCATAGTTGAGGTGGGCGTAGGCGTACTTGGGATCAATTTTCAATGCCTTTTCGTAATACTTTTTGGCCTGCTGGAAATCACCCTCATTCCGGCTGATGATACCCAGGTGGTTAAGGGACACAACGTTGTCCGGATTGATTTCCAAAGCCGCCAGAAAGGAGGCCTTGGCCTTATCCAGTTTATTTTGATGAAAATACAAGATACCCAGATTGGTCTGCGGCCCCGAGTAATTGGGATATTGCTCGCTTAACTGCCGCAGGGCCTTTTCAGCCTGCGCGGTCTTGCCAGCGCGCATGGCATCCAGTGCCGCCTGGTAGGCTGCGGCGATTTTAGGGTCGACCTTTGGCATTTCCTTTTTCGGCGCCGTGCTGACGCCACCGCCCGGCCCTGGCGCCGCGCAGGCCATCAAACCCGCAACAACACCTGCCAGCAACAAGCGGCTGATGCCAGTCAGCAGACGGTTTTTTTTCATCAACGAATATTGCATAACACTTATTTGTGGCCTCTAGTAAATGTACTGCGCCGTGGCTTCGCTCTTTTCCGATTTGGCGTAACGTACAGGACTCAGTTTGCGTAGCGCCGCAAGGCTTTTCTCCACCCACCGATCAAAGGTGCCTTCACCAATCCGCGCCACATTGGACTCATGGATAGTAATGGACTTCTCTTCAAACGGGTAGGCCTGCTCCTCAAGCAGGATATCGTATTGTTCCAGCTCTTCCTCCGACAAACCTTCGGGGCGTTCGGATGACATCAGGGCCCGTCCAAACTCCCCATAGATTTCCGCCAGCCAGTAAACCGACGCAGTAGTCACTTCGGCAATTCCGT
Organism: Gammaproteobacteria bacterium; assembly: GCA_011051685.1. Classification (GTDB taxonomy): domain Bacteria; phylum Pseudomonadota; class Gammaproteobacteria; order SZUA-152; family SZUA-152; genus SZUA-152. The sequence continues at coordinate 10,582 of DRKQ01000273.1, forward strand.
AATCCGCAGCCTGGGTGAACACATCCACCGCCTCTTTCATTTTTTGTTTCTTGCGTTTCAGATTCTGTTTCAGTGGCTTCACCAACTTAACCTGTTGAAAGGCCTGCAGGGCCGGTTGCGCCAATTCATAAGCCGCCTTTGCCGCCAGGAAACGGGTACGCGGAGTACTACCACTTCCGGCATTTTTATCACGGCGGATAATCTCCTGCAGCCAGTAGCGACGCTCACCCGGTTGCCCGGCCTTACCGTAAATAGTGGCCAGTTTCTGGCGCGCCTCCGTTGCCTGTTCCATGGGTTCGGGGAACATGCCGATATAGCGTTTGTAAATGGTGATGACGTCTTGAGTGCTGCCTTCCTTCTCGTACAACTCGGCGGCCTGCCATAAAGCTGCACGCCTGACTTCCGGGTCGGAACTGGTGCTGGCCATTTTCTCCAATTCTGCCGCGGCCTTCAGCGGTTGCTTGCTTTGCAAATAGGCCTTGACCAGGTTCTCGGGGATTCTCGCCGTCAGAGGATGATCCGGATGCGCCTGGCGGAAGGCCACAAACTTGCTGATCGCGCCGCGCCAGTTTTTGGCCTCCATAAGACTGGCCGCAATATCAAATTCGGCGGACTGAATGACCGTGGAATCCGGCGATACCTGTTCCACCCGCGCAAACTGGGCAATGGCCCCCTGTAAATTACCCTTGGACTTCATGTACTCACCTTGTTTGTACACCGCCGCCGCCAAGCCGTCCTTCAAAACCTTGTAGTCGGCAGCCTCGGCGCTGGTGAGACTCAGCGCAACCTTATAGGCCACCTCGGCCCGCGCATAGTCGCCCTTTTCAAATTCGGCGCGGGCAATAATCTTCCACGCGGTGCGTCGTGTCTCGGGATTTGGCTGCTTGGATAATTCAAGTATCTGCCGCGCCGCTACTGCCGCCTGATTGTATTTTTTCAGGGCAAACATATCCTGCGCGGCCTTGGTCAGCACTTGTGCAGCGCGTTTGTCATCAGGAAACGTTTTGCCAAAGCGCATGGCGCTACCCACCGCCAAGCGGCTCCAGGTGGCCTTTTGCTTGCCCTGGGCCCGCTTCTCCGCCTCGGCATAGGCCAGCAATGCGGAATAACCGGCTTCCGCATTTTTTCCAAAACGCAAGTAGCGATACGCTGTCTTTTCATATTCCTTGGCAGCCTTCTCGAAATTGCCGGATTCAAACAACAATTCGGCGTACAAAAAATTCAGCTTCTGGGCATTCTTGCTCTGCGGAAACCACTTGAGATGGCGGCGATAGGCCAGGAATGCCGTTTGATAGGCAACGGCAGTTTTCTTCTTCTGCGCCTGGGCATGGAGATGGCGCACCACATCCTCCGAGTTTTTACGCAGCGCCTCCCTCAACTCGGCGAGGATGGTGTCTTCCTGCTCCTCATAGTGTTTCCAGTAGGGGCCGTTGATCCGGTAGCGTTGTAAAAATGCCTGCTTTTCATCAATCAACACAGAGGCGAAACCAGCCGCGGTGTAGGTGTCCACCGCCTTCAAATCAAAAACAAACGCCTGCTCATGCATGGGATAGGCCCTGGCGAAGGCGTGATAGGTTTCCGCCGCATCCCGCACCCGGTTTTTCTTGGTATAAAATTCGGCCAGTTCACGGTACACGCGAATTTCATAACTGCGATGCCCATTCTTCTCAAAGTACTCTGTGACCGCCGGCGCACCACCCAATTCATTGAAGGTGAGCGTGGTCACACGAAAAACGTCATCCACCAATTCCTTGTCACCACGACTGAGCTTGGCCGGCCCCGCCAGGCCCACACTGGGTTTTAACTTGCGATCAACCAGGGAAAAGAATGCCTTCAAAGCACGCTGGTAGCGCTCCTGCTTGAACAGCGCCCAGCCCTGCTTGGTGACGGCCTTTTCAAAATAACGCGATGACGGGCCCACGGTAATCGCCTGGGTGTAGGCCATCTCAGCCAGTTTGTACTTGTGCAAGTCAAACAATAATTCGCCTCGACGGAATTGCAGTTCATCCCGATTTTCCGCGCGCGGATTCAGTGCCAGCAAGCGGTTCAGCGCATCCAGGGCCTTCTCCTGCAAGCCGGCCTGCTCATATGCCTTGGAGAGTTGATACAAAAGATCCGCGGATTGTGTGCCGCCGGTGGAAAGTTTCAGCGCATCCTCGTACAGCTTGATGGCGCCACGGAAGGTGATCTCGCGCAGGGACTGCACATCGGCATCTGCACTACCATCTCCCTGGGACAACACCTCCATTTGTTTCTGGAAACGTTCCTCGCTGCGTTCCATTTCCAGGTCGGCAAGGCGCCGCAAGGCCTCAACCTTCTGCTTGTCCTGCTTAGTGCCTGCCATGAACTCCCAGTAATTGTCCATGGCCTTGTTACGGCTGCCGGTAATGGGGGCATCGGTGTCGATCTTGATATCCAGCTCTCCGAGATCCCCCAGGGTTTCCTGCTTCGGCGCACCGGCACAGGCCGCCAACAAGACCAGTGGCGACAACACCAGCCACTGCTTATTCATCCAATGATTCATCCACGACTCATTCATTGCTCACCACCCCAGCGCTTGGCGGCGTAATCATAAATCTGCGCCATGGAAAAGCGTGCTTCACCGGCATAGCCCAACAAACGCTGCTTGCGTTGTGCCAGAGACTCCTGTGCCAGCACCTTGAGGTGTGCCTGGATGCGCTCCAGCATAGCCAGTAAATCACCCTGCAGGGCTGACACCTTTCGTTGCAGTGTTTTGCGTTGCGTGGGGGGCAAATCCTTGGCGTCGTCTATCTCCGACGACCATTGCTCCAACCGCCCCAGGGAAAGACGCAATTGGGCATAATTTTTCAGCGTCTCCTGGAATTCATTGGTGGCGAACAGCTGCCACAAATAGCGCCCACCGGGGGTATCCGGCAGTTCCTGCACCAGCCAGCGCTGATCCGCCGACTGACTGGCCACGGCACGGGCCAGCCTGTCCATCAGCGCGCCGCTGTTCACCGCCTCCTCGGCCTGGCGCACTTGCTCCATCTCCGCCTTGAATTTTTCCAGCGCCTGCTGGTAATACTCCAGCGCCTGCTTGTAGGCCTCAAGTTTGCCAAAGGCAAAAGGCACCGCC
>DRKQ01000274.1 GCA_011051685.1 Gammaproteobacteria bacterium
AGGTGAGCTATCGCGACGACAATCGCCACTTGTGGTTATACATCGAGGAAAGCGACGACGAGGAACAGTTCGAACAGGAACGCAAGCAACAGCAGGCCGAGGAAGAAAATCAGGGCCTGCCGCCGCGCCATTATCCTGAGTGGGATTATCAAACCAAGACCTACCGTCCGGACTGGGTGAGTCTCTACGAGAGTCTGCATCCTCGCGGCAATGCCGCGGACATCGACGCCCTGCTGGCCAAGCACGCGGCCCTGGCCAAGCGTCTGCAACGGATCCTCGATATGCTCAAGCCCCAGCACTACGTGCGTGTGCGTTACCAGGAAGAGGGCAGCGAGCTGGACCTGGATGTGGCGATTCGTTCGCTCATCGATTTCAAGGGCGGCGCCACGCCGGATCCGCGCATCAACATGAGTCACAAGCACGACGGCCGTGACATCGCCGTGATGTTGCTGCTGGACCTGTCCGCCTCCCTGGCAGACACCCCGGAGGGTTGCCAGCAGACCATCCTGCAGCTGAGTCAGGAGGCGGTGGCTCTGCTGGGCTGGTCTATCGATCGTCTGGGCGATAAGTTCGCCATCGCCGGTTTTTCCTCCAACACCCGCCACGAGGTACGCTACCAGCACATCAAGGGTTACAGCGAGGCCTGGAACGCCGACGTGAAGGCGCGGCTCGCCGCCATGGAGGCCGGTTACTCCACGCGCATGGGCGCCGCCCTGCGTCATGCCGCGCACTACCTCGGCGCGCAACAGGCGGACAAGAAACTGCTGCTGGTACTTACCGACGGCGAGCCCTCGGACATCGACGTCAGCGACGACCGCCTGCTCATCGAGGACGCCCACAAGGCGGTGCAGGAACTGGACCAACAGGGTATCTTTACCCACTGCGTCAATCTTGATCCTCAGGCAGATGACTATGTGGCCGATATCTTTGGCAAGCAATACACGGTCATCGATCACGTGGAGCGCCTGCCGGAGAAGTTGCCGCAATTGTTTCTTGCACTGACCAAATAGACCTTGCTGGTGATGTCATGCCGAGCGAAAAACACGCGACTATCATCGATTTGCTGCGCCATGGCGAGCCCCAGGGGGGCAGACGTTATCGTGGCCATGGTATCGACGACCCACTGAATGAAAAAGGTTGGGTGCAAATGCGCGCCGCGGTGGCCGGACATTGCCCCTGGACCCAGATCGTCTCTTCCCCACTGCAGCGTTGTCAGGCCTTTGCTCGGGAATTGAGCCGGCAGCAGGATATCCCCTTGAGCGTGGACGAGCGTCTGAAAGAGGTGGGTTTTGGTGATTGGGAGGGATTTACCCGCGCCGAGATACAGGCCCGTGACCCGGCAGGGTACCATGCGTTTTATGCCGACCCGGTGAACTGCCGGCCACCGGGGGCAGAATCCCTGGCCGCTTTTTTCTCCCGCGTGTCAGCGGCTCTCGAGGACATCGTGTCTGACTTTGCCGGGCGGCAGGTGCTGGTGGTCGCCCACGCGGGAGTGATACGCGGCGTAATCGCCCACGTGTTACGGACGCCTGCCGAGACGGCCTACCGAGTTCAGGTGAACAATGCAGCGCTGTCCCGTGTGCACCACCGGGGTAATGGTTTTGAGCTGGATTTTCACAATTGTCCTACTATTCCGGAGTCAAAAATGACTGACTAAGCGCAGCATCGATTAGACGGTTTCGGCATTATTCTCCAGCGCCCGCAGAGTGCTTTGCAGCCAGGCTTCCGCCGTTGCCACATCCATGAAGATCTGGATGGGTTTCTTTTTCAAGGCACCGATAAAAAAATTCTGGGTCTCCACCAGCAAGCGTGATTTCGTGGAATGCACCACGATGGCCAGGGCGGCGAGTTTCTCATATTGAGCAAGGATGCTCATGGCCTCAAAGGACAGAGAATACGAATGAATTCGGTTGGATATCATGCCGAAAGGTTTGCCAATGTTTTCTTCCGCCAGTCTGACCAAGTAATTGGCCATGTCGGCGTCGATGTTTACTCCTTCGAGGATTTCGAGTTCAACAATGCCGTCTTCGCGATACTGCACGTTGCAGTAATCCAGCGTGTATTCCTTTACAATTTTCATGGGTTGTCTGCCTATATTGCACCACGGTGAGTGTTTCGTAGTGAGTGTGGCGCGGTGAATGTCCGTTTCATCCCCTTGTCATAATTGTCACAAACAGTTTAGCAGGAAATTGAGTAAAGGATGTTCGTCCCCGGGAGGCCGAATACAGGCATAGGGATTTGAGCCGAACGGATAAGAATGACTTTGCTGTGTTTTTCAATACATTGGCCGATATATCCACAAATCTACGTGGAATTGTGCTATCGAATTCGAGGGCCTCACTGACAGTGATTGTGACTGATCCATAAAACAGGACCTTTGTTTTGTCTGTCCCGCCAGGGAGCAGACAGGTTTATTCATTCAATTTGAGGTGTCTTCCATTGAATGACAGCATTCAGATCGATCATTTCATATTTAGCTTGAAAAGCCCGGCTGGCGGTTGGCTGTTGTATCCTGCGCTGTTTCTGTTGGCCATGGGCGTGGTGCTGTGGCTGCTCAGGCCACTGGTGGCAAGGGGTGATGGGGGTAGGCCCTGGAGGGGTTTGACACATGGGTGTTTTTATTCGGGTGCCCTGGTGCTGCTGATGGTTGCCGTGACGGGGTTGCGGGTGTCGGACGCCCGGGAGGCCCCGGCTTCCGCCCAAAAGACGCCGGCGGTGTCATATGAAGTGCTGGATAGCCAGGAAGATGATGTGGAAAATTGCGAGCTGCCGGAGCCACATGTGTCCGACCATGGGGAACCCGGCCCGGGAGATGGCTTGTGAGGGCAGGCCTTGAGAGAACGTAAGATTTCACAGGTTCTCAACATGCCCGGTGTATGATGCGTGGTTCAAAAGCTGCGGCGATGATACAGGGTGGTATATTGCACTATTCCCCACACAACCGATCTAATTCTCACAATTGATGACACACAACAGACCATGAGGAGAGAAATCATGTACGGATTCCATGTGACAGTACCGGGCGCCTTTGACGAGGTGATTACCAAGACCACCGAGGCCCTGAAGACGGAAGGCTTTGGCGTGCTGACCACCATCGACGTAAAGGCGGCGCTGAAAGAAAAGATCGATGTGGATCGTCGTCCCTATACGATACTGGGCGCCTGCAATCCGGGGCTGGCCAATCAGGCCATCAATGCCGAACCGGACATCGGCCTGTTGCTGCCCTGTAATGTCCTGGTGCGCGAGGAAGAGGATGGCTCCATTACTGTAGCCTTCATGGATCCGGCGGCGGTGCTTGGTCTGGTGGACAAGGATGAGGTGAAGTCCCTGGCCGCCGAGGTGCGGGGCAAGCTGGAGAAGGTGCGGGACCTGTTGGCCGCGGGCTGAGTTACAAGCCACTGCGTTGTGAGGGCGACGGGCATGATCGCGCCCGCCGTGAGCATCGTTATGCCGGTGCGCAACGCGGCGCAGACCCTGGACGAATGTCTCACCTCCATCTCTCGGCAGTCTTTCAGTGATTATGAGCTGTTGGTAGTGGATGATGGTTCCACGGATGCCTCGCTGGCCTGTCTGCAGGCATGGGCGAAAAGTGATGCCCGCATACGCATCATCCACCAGGCCGCCAGTGGGATTGTCAGTGCCCTGAACCGGGGGTTGGCCGAGTCCCGTGCACCACTGATCGCACGCATGGACGCGGATGATCACATGCATGAGGATCGTCTGCGCCTGCAGGTGCAGTATCTCGAACGGCATCCTGCAGTGGGACTGGTGGCCAGCCGGGTGAGGCTGTTTCCCGCCCGTGCCCTGCAGGCCGGCTACCGTGAATATTTGCGCTGGCAGAATGCCTGCCTGTCAGTGCAGGACATCGCCCAAAACATCTTTGTCGAATCCCCCTTTGTGCATCCCAGTGTGATGTTTCGTCGTCAGGTGGTAATGGCCGTGGGCGGATACCGCAATGGAGCGTTCCCCGAGGATTACGATTTATGGTTACGTCTGGCGCAGGCCGGTGTGGCCATGGCCAAGGTGCCGCAGGTGCTGCTGGGCTGGCGGGACAGTGAGCGTCGTTTATCGCGCACTGATCCACGCTGCACGCGGCAGGCCTTCGATCATTTGCGTGCCGATTATCTGGCCAGGCATTTGCGGGACGGTGCAATCTTGCGGCATCGCCCGCTGGTGTTCTGGGGTGCCGGGCGTAATACACGGCGGCGTAGCAATCTGCTGATTGAAAAGGATTTTGCTCCCGCGGCCTGGGTGGATGTGGATACACGCAAGATCGGCAATCGTCTGGCCGGCGTGCCGGTGGTGGCGCCGGAGTGGCTGGAAGCTCAGTCGGACAAGCCCTTTGTTCTGTCCTACGTCACCAACCATGGGGCTAGGGAAGATATCGCCCGGTGTCTAGAGAAAATGGGCTACCTGTGTGGGAAGGATTACCTGCTGGTGGGGTGAGTATCCTCAACTTTCTTGCAGGTTTTCATCTTCCGGCAGGTCGAACAATTCCACCATGGGATCCTGGGCCTGTACACCGAGTAAGCCTGTAACCTTCATGATGAGCGTTTTTCGGTCAAAAGGTTTGTGCATATAGTCGGTGACGCCGGCATCTATGGCATCCAGGACGCTGTCCTTGTCCGAGCGGGCGGAAAGCATCAGGAAGGGAGTATCCCCGAGTTGTTCGTCACTGCGGATATTTTTCAACAATTCTTCACCGGTCATCAGCGGCATGTTCCAGTCAGAAATGATCAAGTCGGGCATGTGAGTTTGTGCCGCTTGCCAGGCGGCTTCGCCATCTTTGACTATAGTGAGTTCACAATCACAGGATGAGCTGACGATGGTTTTGATGGCCAGAGAAATGGCGTAGTCATCTTCAGCGATCAAGACTTTCTTGCGCATTTTACTGATCCTTTAGTGCATCGGTTAATTGTTGTTGGGTTACCAAACCCTTTTCAATGAGGATTTCTCCCAGCCTCTTCTTTCCTTCCTGGACGGCGGGAAGCAATAAATGGAAGGTCGAGCCTTTACCGTATTCACTTTCCACCCACACCTTGCCGTGATAGTGGTGAACGATTTGCTGGCAGATGGTGAGTCCCAGACCGGTGCCACGTTGTTCGCGGGTTTGGGAGGTGTCCACTTGATGGAAGCGTTCGAAAACCTTGCTGAGCTGTTCCCTTGGAATACCGTGGCCGGTGTCACTGATACTCAGTTCATACATGGTGTGTGTAGGAGGCAGGCAAACCAGTTCAGTAATTTGGGATATCAGGTGATCTTTCGGTGGTGTGCCAGCGGCAGCCGGTTGACCATCATTGATGGTAATCACAGGCAACGCGGGCAGTTGATCCCAAACCTGTTCAATGACACCTGCGCCGGTACTGTAAGAGGTCTGATTGTCAATGATCAACAGGTCGACTTGTTCGCCCGTCTGGTTTAAATGCTCGATGACCTGATTGGGTTCAGACAAGGTAATGACCTGAGCATTCAGGGATTGGGCCGTCTCCACGGTGTGCTTGATGGCGGTTTCATTGTTGCTGAGCAGGAGAATCTTCGCCCACTGGTCATTTTGCGTCAGTTGTACCGTGACCCCGCCCTGGTCAGTGAACTTGAGTGCGTTGGAGAACAGGTTTGTGATCACCTGTCGCAGCTTGTCGGGATCAGTAATCACCATGGCCTCATCCAGGGACATGTCCAGTTCGAGGCTCAGGCCCTTGTTGGCGTAACTGGGGGAGAAAAATTCCACGGTGTCCCGGGTCACCTGGGCCAGGTCAATCTTTTCCGTTGCCCAGTGCATTTTTCCGGATTCGATCTTTTGCAGATCCAGCAGGTCGGAGATCAAGCGGCTCAGGCGGTCGCTTTCGTTGTCGATGATGCTGAGAAAATGATTGCGTTCATCCTTTTTCAGGTTGTCATGATCCTCGCGCAGAATCTCGGCAAAGGACTTGATGGCGGTCAGCGGCGTGCGTAATTCGTGTGAGACAATGGAGACCAGGTCGCTCATGGACTGATTGAGGACTTCCAGGGACTCGTTGGCCTTGGCCAGCTCGGTATTTTGCTGCTCCAGGTGAGAATACAGGGCATGGGTCTGTAGGTGGTTGCGTATGCGCACTATCAATTCGGTGCGGTCAATGGGTTTGGTGATGAAATCCTTGGCGCCCGCTTCCAGGGCCTCGCGGCGCACCGACCGGCCGTCCAGGGCCGTGACCACGATGATATTGTGATCTTTGTCCGGGAACTGGGACTGCAGGGCCTGCATCACGGCGAAGCCATCCATTTTCGGCATATTGAGGTCAAGCAGGAGTAAATCCGGCTGCAATTCACCGTAAAGTTTTGTGGCCTGAGTGGGAGCCGTGGTGCTGGAAATCTTCGTGTAGCCGGCCCGCTGCAGAATGCGCGTCAACAGGGCGACATTGGCCGGCTCATCGTCAACTATGAGGATAGGGCATTGTTTGATATCAGTTTCTTGCAGCATGTCCTGGTATCACGATTGAATGAGCGAATGTGTTGTATGTCCTGTCGATATTTTTATTCTGCAAAGAGATATCGGTAAAAATCCCGCGTGCTTTAGTCTGCTGTTCGCCCCAGGGGCCAATCTGCTAAAATCATCGCCATTGTTTCAGGACAGCCATACTGTTGTGGCTGTAAATACGCTGCAGGTCAGAAACCCCGAGGATCCCATGCCTGATTACCGCTCCCGCACCACCACCCACGGCCGCAACATGGCCGGCGCCCGCGCCCTGTGGCGTGCCACTGGCATGCAAGACGGCGATTTCGACAAGCCCATCATCGCCATCGCCAATTCTTTCACCCAGTTCGTGCCGGGCCATGTGCATCTCAAGGACATGGGCCAGCTGGTGGCCCGCGAGATCGAGGCGGCCGGCGGTGTGGCCAAGGAATTCAACACCATCGCCGTGGACGACGGCATCGCCATGGGGCATGGTGGTATGCTTTACTCGCTGCCCTCGCGGGAGATCATCGCCGACTCGGTGGAATACATGGTCAATGCTCACTGCGCCGATGCCCTGGTGTGTATCTCCAACTGCGACAAGATCACCCCCGGCATGCTCAACGCGGCCCTGCGCCTGAATATTCCCACCATCTTCGTCTCCGGCGGGCCTATGGAATCGGGCAAGTCGGTGATCGATGGCCACGAGGTGCACCTGGACCTGGTGGACGCCATGGTCAGCGCCGCCGATCCCAATGCCGACGATGCCACGGTGATGCAGATGGAGCGCTCCGCCTGTCCCACCTGCGGTTCCTGTTCCGGCATGTTTACCGCCAATTCCATGAACTGTCTGACCGAGGCCCTGGGTCTGTCGTTGCCGGGCAACGGTTCGCTGCTGGCCACCCATGCCGATCGGCGCGAGCTGTTTCTGGAGGCCGGGCGGCGCATCGTCGACATCACCCGCCGCTACTACGAGCAGGACGACGCCTCCGTGCTGCCCCGTGCGGTGGCCAGCTTTGCCGCCTTCGAGAATGCCATGATGCTGGACATCGCCATGGGTGGCTCCACCAACACGATTTTACATCTGCTGGCCGCGGCCCAGGAGGGTGGCGTGGATTTCACCATGGACGATATCGACCGCCTGTCACGCAAGGTGCCGCAGCTGTGCAAGGTGGCACCCTCCACACAGCAATACCACATGGAGGACGTGCACCGCGCCGGCGGGGTAATGGGTATCCTCGGTGAGCTGGACCGCGCCGGCCTGCTGCACAGTGAGCTGCCCATGATTCATGCCCCCAGCGTGAGACAGGCCCTGGCACAGTGGGACGTGATGCAGACCACGGATGAGTCAACACAGACCTTTTATCGAGCAGGGCCGGGTAACGTGCCCACCCAGACCGCCTTCAGCCAGGACAGGCGCTGGCCGTCGCTGGACACGGACCGCGCCGCAGGCTGCATCCGTGACCTCGAGCATGCCTATTCCAGCGAGGGTGGGCTGGCAGTGCTCTATGGCAACATCGCCGAGGACGGCTGCGTGGTGAAGACCGCCGGTGTGGACGAGTCCATCCTCACCTTCAGCGGCCCGGCGCGCATCTTCGAGAGCCAGGACGCAGCGGTGGCGGCCATCCTCGGTGACGAGATAAAGGAAGGGGACGTGGTGATCATCCGCTACGAAGGCCCCCGTGGTGGCCCCGGCATGCAGGAGATGCTCTATCCCACCAGTTACATCAAGTCCAAGGGCCTGGGCAAGGCCTGCGCCCTGATCACCGACGGGCGTTTTTCCGGTGGCACCTCTGGCCTGTCCATTGGTCATGCCTCTCCCGAGGCCGCCGAGGGGGGCGCCATCGGCCTGGTGGAGGAGGGGGATATCATCGAGATCGACATCCCCAGGCGCAGCATCCGCGTGGCCATTGCCGACGGGGAGCTGGCAACGCGGCGGGCTGCCATGGAGGCCAGGGGCGCAGATGCCTGGCAGCCGGTGAAGCGGGAGCGGCAGGTGTCGGCGGCGCTCAAGGCTTATGCGGCGTTGACCACCTCGGCCTCGCGGGGTGCCGTGCGGGATATTTCTCAGCTTGAGAAATAGTCTCTAGTATCGAGTGACGCTCGATACTGCCTTAAAGCGATCCCCAACTGGACTTCTTGCGTGGCCGGAGCCGCGGCGCGATCAAACCGATGATGATGCCGAGGATGATCACCCCGGCGCCATTGAGAAACCATTCACGATCCGAGCTGTCGTTGAGCATCTGATTTTCCTGCTGCAGCAGCTCGTGCTTGCTTTCCAGCTCCAGTAGTTCCTTCTTCAGGCGCTGGTTCTCGTTCTCCAGCTTCAGTGGCTTGGCGGCTACCCGGCGCAGGTGCTTGAGTTCCTCTTCCTGTTTCTTGTTTTCACGGGCCAGCTTGCGTTGTTGTTTGCTGAGACTGCCCTCCTTGTTGCGCAGGTCGGCCAGTTCCGCCTTGAGCCTGGCGTTCTCTTTTTCCAGTGTGGCCAGTTTTGTCAAGGCCGCCTGGAGGCGCAGCTTGGCGGTGGGTTTGGCGGTGAGGTATTGGTTCAGCACCCAGCCCTCGGTGCCGTCCGGGCCTCGGGCCAGGCTGTATTTTTCTCCGGTTTCGAGGATCTCCAGCTTGGTGTTGCTGGGCCAGGTGCGCAGGATCTGGTGCTTGTTGCTCTGCCCGGAACGCATTGTGATGATGAGCTTGTCCACGACGTAGCGCGTTTCGGCGCTGACTTCGTGGCTTACACCGCCCAGGGCCAGCAGGGCCAGGGCGGGGAACAGGATGGAAAAAAGGCGGTTTGTTTTAGTCATGGCGGCTGGCAATGCGGGGTACGCATCATACTCCTACGGTTTCAGGGTTGGGTCACGGGCCGGCCATCCGTCGCTTCACCGGCTCAGCGCCATGCCGCCCAGGGGGCAGTATGGCTTGTAATTGTTATGAGATCAGTCACTTGTGCGCTGATCATACTCCATTGCGCCGGGAGCCGAAATGCCTGCCGCTGCCCTTTTCCGGGGCGGGCTGGCGCAAATAATCCACGGTAAACGCCGATTTCCCTCGTTGGGTTCCGCACGCAGGGGTGGCCCGGGCGGGAATTGACGCGGAGAGTTGGATTGATATACTTGACCGCCAGCTTTTATATGGGGCGTGACGAAACCAACAGGGCCACTACCAGAAGGTGCGTAAGCACCCACAACGAAACAAGAGCCTTTCGTCGCGATAGAAGTCAGACAACACTCGAATTCATTCGAATTGCTATTTAAAGGAATCGGTCGATGACAAAAAGAATCGGTATGTTTGCAGCGCTTGCCGCAATTGCGGCCATGGCGTTTGCGGGGGGGGTTAGCGCGGAAGTCACCATTGCTGGTGGCATGCAGCCTGGTGAGGGTGATGCCAAGGCGGGCAAGACCAAGTCGGAGCTGTGTCAGGGTTGTCATGGTGAGAACGGCATAAGTATGGATCCGACCACGTTTCCCAATCTGGCGGGGCAGTTTGCCGGATACATCTTCAAACAAGTACAGGACTTCCAACTGGGTAATCGGCAGGATGATACCATGAGTGCCATGGCGGCCACGGTTACCGACCGTCAGGATCTCAAGGATATCGCGGCCTATTTTGCCACGCGCAAGCAAATGAAAGGCAAGCCATCGGGCAGCAAGCTCGCCAAGCAGGGCGCCAAGCTGTTCAAGAATGGCAACAAGAAACTGGGCACCTATGGCGCTTGTATCCGTTGTCATGGCAAGAATGGCAAGGGCAAGGACAAGAGTAATTCACTGTTCCCGGTGATTGGCGGACAGCAGAAGGCGTATATCATCAAGCAGCTGAAGAACTTCAAGTCCGGTAAACGGGCCAACGATCCTGCCGGTATGATGGCCATGGTGGCCAAGGGCTTGAGCGACAAGGAGATCGAGGCCGTGGCAGATTATTTGTCCGGTTTGTAATTCGCACGTTAGCATCCAGACGAAGGGGGCCAGGAATAGATATTCCTGGCCCCCTTCTTGTTTCTGGTTATTTCTGGCCATTCGAAGTGCCGTTAACATGTCAGCGGCAATATGACTGTTTTCATTGACCTGGCAATGAGGCAGTATCGGTCTGTCATCATAATCGTTTCAGGGGTATTTCTTCTGGCAAGGAGGCTGTTGAAGTGGCGAGTTCTGCAACATCCGTACAATCCGTACAAAGAGCAGCGCTGATTAACAAGATTGAGACAGCGGTTACTCACAAATCCCAGTTAGGGGATCAGGGACTCATTCTCCATTTTCGCCTTGTTTTACGTGATCTGCCATTTGCCGGCATTCCCAGCCTGTTGCTTGATGAACATCGCCAAGGCATTGAGACGCTGGTCGATCGCGCAAAATCCCGGGACATCAAGATTTTCTCCATCACCGGTCATACCAGTGAACCGGGCAGCGATGATTACAATAAAACACTCTCCGAGAGCCGGGCTCAGGCGGCGTTTCAGTACCTGCAGCAGATAGTGGATGCAGATCCGTATTTCACTGATAGCTCCTTTTACGAAAACATCAGAGTCGACGGGTTTGGGGAAAATCAACCTGTCAGCCCTATGGCAGATGAAAGCGACAATCCGCTCAATCGACGTGTGGAGATACGCTATCGCATCAAGGTGATGTTTCCTCAGCCCCCCGATGGTGTGGTTCCTCGCAGCCGCTTCTGGAAAATAGATTTTGTCGCCGGAGGTGGTGCAGGTGGTACCGGGCAGGTTCCCAGCAGCAAAGAAAAATTCGTGGTGGGACTCGACAGCGGTTTGGGTTCTCTGCAGATGCTCCCGGATGATGCTACTAACCAGACCGAAATCCTCCAGAAGCCACTGTCATATTGGTCACTGGGCTTTTCTGTGGGCATTCTTTCCGTATTGAAAAAACTCAAGTTTGTGAGCCGTTTCCCCAAGGTCAAACGCATAATGGAAACACTGGATGCGGATTTGCCCGGCAATTACAAACGCACCGAGGACCTTCTCAAGAGTGCGGGTTTTTCCGTGGATCTAGTGTCCACTGGTGGGGAGTTTATCACTCAGGAGCCACTAAGCTTCGAGGAGATGGCGACATTCAATTTTGCCATGATTTCGGGAAACGTTTCCTTAGGTGCCGGTGCGGCGGGCTCACTGATTCTTTTGCACAGTGGAAATTTCTATGCGCCCACAGTTATTTATGGTGCGGGACTAAGTATCGCCTTTCCCGATGTTGGTTTGAATTTTGTTCCTGCCGCATGGGTGCAGGTGGATGTGTAGCTGCAAATACATTCATAAATCTATTAGGGTCAGTAACATTAATGACACCGCTGCGTTGTTGCTCAAAAGTTGCCCCAAAACGGGCCACCGTCACAGTGGTGTCATTAGGCTTAACGGGCCCTAGAGGGGTAGCTGGGCATGCATGATCTTTATTCATTACAAGAGGCGGGGCGGGGCAGCGATCTAACTTTTCTGCTGGAGCCGTTGACAGCGATATTTGGCGATAAGTTGGAGCAGCTGACGGTCACGGATTTTTTTGCAACCACGCAAGGTGATGTGCGCACATTTACTTTGGTGCTCGCAGTCAAGGAAAGCCTGCTGATGCCCATTCCCGGTTTCGAGGCATTGCGTCTGGGCGTGGTGCGTGATTCAGACGATGAATGGCCACTGATCTATTGTGAAGTGAGCATCAGCGATACCGCACAATCCCTGTCCATTATGCACTTTCCTCTGGATATCGAGATCGACAACCCGTATCTGCAACCCGTCTCGTTGACCGAGGTTCCCGCTTCCAGTGAGAGATTTTCGTTCGAGGTTGAAGGGTCGTTCATAGTGGATGACAACTTGACGATCGAAGCTCGGCTTGAGGAATTCAGTGTTCCGGCTTTCGAGATCAGTGGCACCGGCTTACGCTTGGCACTGGATAACTGTCGCCTGATTACCCGGGGAGAAGATGTGGATTCGGCGATTACGGATCTGGGATTCACCAGCGCATTTCGGGGGTTGCATGCGGCATCGGCGACTCTGCACTGGACGCTGCCAATGCAGCTCCATGGGGAAGGTCTGCCGGGACTGCGTCTCCAGTTAGAAAATGCGGCTTTGGGCAATCAGGGTGTTTCTGTGGATGCCAGCCTGAGCTGGCCAGTGCTTGTCCAGGATGGCCAGTTCAATCCCACCCAGACCGAGATGCTGGGATTTTTTATGGATCCAGAGTGGTCCTATGCGTTGGCCAGTGTGAATGTGGGGATCAGGGCAAATGTACCGGTTGCAGTGGGGGCCGGTGGGTATGTGCGAGTGCCGTTTCTCGATGCCATCTTCGGGTTGGATATATTTATTAACTATGCCGGTGAAGATGAGTATGCCGTTGAGGCCAGTCTGAGTCTGGCTGAGGATGAGACCGTCTCGATTCCGCTGGGGGCGGACTATGAAGTTGAACTGACCGCACTAAACATCAGCGGCAAAATTGATGCTGACGATCGTTTTGAATTTGAGGGTCTCACCGGGTGCAGCATCGTGTTGCCAGGGGTAACGGTAGATGTGGATGCATCCACGTTGAAGTTCGTGCATGCCCCGGAAGGTGATACCTTCCGGTTGAATATCACTCGGGTGACGGTTGAAGACATCGGTACCCTTGATGAGTCGGAACTGGTGATCAAAACGCAACGTAGCGATACCGGTGAGCTTAGCCTTGAGAGTTTTTATCTCAATGCCTCGATTATCTGGTCTGATATTGCCGGTCAGGTGATATTCAACCAGGTGCCTGACAGTTTTCCTCTGCCTCCGGACGATGCACAAATGACTTTGAAGGTGCGTTGGCAGGAAGGTGAACAGCAACTGAGCCTGCAGACAGAGTTGCAAGAGGTGGATCACTTGTGGCGTTTTATTCCCCAGGCACAACGTCCACAAGTGGCCAAGGCGAATATTGACATCGCGCTGAATAAAAAGGGTGCTGGTTATGACGGCGAGTTGGCCTTGTCGCTACGGCTGCGACTACCGGAGATTGATCAGTTTCCGGGTTTGCAGGATGCCGGCCTTGGTAATCTGGTAAAGGTAGATACTGGAGATGAGGAGGGATGGATTGATGTGAGGTTCGAGGCAGTACTGGACGCCGATGGTGACAGCATTGATGGTGAAATCAAAGCCATCCTGCAGCGTCCTCTGAATATGGTATTCAATCTGCCAGGTATGGTGTTGCCATCTCCCCCGTTGGAAATCAGTATCAGTCAAATCAGTATCACCCTGTCTGACGAAGATGAGCAAACTGAGGGTGAATTCCGGCTTCAGGGCGGTTTTGTTCTACGTCCTATCCTGCCCGCTGATCTCGGTGGACTGACACCGCCGGCAATGGCGGTGCAGCTCGAGAAACTATTGGCTATTGCCCACCTCTATGATTTGCAGGGCACAGTGGACGTGCGCCTTGGGATAGGTGAAGCCGGTGGCTATTGTGTGTTGGACGGAACATTTGACAGCGCCGGGCTGGAAGTCGATCTGTTTGATATGCTCACCAGTGTGAGTAGCGCCATGCCTGCCTCTGGTGGCCCGCAGACTGAGCAGATCGATCTCGATATTGATGTTTCACTACAATTATCAAAGCTCTCGCTGTCTGTGGGGCAGTTACCCGGCAGCAATAATAGTAGCGATGAGGTTATGCCTTTTGCCTTTGGTTTGTCCGCGGCACTGAGTTTTGCCGGCCAGCAGGCGGAGATGTCATTCGCTCTAAGCAGTGAATCATTCAGTTTTGGCATAGACGAGCTGGCTTTACCCATTGCCCTCCCGGCCCTGCCCATGCGGCGCGCCGACCTGGATGAACTGCGTGACGCGAATGGACGCTGGGATGCGCGTATCTGGCAGCAGACTGTCGAGCCTCTCATAGACGCGACGTTGAATACCGATGGCGAGGCTTTGGTGGCGGCGCGTAGCACATTACAGGCATTGGAAGATAACCCCAAAAACGATGACCCGACTTACGCCGAACAAGTGTTTCAACTGCGTTATCGCACGATTCCTGCATTACAGAAAAAAGTATTTCACAACACGGGCAAGAAATTTTTGGTAGAAGCCGTATTGGCTATCTATCAGGTGTTAGGTGAACTCAGCAATCAGGTGAGCCAGGACAGTTACCAGGGTATGGTGGAAGTGTATCAGGATGCTGTCGACCTTACCCTGGGTTCCCTGAAGTTTGATACTGGCATGCAGCTTGTGATTCGAGATGCCAAGTTTGTCCTTCCATTCAGCGACCCCTCCAATATCCGGGTTGAGGGTGGGGCGTCGTTACAAGGTTTTGCTCCCGATAGCCCTCTCAAGCCTTTGAGTGATCTCGTGTTTACTCTGGGCCTGTCTAGCGACGCTATCTATTTCTCGGTCGAAGGTGGTGCGGATCCCATTCCTTTGCCGGATTTTGGCCGTTACCCTGGCAATGCAGTGGTGTTTGACCGGTTGATTATCGGCTATGGTTACAGCAAGAATTCATTGCTCGTTGATTTTGCTGGAGAGCTGATGCTTTCGCCGGCTTTAATCGCTGATGCAGATACCTCCAGTCGACTCGGTATGGGTATTCGCCTGCCTAACCACAGTCGCTTGAAATTCAAGCTTGATCTGATTCCCGTGGTGCTGGGCGAAGTTGATTTTGTTTTACCGTTGGTGGCCTTCGATATCAATCTTCGTAGTGATAACCCTCCGCTTCCCCCGTCGGCGGATATCTGTGTCCCGGCCTGGGATGGTTTGCAGACAAATGTCCCGGGTGTGTTTCGCGCCGATCTGAAGCGCTATAAATATGCGCCGTTTTTCGGCCCGCTGCCGGCGCCTAATCGTTTGCAGGCCTATGACGTGGATATAGGCAATGAACAACTTGGGTTGACTGTAATCTGTGATGATTATTACGAAATAATGCCGTTGTTGGGCATGGTGCCGATTCCCTTCCTGGCAGATACAGTACCTTTCTTTGACCGGCTTTGTGTCAATCTGCGCCTGGCCGGGTTTGGTATCAATTTTGATTTGCAACGTCCTTTCCCCTCACCGGATCCCCTGCTGATTTTTGAACTAATGGGCTTTCTTGCCGATCCATCCTTGCCGATTGATCCGGCAGGACGCTTGGCAAACCTCATGTGGGCGCAATTGAAAAATGGCCGGATCACGCTGCCACCGGCGATTTCGAGCATGTTTCCAGAACAGGGAAACGTACTACGTCGTGATCTGGATGTGCGCATCGACGTGGGCATGGTGATTGCTCTTGCTCAGCAATTGGGTCGTGTGCTGGGTGAATTGCAACAGCGATTGGCAGAAACCGGAAGTGATCTTGATGTGTTAATCAATGATCTCAGAGATAACCCACCGTCGTTGGAGGTGGATGATCTGCTGAATGAACTACCCCGTGCGCTGCGCAGGGTTGAACTCAACGGTAGCTTTATTGGCTTTAAGGCCAGTGCTGTATTTTTGCTGGTATCTCCAGATGAGTTACGTGCATCACTGCAATCAGAAAGGCCTGCGCCTCCTTCTGCTCCACCCATAGGGCCGACGGTGCGTTGGCGAAATGTGGCGCAGGATCGTTTTCGACGCAACCCCCTGCGTAACTGGCGCGCCATCAATTATGGATTGAAGCGAGGACAATTGGGTGACTGGCGCATCATCCGCGGAAGCCTGCGGCAATTCAATAATGTCGGTGATAACTCTCCAGGGCGGTATGGTGCCATGTTGATTCGTGAAACGAATCCACTAAACGACGTGCGTATCGGCGTGGATGTGCAATCCTCCGACAATGATGGCATAGGTGTGGTGTTTCATGTGCAGGGTAGGGACAGTTTTTACCGCTTCCGCATGACTTCCGAGCAGGGTCAGTGGCATTTGATGCGACTTAAGAAAGGGGTGAGCCGGGTACTTTACCAAAGCAGAAGCGCTTTTAAGTTGGGTAAGGCCTATCGCCTGCGTATCCAAGTGCGCAGTGTGCCACAACATAGTGCTGGACTGTCGAGTCGTTTCGATCCCCGTCGATTGAAGTCAGGGGTTGTTAATCAAGTATCGCGCGGCAGGTCGAAAAAGCCCCGCTTCAATACTCATATCCGGGTATGGGTGGATGATAGCTTGTGGTGCGATGTGGTGGATAACGACCAGCCGCTTACCGAAGGCCAAGTAGGTCTGGACAGTTGGTGGAACACCGGTGCCCGGTTCGATAATTTCAGGGTAGACCAGGCCGAACGGAGGGTGACGGAATTACAACTAACGACTAGTCAAAATCTAGCCAGGGAAGTGCTGCCAGTGAGCGGGCAAGGCAATACCATCCTTCCAGAGCAAGTGCCGGGAGCCCCTTGGCTGGTAGATGACCTGGCGGGCTTTGCCAATGAAGATTTATTGCAGGCCTTGCCGGAGGGTACGAGTAATAGCGCAGTGGTGGTAGTGTCACGGATCACACTGCTTGGACGTCAGCAGTTTCGGTTTGTGGGGATCATGCAAATGAATGGTGAGTTTCATTTGCTTAGTGCTGCTGATGTGGCGTCTCTAACGTTGCCGGTAGCCGGTATGAGCCTTGAGCTTCCCCTGAATATTAAGGGGCGAGTACGCTTGGATGGTTATTCAGCCGGGGCGGATTCCTGGGCGCAGTTTCGTGCCAGCTTGTTTGGAGAATGGGATGTGCTGCCTGCCCAGGGGGGCGCCCTTGTGCGCCTGGTTATTGGCAGCGAGGCTCAGCCTGTCATCTTGGTTGCGGACAGTGAACAACATTTCAGAGCGCAGGGGAAAGGGGAGTTGCAGTTGTTTGCCAACCGGCTGCGTGTCAGCGGTGAGGTGGATATTAGTCAACAGTATATTTTTGTGCGTGGTGAGACGGTGCTGCGTCATGAGACAAATGTTAGCGTAGGAATTCCGGTGCTTGAGTTGGCTCTTACTTCGGAAGGGCGCATTGGTCCCGGACGAGATTTTTATTTGTCTGGCGGGGGACAGTTACAGTTACTGGGACGGAGTTTTAATACGGTCAATGCAGAAATTTCCCCAAATGGAATAATGCTGGAAACCCGCTTGCAGCCAGATAATAGTATTTGGTCTATCAGGGGATTCGAGTTACGCGATGTGGAATTGGCATTACGCGGGCGGGTGACCTTTGCTGAGACTATTACAGATGTGAAATTTGAAGGCCGAGGAAGAATGCAAATTGCCGATGTGCATATCGATGGTGAATGTTACATCAGTGCCAGCTCACAGCAATGGTGTTTGGGTGCGTCGGGTCGCTTGAACTGGCAGGGACAGGACTGGTTACAAGGTGCAGTTGAATTATGTAACGACCGCCTTTCCATTGAAGGACAAAGCCGGTTTGCCATCAACCTGACACCGACGCAAATGCCAGCAAACCTGCAAATTGCCGGTTTGATGTTGAATGCCACGATCAGTGGTGGTTTCGAGCTGCGGTCTTCAGGGCGGCTAGCCAGTTGTGACTTCCTGCTGGATTGGACTCTGGGGGTGAAATTGCCAGGGGCCCAGGCCGAACAGCAGATGCTGCCCATTGCGGCGCAACGCATGCGTGTGGATAAACAGAGCATATCTAGTCGAAATACGGTGACCCTGGCCGATCTCCTAGATATCGATGGTCTGACCTTGTTTTCGTTGGAAGGTATATCGCTTCCTGTTCCCGGATTGTCTTCCAACACAAGCACTGATATTTATTTACATCCTTCTTTGTATATCGATCCGCCATCAGTGACCCTGCCTTTTAAACTGACCACAATTGATGCGAAAGCGCCTGACGGGTCGGATAACCAGGAAGTATTTAATCTTGGATTGTTCAAGTTATACAGTTTTACGCCGAGTGTTGATATACCTTCATTTACACTCCCCATACCTGTATTGTCTAATTCGCCTCCGGTAAATCAGCCCAATGCAGATCCATTGCTTAGCATCCCTGAGTTGAGCATGATGGAGACACCGATCAACGGTGAGGTGAAATTGGAGAATGTGAAATTGAGTCTCAAATTGAAGTGGCAAAATGGCAGGTTGGGCATCTGGGTGCGTGCCGGTAGTGGGCGGAACAGAACAGAGCAGTTTCTCAGTTTCGACAACCTAATGCCCACCCCCATGTCATTTATTCTCCCAAGGAGTTGAAGTAGCACAATGGTTTAGTATTGTTGGTGATATTAAGCTGTCCATCATTATTAAACCGATATTGCTACTAACGGTATGAAACCATCTTACTTATTAATCGGCACCAAAAGCGCCCGGATGGCGTTTATATATTAATCGTCTCAAAATAATTGCTACAGGGTTATTTCCCCATGTGGGAGCGGCTTTCCAGGCGCGAATCGCCCCTGGAAAGCCGCTCCCACAATTTTTGGCATTGTATAAGTGCGCAACGGGATTAGCTTGCGTTCACTCATTGCCCTTCAGGCATCGCCAAGGTGGTGAATATCTACTAATATCGGTTAAACCAATTCTGAGACCCTTAATAAATCATCAAAGAGTGGGTGGGTCCAAAATGGACATGGCAACATAGGCTTCGATATCGTAAAAAGCGTGTTACAGCTGCATGGCACAATTCAAGCTTCAGCCTATAAGAAATTCCAGAAGTGCTTTTTGAGAATGCAGGCGATTCTCCGCTTCATCCCATACTACGCTTTGCGGGCCGTCGATAACGTCGGCGGCGACCTCTTCACCGCGATGGGCGGGCAGGCAGTGCATGAACAGGGCGTCAGTTTTTGCGAGACGCATCAAGTCAGCGTTTACCTGATAGTTTGCAAAAGCAAGCTCACGGGCGGCCTGTTCTTCTTCCTGGCCCATGCTGGCCCACACGTCGGTGACCACCAGATCGGCATTTTCTACTGCAGCATGTGGCGACTCGGCCAACGTCGCGTGACCGTCTCCGGCAGCGAGTATTTGTGCATCGGGGAGATAACCCTCGGGAGCCGCAATTCGCAGTTGGAAATCGAATTGTTTTGCGGCATTGATGTAGGAATGACTCATGTTATTGCCGTCACCGATCCAGGCCACGCGTTTACCGGCAATGTCCCCACGGTGTTCAAAATAGGTTTGCATATCGGCCAACAACTGGCAGGGGTGGTATTCGTTAGTCAGCGCGTTGATTACGGGTACCTGGGAATGATCGGTGAACAACTGGATCTTCTCATGTTCATAAGTGCGTATCATGATGATATCCACCATGCGCGACAGCACCCGCGCCGAGTCTTCGATGGGTTCTCCGCGACCCAGCTGGGTATCGCGGGGTGAGAGGAAAATGGCGTGGCCGCCAAATTGCGTCATGCCGGTCTCGAAGGATACCCGGGTGCGGGTGGAGGATTTTTCGAACACCATGCCCAGCACCTTGTTTTTCAGCGGTTCAAAAATCTCGCCGGCCTTTTGCTTGGCCTTGAGTTCGATGGCGCGCTGGATCAGGCCGCGCAATTCATCGCGGCTTAGGTCGTTAAGGGTGAGGAAGTGTCGTACTGTCATTGCTGGGCGTCCAGTGGCTGTTTTCCGTCATTCCGGCCCTCGCCGGAATGACGCAGAGGTGTTGTTGGTTTGGTGTGATCACGGTCTTGAGTCAGCCATGCTCAGGCAAGAAAGGTTTTGATGAGACTGCTGAGCTTGCTTACCAGTGTATCGGCCTGGCTGTCGGTCATCACCAGCGGTGGCAACAGGCGCACTACGTTGCCGGCGGTGACGTTGATCAGCAGGCCGGCGTTCAGCGCGGCCGTGACCAATTCGCCGCAGGGCCGGTCCAGTTCGATGGCCAGCAACAGGCCCTGGCCGCGAATCGCTGTCACACCGTCCACCTCGGCCAGTTGTTCACCAAATGCGGTGAGCAGCTTGTTGCCCAACTCGGCGGCGCGGGCGACCAGTTGCCCGCCTTCGAGACTGTCGATAACGGCCAGCGCGGCACGGCACACCAGCGGATTGCCGCCGTAGGTGGAGCCGTGATTGCCGGGCTGAAAGGTCTCGGCGGCGGCACCGCGGGCCAGGCAGGCGCCGATGGGCACGCCATTGCCCAGGGCCTTGGCCAGGGTCATCACATCGGGGCTGGCGTTGGTGAAGTGCTGATGGGCAAACCACTGGCCGCTGCGGCCCATGCCGGTCTGGATCTCGTCGAGCATCATCAGCCAGTTGTTTTCGTCGCAGAGTTTGCGAATGCCCGGCAGGTAGTCGTCGGCGGGAACCCGGATGCCGCCCTCGCCCTGCACCGGTTCCACCAGCACCGCCACCACGTTTTGATTGTTTTTGGCAACCGCGGCGAGGGCCTCGAGGTCGTTGTAGGGCACACGCAGGAAGCCGCTCACCAGCGGTTCGAAGCCGGCCTGCACCTTGCGGTTGCCGGTGGCGCTGAGGGTGGCCAGGGTGCGGCCGTGGAAACTGCCTTCCATGACCACGATGGTGGGCTGCTCGATGCCTTGGGCGTGGCCGTGCAGGCGGGCGATCTTGATGGCCGCTTCGTTGGCCTCGGCGCCGGAGTTGCTGAAGAACACCCGCTCCATGCCGGCGAGGGC
>DRKQ01000275.1 GCA_011051685.1 Gammaproteobacteria bacterium
ATCACTCCACCTATAATGCAACGCGACGGCTGATCAATGCCAACCATGAACAATGCCAACCAATTGAAAACCAGCCATTGACCAATCTCCTGGTAAACCACTGATTCCTCCGTCCCCCTAAAACCACTAAAAACCACTAAAAACCAGCAAATACCTGTCGGAATACTTTACAACCACCAGTTACGACAGTGCCGCCAAAACAATATCCCATTGTTTTTTATAACAAATATTTTTTTGGCACGGAGACTGCATCTTACAGTTTAAATGACCAACTTTTAATTTCATTTTTTCATCAATCCAGGAATCACCATGCGTAAAAATATCGCCACCCTCACCTTTATCCTCACTGCATTTGGGCTCTGCTCTCCGGCATCGGCCACACTGATCCTGGACAGCTACGCCTCCGGCAGCGCAACGCCAAACACTGTTGGTGGCTACGCCATGACGGACTTTGCCGTGACCAATGGCGGAAATATCGGCAGCGGCACGACCACGGTTGCCTCACCGATCAACGGCTCGCTGAACTTTCTAGATGCAGACAATGACCCCATGGCCCTGACCCGAAACCTGGCTGACAATGTCAACTGGTGGAACAATGGTGAAGCCGGTGATTACGATATTTTCACCACCGATCAGCACCTGGTGACTATTTTGCTGCCCGAAAATACCTTTGCCTTTTCCTTCAATGTGGGCGCCAATCTGGGCAGCATGGGCAACAACGCCTGGCTCACCGCCATGGAAACCAACGGCCTGGGTATCAGCAGCCAGTATCGATTCAATGTCAATCGCGACAACACCCCCGGCTTTGGCATCTACGCCGACAACAGCAATGGAAGCTGTTCCATGCTGACCTCGGTCACCATCGAGCCGGACTACTGGGGCGTTGGGAACTTCTCCATCAATCAGGGTAAGTGTGCCACTAGTGTTCCGGAACCTTCATCGCTCGCCTTGCTGGCCTTGGGGCTGATTGGCTTTGGCGCATCCTGCCGGAAAGTCATCGACTGATTGCCGCAGCACCTGGCCATGCAAAAACGCCACTCAACTGAGTGGCGTTTTTGTATGTGTGAAGCAACACACGGTTAAAACATCTCCTGCGGATCCACATCAATCGACCAACGCACCTTACGAGCCAGTTTGTCGGCTTCCAGCTGTTGCAGCCAGGTTTCCAGCAGACGGTGTAAGTCAGCACGTTCATCGGCCTGTAACAGTAACTGCGCCCGCACCCGCCCGGCGCGGCGTTCCATAGGCGCTGGGACGGGACCCAGCAGCTGTACCCCCGCCATGGCTGATTGTTCGGCAAGGCTTCGGGCGTGCTGTAAAAACTGCAGAGGCAGGCGGCCGTCCACCGCCTCGGCACGTAGCAGGGCCAGGTGACTGTAGGGCGCGAGCCGGGCCTGACGGCGTTCCTCCAGGGCGGCCCGGGCGAAGGCGGCATAACCCTCGCGCAACAGGGTTTGCAACAGTGGATGATCGGGATGATGGGTCTGGATCAGTACCTGTCCCGGTCGCTCTGCGCGCCCGGCCCGCCCGGCCACTTGTACCAGCAGTTGGGCCATGCGCTCGGTGGCGCGGAAGTCGGCGCTGAACAGGCCCTGATCCATGTCGACAATGCCCACCAGGGTGACATCCGGAAAGTGATGGCCCTTGGCGAGCATTTGCGTGCCCACCAGGATGCGTTTGCTACCGTCGTGCACGCTGTCCAGCAACGTGGCCATGGCGCCCTTGCGCCGTGTGGTGTCGCGGTCGATGCGCACAATGCCGGTGTCCGGAAACTGGTGTTGCAGCGCCGCCTCAAGGCGTTCGGTGCCGGCGCCCACCGGACGCAGTTCGGTACTTTCACATTCCGGACACTGAGGCTCGACCGGTCGTTCGGCACCACAGTGGTGGCAGCGCAGGCGGGTGCGGTGATTGAACAGTGTCATGTGCGCGTCACAGCGCCGGCAGGTGGCCACCCAGCCGCAGTCGTGACACAGCAGGGTGGGTGCGTAGCCACGCCGGTTGAGAAACACCAGCACCTGGCCGTTGCTCTCGAGATGGCGACGCATGGCGTTGAGCAGGGCCGTGGACAGGCCATCGAACATGGGCTGCTTGCGCACGTCGAGCACGGCGATGGAAGGTGCTTGCGCGACGCCGGCGCGCCGAGTCAGGGCCAAGCGGGCATAGCGGCCCTGCTGGGCGTTGTACAGACTCTCGAGCGAGGGTGTGGCCGAACCCAGCACCACGGGCAGGTCTTCCAACTGGGCGCGTTTCACCGCCACGTCACGCGCCGAATAACGAAAGCCCTCCTGTTGCTTGAAGGAGGCGTCATGCTCCTCGTCGAGAATCACCAGCCCCAGATTGTTGAAGGGCGTGAACACCGCCGAGCGGGTGCCGATGACCAGAGCCGCCTCGCCACTGCGCGCCGCCAGCCAGGCGGAAAGCCGCTCACGGTTCGACAGCCCCGAATGCAACACCACCATAGGCGCATTGAGGCGCCGCTGAAAACGGGATACCAGTTGCGGGGTGAGGCCGATCTCCGGCACCAGCACCAGCACCTGCCTGCCCTGCGACAGCACCCGCTCCATGAGCGCCAGGTACACCTCGGTCTTACCGCTGCCGGTGACGCCTTCCAGCAGGTGTACGCCAAAACGCCCCAGTCCAGCCCCCATGGCCTCCACCGCCGCGGCCTGCTCGGGATGCAGGGACGGTGCGGCATCGCTTACGCCTCCGGCCGACACCAGCAGATTAACCCGTGTGGTTACAGCCACCCAACCCTTGTCCACCAGCTTGCGCATCACCGGCCGCCAGTGCTCCTGCACGGCGTCGATGGGCGTCGCTGTGAGGCCATCATCGCCGGCCGCCTGGAGAAGGGCCAGCAGGGCCGCCTGACGCGGTGCGCGACGCTCGAGCTGCGCCACTGTCTCCGCATCCAATTCCTGGGCCGTTGGTGTCAGGCGCCAGACCTGCTCGCCCTGCACCGCCGGCAGCTGTCCCTGGCGCAACAGCACCGGCAGGGCGTTACCCAACACCTCGCCGATGGGGTACTGATAATAGCTGCTGGCCCACAGCAGCAGCTTCAGCAGACTGCGAGACAGCAGCGGCCCGCTGTCCAGCACCTCGCTGACACGCTTGAGGCGGGATTGAGGCACATCAGTCTCATCACTGATGGCCAGCAACACCGCCACCAACGTGCTGCGGCCGAAGGGCACGCGCAGGCGCATGCCCGGCTGGAGGGTATGCAGATCGCAACCGGCGGGGGGGAGATAATCGAAACTGCGGCGCAAAGGCGAGGGCACCGCGACACGTAAATAAATTTTGGGAACAGCCATCGGGTGCAGTTTACCAGACCTGCGAGGGGGACAGATTTCGCCGCCAGGCTACCCTCCCAGAGGGTGGTTTTAGTTACAAGGATTCAGTCATCGCATCAGTAAGCGCAGCTAACTGATTGTCCCTCAATTGCTTTCCCGGTTATCCACAAAAGCTGTGGATAAGTTTGTGGAAAAGCCGCGAAAAAAATCACTTCGTGCTGTAATACTAGTGTCATTTTTAGATTGATTATTTTTTAATCAATTCATATTAACCAGTAATTTCAATCACTTAGGTCATTTCAACCCGTTATTGTCAAAAAACCGGGGGAAATCCCGCCCGTCTTCACCGGAATCAGGCCCTTTGTGCATAAAGAGGAATAAACCTTGACATCGTTGCACCCCAGTAAACTCAAGGCCTGTAGCGGACGATGATGTTTTTTCCACCAGCACGGCGGCGCAAAACCGTTTAGAATGCCCACCCCATGAACGCCCAAAAACGCCGCGAAATCTTCCAGCGCCTGAAGGAACACAACCCCGCGCCCACCACCGAGCTGCACTACAGGACCCCTTTCGAACTGCTGGTGGCGGTGCTGTTATCCGCCCAGGCCACGGACAAGGGGGTCAACAAGGCCACCGCCAAACTTTTCCCCGTGGCCAACACCCCCGAGGCCATTCTCGCCCTGGGGGAAACGGGCCTCAAGGAATACATCAAGACCATCGGCCTGTACAACAGCAAGGCCAAACATCTCATCCAGACCTGCCGTATCCTCGTGGAGCAGCACAACGGCGAGGTGCCGGAGGATCGTGCCGCCCTGGAGGCCCTGCCGGGGGTGGGACGCAAGACCGCCAATGTGATCCTCAACACCGCCTTTGGCCAGCCCACCATTGCCGTGGACACACACATCTTCCGCGTCGCCAACCGCACCGGCCTGGCGCCGGGCAAGACCGTCCTGGAGGTGGAGAAGAAGCTGCTCAAGTTCGTGCCCGATGAATTCAAGCACGACGCCCACCACTGGCTGATCCTGCACGGGCGCTACACCTGCATCGCGCGCAAGCCGCGCTGCGGTTCCTGTGTCATTGAGGATTTGTGTGAATACAAGAAGAAGGAGTACGACTGATGTTCGGCCAGGATCGCGGCCAGCTCCGTCAGATGTACCTCGATGCCTGGCGCAAACAACAAAACGGTGCGCCCATGCAGCCGCTGGAGGTCATGATCGCCGAGGTAGTGTCCCTGCATCCGGAATATCATCCCCTGCTGGAACAGGGTGAGGAGGCACTGGACAAAGACTTCCTGCCCGAGTTGGGCGAAGCCAATCCCTTCATGCACATGGGCATGCACATCGCCATTCGCGAGCAACTGGCCACCGACCGGCCGCCGGGTATCGCGCTGGCGCACAAGCAATGCCTGTTACGCTTTGGCGACCCCCACGAAGCGGAACACCAGATCATGGAATGCCTGGGGCGCTCACTGTGGGAGGCGCAGCGCAACAACAGCGCACCGAACGAGGACCAGTACCTGAGCTGCGTACAGCAACTGGCTAACAGGAAATAGATCCTCAGTTCTTGGGACAGAATTTACGGCATAGCAGGTAGTCGAGAGACAACTTGCCCGGGCCATGAGTCACCACAATAAAGATCAGAATACCCCACACCTCATGATCCCGCAGCCCGGCGGCATTGAGGTCCGGGTAGGAAATCACCGCGGTAATGTTGAAAATGAACAGGGCAATGGCGCCAAACCGCCCGGCGATTCCCAGCACCAACAACACCGGCAAAAACAACTCCGCCGCCGTCCCCATATAGGCCGCCCATTCAAAGGGTAGAAAAGGCACGTCATATTCATACTCAAACAGGTAGAGGGTGGAGTCCCAGGACTTGATCTTGGTCATGCCTGATTTGAAAAACACCCAGCCAACCCATAGACGTACCGCCAGGATGCTCAGGGGCGACAACTTATCCAGCATGGCGTAGAGCGGCAGGACCCAACCGGTAACCTTTCTGACCAGGGCATTTTCCGTCAATGTGGTCATTTTCTTTCTCCTGTGTCTGTTACTTGCTGTCCAACAACTCCGGGCGGCACGCCAAAATCAACGATCATCTTTTGCACCACCAGATATTGCAATACGCCACCAATGTCACAAGCGGTCTCCACGGCCAGCGCGGCCTCACAGGCCCGGGCAAAAGACTTACCCTGCGCCAGCGTCTCCAGCAGGGTAAATCCGCCTTCATCGAGGACGTGAAATTCAATGTCACAGCCATGGCGTATCACCACACACCGCACTCCGCCTTCATCCAGAGACAAGGTTTCCTGCGTCCCTACAGCCTGGTTCAGTTGCCATATTTTCACCACGGGATAATCCGAAACCAATAAACGACAAGCATCCGAGACGACGAAACACACCTCCATCATCGCCTGTTCATCCAGGGCTGCCAGTGCTGAAAGCCTGAGCGCGCGGTCTTCCGTGGCATGAAACACCTGATGATGGGCCCATTCGAGACGCGCCACATCCGGCAAATAAACCAGCTCCTCCAGGCCTGGAAAGCCCTGCAGGAAAGTGGCAAAGTCGGCGCCGTAATGATGCAGATTTCCCCTGTGTGAAGGATGTTGCAGGACATATTCACGGGCGGCATGGTGAAAAAATTCCTCACCGACCAGTTTTTGAACCACGGGATAAACCCCGGCCAGGGCCTCACGCAGACTGATGCGGTAGTTGTTGCGATAGATCTGCAGACGTTGTTCATCTGTAAACTCGCCTACGGCGCCAGACTTCAAGCCCGGCATGGCCAATCCTGGTGGGGCCTCGTCCGTGGCAGTTATAAAATTGGCAAAACGGCGTTGCTGTTCATGCAAGCCGGGCATGTCGTTCTCCCTCGCCAATACCAGTAATGCCATCTGCGCGCGCCGCCTCTGCCAGCAACACGTCCAACTCCGGCAGCCTGCTGTCCCATTCGATCAATACCGGCACATGGGGAAAACGCTGGACTGCGGACTCATACAGATCCCACACCGCATCACATACCAGCTGGTCGTGAGTGTCGATACGCAACACGCCCTCACCAAAGGTCTTCACAGTGTGTCCGGCAAGGTGAATTTCTTCCACCAGATCCACGGGCACGGCCTGCAAGAAGTGCTGTGGGTCGAAGCCATGATTCATGGCATTGACGTAAACATTGTTCACGTCTAACAGTATTTTGCAATCCGCGCGCCGCGCCAACTCCGCAATAAATTCCCACTCGGGGATATTGGCATCGGCAAACTCCAGATACGAAGAGGCATTCTCCACGAGAATCTGCCGGCCGAGGAAATCCTGGGTTGCCGAAACACGCTCCACCAAGTGCACCAGGGCCTCTTCAGTATAGGGCAGCGGAAGCAGGTCATTGAAATACTGGCCGTCCACCGAACTCCAGGACAGGTGTTCCGAGACCAGCCCCGGTTCGATGATCTCGATAAGCGTCTTCAACTGTTTAAGATGAGAGCGATCGAGGGGATCCACCGAACCAAGGGACAAACCCACCCCATGCAGGCTGACGGGATAGTGTTCGCGCACCCGTTGCAGATAGTGCAAGGGTACGCCACCCAACTGGCCACTGTCAGCAATACCGAAATAGTTTTCGCTGTGTGCCTCGAACCAGGCCACCTCCGGCAAGGTGTCCAGCACAGCCTGAAAGTGTGGCGCACGCAGCCCAATGCCGGCACGAGCTGGGATGCTGCCATTCACCTGCGAATACATGTTAATGCCGATCAGGCTTTGGGCTTCAGGCTGCCGCCAACGATTTTCTCACAACTGCCCTTGGGCAAGACGATGAATGCCGTGGGCTTGGCGTCTACCTCCGCCGTTCCGGCACAGGCGCTATTGGAGGTCTGACAGTCATTCTGCCCGGCCTTGACGATACCGTAGCATTTTTCCATTTTTTTCTTGCCTGCCTCCACGGGCTCACTGACAGTGCTCAGGACGCCTACTGCAAGCAGGCTCACCAAGGCGGACCGGGCAATCAATTTACTGTTTTTCATCGCTTTTATGCTCCGTATTTAATGCGGGGTTATTTTCCTGGCAGGCCGGAAATGCCTGCCACAGCACTAGGATGAACAACGATGGGGAATGTTACAGGCGACAAACACGGGATGGGGCCGGTGAATGTTAATGCATTGCGCTGTTGCGGTAGGCGGGAAGCATGGGACGAGGCCGCCCCAATTGGTAGCCCTGCACATGGTCCACGCCCAGGGTAATAAGTTTCTCCAGCACATCCTGTGATTCCACGAATTCTGCAATGGTCTGGATACCCATGATATGGCCAATGTGATTGATGGATTCGACCATGGCACAACCAATCTCATCGTCGACAATATCCCTGACAAACAGGCCGTCTATCTTCAGATAGTCCACCTTGAGATTTTTCAGGTAGGCAAAAGAAGATATTCCGCGACCAAAATCATCCAGCGCAAAGCGACAGCCCATGCCATGTAACACGGCGATGAATTTCTGTACCCCCATGAGATTGGTGGCCGCCACCGTTTCCGTGATCTCAAAGCAGATCATCTCCGGCGGCACGGCGCAGTCGTGCAATCTGTCCACCACGAAATGGAGAAATTCATCATCATCCAGTGACTGGCCGGAGATGTTAATGGCAAACATGCCATTGATGGCGCCACGGCGCAGGCGCCTGGCCAGCAAATCCAGCGCCTGAGTGACCACCCATCGATCAATGGCCGGCATCAGGTGATAACGTTCCGCTGCGGCAATAAATTCAGTGGGACGAATCAACTTCCCATCATCCCCTTTCATACGCAACAAAATTTCGTAATGAGTATCGTATTCTGGATCAGCGCCCAGGGGCACGATGTTCTGGCAATACAACTGAAAGCGGTCTTCATTGAGGGCATGGCGGATATACTGAATCCAGCGCATTTCAACTTCGCGCTGGCGCAGGGCAAGATCACGAGGCGCATAGGCATGCACGCGATTACGGCCCATTTCTTTGGCAACGTCACAGGCTGAATCCGCCACGCGCATGATCTCCGCCAGATCATGCCATTGCGCAGTGATGGGCACCAGGCCAATACTCATTCCCACCTCATAGGGCTTGTCCTGCCAGACATAATGAAAATCACGCACCGCACGACACAATGCCTTGGCATCCCTGCGCGCAGAATCCAGAGACTGGTTCTGTAATATCACAGCAAACTCATCGCCGCCCAAACGGGCCAGGCTTTCATCATCCCTCAGGCACTCCTTCAACAACAGGGAGATTTCCTTCAACAAGCGGTCGCCGGCAGAGCGACCATAGGTATCGTTGATCAATCTGAACTGATCGACATCGAGATAACACAGTACGTGTTGTTCATCATTGGATTGCGCACTGTCCAAGGCCGCCTGCAGGCGCTCTTCAAACTGCTGGCGGTTGATAAGGCCGGTCAGAGAGTCATGTTGCGACTCATATTCCATCCAGCGTTCCATGCCGCGCAATTCGGAAATATCACTGAATACCAACACCGCGCCAGAGATATCTCCATTGACATCATGTACCGGTGTGGCCGATTCCTGTACCGCAAATTCCCAACCATCACGGCGCAATAGCACGCGATTACCCTGGCAGTGTGTACTACTGCGCTCACGCATACAACGCATCACCAGGTCATCGGCGCTTTCCATGCTCTGTTCTTCCACCACATGATAAACATCCTTGAGCCATTGGCCCCGAGCCTCCTCATTACCCCAACCCGTGAGATGTTCTGCAGTTGGATTGAGATACTCAACCCTGCCTTCGAAATCCACTGTGATGACGCCATCGCGAATGTGCTCAAAAATTTTCTGTACGGTGGAGCTTTCATGCAGTTGCCTTTTCAGCGAATGGTGATGATCAGTAAAATCATTTCCCACACACACCGCACCCGTGACCACACCCTGATCATCCCGCAACACCGACACGGACCAGGCCACACACACCTCTTTTTCCTGACCCTCCACCCAACGGCGGTCTAACAGTGTTTGTTGATCCAGTTGGCAAGGGCTTTCTACCAGCAAGGTGACGACAGATTCCGGCAGCAACTCATCATCACTCACATCGCCAAACAACCATTGACCGTGACGGTTGGCAAATACCACATTACCGCCGGCATCCAGTTTCACGATAATGCTTGCGGCATTGTCCACTACCTCCCGGGAATGGACCTCAGCCTGGGCGTCGATTTCTTCGCTAAACACAAACAATTTTCCAGACACCAGACCACCGTCAAACAAGGTGGTGAGCATGAAGTTGATGAGTATCTGCTGGCCGTCTTTGCGATTGATTCTGGCGCTAACATTGAGATGGGGACAGTTGATGGTCTTCAGCGCCGGACAGCGTGAGCCGGAACCGAGGGCGGCGATATCTGCAAGGGAAAATTTACTGAGGGAAAAGAAATCCTCACCGAGGATTTCGGCGGTAGACCAGCCCAGCATACGCTCGGCTTCGGAATTGACACTAAGTACACATCCTTGTTGATCGAGGGCTACGATGCCCTCACCCGACTCAATGGAGATATCGGAGAGTTCCTTCTGGGTAATGCCTTTGACGAGATTAAGCGTCGTCTGCAAATAACCCCCCTTCTGCGATGACAGCGGTGCGCACACCGGAACAACTGTCTTTGTTATTGTGATTTTTGCCCAGTGCTGTCTAGCCCTGTAGCCATGCTCCGAGAGGCGCTAAACCACAGGTTTGACAATCACAGGGGCATCTAAGCACAAAATGGTAATATTGCCAATCAGTTGTGGGGAAATTAGGTAGTTTTCCTGGCGGCGATGCGCATGCGCAGGGCGTTGAGCTTGATGAAGCCCTCGGCATCCTGCTGGTTGTAGGCACCCTCGTCGTCCTCGAAGGTGGCGATATTGGCGTCAAACAGGCTATCCGTGGCGGACTCACGCCCTTCGACGATCACGTTGCCCTTGTACAATTTCAGGCGCACCCGGCCGTTCACCGTGACCTGGGAGGCATCAATCATCTCCTGCAACATGCGGCGCTCCGGCGCCCACCAGTAGCCGTTGTAGATCAGCGTGGCATAACGCGGCATCAGCTCGTCTTTCAGGTGGGCCACCTCGCGATCCAGGGTGATGGACTCCATGGCGCGATGGGCCTTGAGCATCACCGTGCCCGCCGGGGTCTCGTAACAGCCGCGGGACTTCATGCCCACGTAGCGGTTCTCCACGATGTCGTCGCGGCCGATGCCGTTGGCGCCGGCGACCTTGTTCAGGTGCTCCATGACCTGCGCCGGGCTCATCTTCTCGCCGTCGATGGCCACGATGTCGCCCTTCTCGAACCTCAGCTCGATGATGGTCGGTGTATCCGGGGCCTTCTCCGGCGACACGGTCCAGCGCCACATGCCCTCCTCCGGCGCCGCCCAGGGATCTTCCAGGATGCCGCCCTCGTAGGAGATGTGCAGCAGGTTGGCGTCCATGGAATAGGGGGATTTCTTGCCCCGCTTCTGCTCCACGGCGATGCCGTGGGCCTCGGCATAGGCCATGAGTTTCTCGCGGGAGTTGAGATCCCATTCGCGCCAGGGAGCGATGACGTGCACGTCCGGCTTGAGGCCGTAATAACCCAGCTCGAAACGCACCTGGTCGTTGCCCTTGCCGGTGGCGCCGTGGGACACCGCGTCGGCGCCCGTCTCGTTGGCGATTTCAATTTGACGCTTGGAGATCAACGGCCGGGCGATGGAGGTGCCCAACAGATACTCGCCCTCGTAGATGGCGTTGGCGCGAAACATGGGAAACACGAAATCACGGGCGTATTCCTCACGCAGATCGTCGATGTAGATCTCCATCACACCCGCCGCCTTGGCCTTTTCGCGCGCCGGCTCCACCTCTTCGCCCTGGCCGATGTCGGCGGTAAAGGTCACCACCTCGCAGTCGTATTCGTCCTGCAGCCACTTGAGGATGATGGAGGTATCCAGCCCGCCGGAATAGGCGAGCACCACTTTGTTGATCTTGGTTTTACTCATGCTGTTTCTCGATGTTGGGTCCAGCGTAGCCTGTTTCGCGTCAGGCTACTTTTTTCGCTTCGGTGCGTAGATATCGGTACAGGTGCCCTCGGCCACCTCGGCGGCGAAGTTGAAGGTCTCCGACAGGGTGGGATGCGGGTGAATGGTCAGGGCGATGTCTTCGATATCGGCACCCATTTCCAGGGCCAGCACCGCCTCGGCGATCAGCTCGCCGGCATTGGGGCCGGTCATGGCCGCGCCGATGAGGCGATGGTTCTCGTCGAACAACACCTTGGTCATGCCCTCGTCACGGCCCAGGGACAGGGATCGCCCGCTGGCCGCCCAGGGAAACACGCCCTTCTCGTAGCTGATGCCCTCGGCCTTGCACTCGTCCTCGGTCTTGCCCATCCACGCCACTTCCGGGTCGGTGTAGGCAACGGAAGGAATGGTGCGCGCATCGAAGAAGGACTTCATGCCGGCGATGACCTCCGCGGCGGTCTTGCCCTCGTGGGTGGCCTTGTGCGCCAGCATGGGCTGACCCACGATATCGCCGATGGCGAAGATGTGCGGCACGTTGGTGCGCATTTGCTTGTCGACATGGATAAAACCACGCTCGTCCACTGCCACGCCGGCCTTCTCGGCATCGATCAGCAGGCCGTTGGGGGAACGGCCGATGGACACCAGCACGCGGTCGAAGGTGTCCTGCTCCGGCGCGCCTTTCTTTTGCTTGGCGGACCCTCCAAAGGAACACAGCAGACCTTCGTCGGTGGGCTCGATGGCCGTGACCTTGGTATTCAGGAAAATATTTTCGTAACGCTTCTTGATGCGCCGCTCCAGGGGCCGCACCACGTCGCGGTCGGCGCCCGGAATCAGCCCCGGCGACAGTTCCACCACGGTAACCTCGGCGCCCAGGGCGTCGTACACCGTGGCCATCTCCAGGCCGATGATGCCGCCGCCAACCACCAGCAGGCGCTTGGGCACTTCCTCGATTTCCAGCGCATCGGTGGAATCCATCACCCGCGGATCGCTCCAGGGAATGAAGGGCAGCTTGGTGACGCGGGAGCCGGCGGCGATGATGCAGTGCTCGAAACCCACCACGGTTTTGGTGCCGTCCTCCGCCTCCACCTCAATCGTGTTGGCTGAAGTGAACTTGCCATAGCCGTGAACGATCTGTACCTTGCGTTGCCTGGCCAGGCCCTTGAGGCCGCCGGTGAGCTTGTCCACCACGGCCTGCTTGTGTCCACGCAGCTTGTCGAGATCGATCTTTGGCGTGTTGAAGCTGACACCGATGTCACCGAACTCGGCAGCCTCGTTGATCACCTGCGCGGTATGCAACAGGGCCTTGGAGGGAATGCAGCCCACATTGAGGCAGACGCCGCCGATGCTCTCGTAGCGTTCGATGAGGATCACCTTCAGGCCCAGGTCGGCGGCGCGGAAGGCGGCGGTGTAGCCGCCGGGCCCCGAGCCCAGCACCACGACCTGGGCGCTGATATCCACGTTGCCGGCAAAGGTCGCCGCGGCCGGTGCGGTAACCGGCGCCGTTTTCTCTGCGGTTTCGCCCGTTGCGGCTTGTTCTGCCGCCGGCTTCTCCAGCGGTGCGGACTGCGTACTTTCATCGGCCTCCAGCATGAGGATGGGCGAACCCTCGGACACATTGTCGCCCACATTCACCAGCAGCTCTTTCACCACACCCCCCTGGGGCGCGGGGATCTCCATGGTGGCCTTGTCAGACTCCACGGAGATCAGTGAATCCTCGGCGGCGATGGTGTCGCCCGGGCCGACCAGCACCTCGATGACCTCGACGTCTGCGAAGTCGCCAATATTGGGAACTTTAACTTCAATCAGATTACTCATGGGCTACATCACCAAACGGCGCGCATCGGCCAGCACCTTGCCAAGGAAAGTGGTGAAACGCGCGCCATCGGCGCCGTCGATGACCCGGTGATCGTAGGACAGGGACAATGGCAACATCAACCGCGGTGAAAATTCCTTACCATTCCACACCGGCGTCATCTTGTGCCGCGACACGCCCAAAATGGCCACCTCGGGCGCATTGACGATGGGCGTGAACTTGGTGCCGCCGATGCCGCCCAAACTGGAAATAGTCATACAACCGCCCTGCATGTCGGCGGGCTTGAGTTTCTTGTCCCGCGCCTTCTGGCTGATCTCGCCCAGCTCGGCGGCAATGTCCACCAGGGACTTGCAGTCGGCGTCGCGCACCACCGGCACCACCAGGCCGTCCGGCGTGTCCACGGCGATGCCGATGTGGTAATAATTCTTGACGATGAGGTTTTCACCGCTGGGATCCAGCGACGAATTGAAACGCGGGAACTCACGCAGCGCCGAGACCACGGCCTTGATCAAAAATGCCAGCATGGTGATCTTGATCCCCTTGTCCTTGTATTCGGCGGCCATGGTGCGGCGGAAGTCGTCCAGGTCGGTGATGTCCGCCTCGTCGAACTGGGTGACATGGGGAATGGTCACCCAGTTGCGGTGCAGGAACTTGCCGGTGAGCTTGTTGATCTTGGAGAGCTTCTGGATCTCGATGTCGCCCCACTGGCTGAAATCGATCTCCGGCATGGGCTCCACCGCCAGTCCACCGCTGGCCGGCACGCCCTGGGTCAGGGTCTGTTTCACGAAGGCCTTCACGTCGTCCTTGAGGATGCGCCCCTTGCGGCCGCTGCCGGCCACCCGTCCCAGATCCACCCCCAGCTCGCGGGCGAAACGGCGCACCGAGGGCGAGGCGTAGGCGCGGGCGAAACTCACCTCATCGAAGCCGGCGGTGGGCGAGGGCTTGTGCGGCGGCGGTGCGGAGCGCGGGGCCACCGGCGGTGTGAGCGGCGCCGGTTCGGGCTGGCTTGTCGCGGGGGCGGCCGGCGCACTCTCCTTTGCCGGCTCCGCCGGCC
Source organism: Gammaproteobacteria bacterium (assembly GCA_011051685.1). Classification (GTDB taxonomy): domain Bacteria; phylum Pseudomonadota; class Gammaproteobacteria; order SZUA-152; family SZUA-152; genus SZUA-152. The sequence goes on from DRKQ01000275.1 coordinate 14,148, forward strand.
CGGCAGAAGTCGCTTCACCCGTGGGCTCCAGCAGCAGGATGGGACTGCCTTGCGAGACCTTGTCTCCCACTGCCACCTTTACCTCTTTCACCACCCCCGCCTCAGGGGCGGGGATCTCCATGGTGGCCTTGTCGGACTCCACGGAGATCAGCGAATCCTCGGCGGCCACGGTATCACCGGGGGCTACCAGTACCTCGATGACTTCCACGTCCTCAAAGTCACCGATGTCAGGAACTAAAATTTCTTTTGGCATATTATTTATTCTCTTTGGACAGTGCGCTTCAAGACATTAACGAAGCGAACCACCCGTAGGGTGTACCCGTGGGCATATAAGGTACTGCCCACCGTTTACATTCTTTACAAACCCTGCTGGCAGGCAACGCCCACACTACAGCCCTGCTTATTTGCCACAGAGATCACAGAGTTAATAACAGGCAATGTTTGTACCGTGACGTATTTTTTTCTCTGCACCCTCTATGAACTCTGTGGCCATCAGGCCTTTAACGGGTTGATTTTTTCCACATCGATGCCGTACTTGGCGATGGCCTCGGCCACCGTCTTGGCATCGATGCCACCCTCATCCGCCAGCGCCTTGAGGGCGGCCACGGCAACATGCATCGCATTCACCTCGAAGTGCTTGCGCAGTTGGGCGCGAGTATCCGAGCGGCCGAAGCCGTCGGTGCCCAGCACCTCGTAACGCGCCGGCACCCACTTGCGGATCTTGTCGGCGTATAACTGGATATAGTCGGTGGCGGCGATCACCGGGCCGGGGGCGCCCTCCAGACACTGGGTGACATAGGGCACGCGGGGTTTTTCCGTGGGATGCAGGCGGTTCCAGCGGTCGCAGTCGCGGGCCTCGCGGGCCAGCTCGGTGAAGCTGGTGGCGCTCCAGATGTCGGCATCCACGTCCCAGTCATCGCACAACAGCTCGGCGGCGGCGATCACCTCGCGAAGAATGGCGCCGGAACCCATGAGCTGCACCTTGTTCTTTTTCTTGCCGCCTTTCTTGAAGGGGTAGAGCCCCTTGATGATGCCCTCTTCCGCACCCTTGGGCATGGCGGGGTGGATGTAATTCTCATTCATCGCGGTGATGTAATAGAACACGTCTTCCTGCTCGGCGAACATGCGGCGCATGCCGTCGTGAATGATCACCGCCATCTCATAACTGAAAGTAGGATCATAACTGACGCAGTTGGGGATGGTGCCGGAGAGGATCAGGCTGTGACCATCCTGGTGTTGCAGGCCTTCGCCGGCCAGGGTGGTGCGCCCGGCGGTACCGCCGATGAGGAAGCCGCGGGCATGCATGTCTCCCGCGGCCCAGGCCAGGTCACCGATGCGCTGGAAGCCGAACATGGAATAATAGATGTAGAAGGGAATCACGTTGACGCCGTGAGAGCTGTAGGCCGTGGCCGCGGCGATCCACGAGGACATGGCGCCGGCCTCGTTGATGCCCTCCTCGAGGATCTGCCCACTCATGTCCTCCTTGTAGAACATGATCTGGTCCTTGTCCTGCGGTGTGTACAGCTGCCCCACCGAGGAATAAATCCCTAGCTGGCGGAACATGCCCTCCATACCGAAGGTGCGTGCCTCGTCGGGCACGATGGGCACCACGTTTTTGCCGATGGTCTTGTCGCGGCACAACATGGTCAACATGCGCACCCAGGCCATGGTGGTGGACATCTCCTTGTCGCCACTACCCTGGAGCATGGCATCGAAGATGGAGAGGGGCGGGATCTCCAGCGCTGCGGCCTGGTGCTGGCGCTCCGGCAGGTAGCCGCCCAGTTCCTTGCGGCGGGCGTGCATGTACTGCATTTCCTCGCTGTCGGCGTCCGGCACGAAATATTCGCCGGCGGCGGCGTCCTCATCATTTAACGGGATATTGAAACGGTCGCGGAAAGCGAGCATCTCGTTGTCCTGCAACTTCTTCTGCGAGTGGGTGCGGTTTTGTCCCTCTCCGGCAGAACCCATGCCGTAACCCTTCACCGTGTGGGCAAGAATCACCGTGGGCTGCCCGGTGTGATTCACCGCTGCATGATAGGCCGCATACACCTTGTGCGGGTCATGACCGCCACGGTTGAGACGCCAGATGTCCTCGTCGGTCATCTTCGCCACCATGGCCTTCAGCTCCGGCGTGTTGAAGAAGTGCTCGCGCACATAGGCACCGTCCTTGGACTTGTAGTTCTGGAAGTCGCCGTCCACACATTCCATCATGCGCTGTTGCAGCAGGCCGTCCTTGTCCTTGGCCAGCAACGGATCCCAGTAGCTGCCCCACAACACCTTGATCACGTTCCAGCCGGCACCGCGGAACCCGGCCTCCAGCTCCTGCACGATCTTGCCATTGCCACGCACCGGGCCGTCGAGGCGCTGCAGGTTGCAGTTCACCACCCACACCAGGTTGTCGAGCTTTTCCCGGCCAGCCAGGGAGGTGGCGCCCAGGGTCTCGGGCTCGTCGGTCTCGCCGTCGCCGATGAAGGCCCACACCTTGCGATTTTCGGTCTGTGCCAGGCCGCGATGCTGCAGATACTTCATGAAACGCGCCTGGTAGATGGACATGATGGGACCCAGGCCCATGGACACCGTGGGGAACTGCCAGAAATCGCCCATCAGGTGGGGATGGGGGTACGAAGACAGGCCGTGACCATCCACTTCCTGGCGGAAGTTGTCCAGTTGCTCCTCGCTGAGCCGGCCTTCCAAAAAGGCGCGTGCATACATGCCCGGAGAAGCATGCCCTTGAAAGTAGATCAGATCGCCGCCGTGACCCTCACTGGGGGCATGCCAGAAGTGGTTGAAACCCACGTCATACAGGGTGGCCGCCGAAGCGAAGGTGGCGATGTGCCCGCCCAGTTCTGCGGCCTTGCGATTGGCCTTTACCACCATGGCCATGGCGTTCCAGCGGATGTAGGAGCGAATACGATCCTCGATGGCCTGGTCGCCTGGCAGGGGAGCCTCCATGTGCGGCGGGATGGTGTTGACATAGGCGGTATTGGCGGAAAAGGGCAGATTGGCGCCGGATCGCCTTGCCTTGTCGATGAGCTGCTCCAACAGGAAATGGGCGCGCTCCACGCCTTCGTGTTCGATCACCGCGGCCAGCGCCTCCACCCATTCCTGGGTTTCCTGGGCATCGACATCGGACGTCTGTAATTGCTGGGACATGCTCCAACCTCTCGAGAAATTCGGATCCGTACATTTTGCGCGCGGGGTCAGTGGCAAAGGCCGCGGCAAAAAAGAGCCGCGTATGATCGTTGTTTTGCCTGCGCAGGTCAAGCGAGGGGGAGTTGAAGTCGGCCGCGGGAGGCGGCCGAATTCCTTTGTAAAACAATAGGTTTAGAATCAGACAGGCGCCGAAGAAGTAGCGCCTGGTGGACGGTTTAGTCCTCTTTCGCAGTGATCACACAGATAATGCGCACCGGTCGGCCGGCATCATCCTCCA